>QZKV01000192.1 GCA_003599575.1 Desulfobacteraceae bacterium | reverse complement strand
CGGATGTTGGGGGTATCAAACCATTCAAACGGCAGGGCCGGCGATTTGGGGGCCCGTCCGCCGAAAAAAAGCCCCCGCCGCAATCCCCATTGGGCGAAATTAGGGAACCCCACGATCCCGAAATCGCCGATGCGCAGCATTTCATGGAGCACCAACAGGGGATTTTTGACCACTTGGAGGGTCTGGTTCAAGATCACATAATCATAGGAGCCATCGGGGAAATCGGCCAAGCCTTCATCCAGATCGCCCTGGTAAACATTGATGCCATGGGCCAGGCCGTTGACCAGATGCTCGCCGTTGATATCCACCCCTGTGCCGCGGATCCTGCGTTCGGACACAAGTTGGTTCAGCAGGCTGCAGTCCCCGCAGCCCAGATCCAACACCCTGACCCCTTCGGGCACCAGTGTCATGATCACATCCCGGTCCGTGCGGCTGAGGCGGTCGACATACTGGGCGTTCATGCCTCCACCTCCTTGCCCACCCCGGTCAGGAATCCCGAGACAATGCGTCCCAATTTTTCTTCCTCCAACAAGAAGGCATCGTGGCCGAAGGGCGAATCGACCTCGATGAAGGAGACCGGTTTGCCGTTGGACAACAAGGCCCGCACCATCTCCTTGGTCTGGAGGGTCGGGAAAAGCCAATCGCTGCTGTAAGAGACGAAAAGACAGCGTGCCTTGATCCGGGCAAAGGCTTGCTTGAGTGGACCGTACGCGCGGCTGAGATCGAAGTAATCCATCGCCTTGGTGATATACAGGTAGCTGTTGGCATCGAAGCGCTGCGTGAACGTGCTGCCCTTGTAATTCAGATAACTCTCGATGGCGAATTCGGAAGTAAAGTTATAGCTGAAGCGGTTGGCGGATTGCAGCCGGCGGCCGAATTTTACATCCAGAAGCATTTCCGAAAGATAGGTGATATGCCCGATCATGCGCGCCATGGCCAGACCCTGCTCCGGCCCCTTGCCGTTGTATTGTCCTTCCTTCCACTCCGGGTCGCGGATGATGGCGCTGCGCCCGATGCTGTTGAAAGCGATGGCCTGGGCGGAGAGGCGCGCGGCCGAGGCGATGCAAATGGCCGAACGCACCATGTCCGGAAACCGCAAAGCCCATTCCAGTACCTGGAATCCGCCCATCGATCCACCGGCCATACTGTACAGCCGGGAAATCCCCAGATGGTCGACCAGCCGCTTTTGGGCTTCCACCATGTCGCCGATCGTTACGATGGGAAAGTTCAGGCCATAGGGGGCACCCGTCAGCGGATCGATGCTGGTCGGGCCGGTGGACCCCTTGCAGCCGCCGATGATGTTCGAGCAAATTACCCAGAAACGGTTGGTATCGAACGGCTTGCCGGGGCCGATCATGCCGTCCCACCATCCGGTTTGCCGGTCGTGGGGATCATTATATCCGGCTGCATGATGATTGCCCGAAAGCGCATGCAGGATCAAAATGGCATTGGAACGATCCGCATTGGGTGCGCCGTAGGTTTCAAAAACGATGTCCACCGGCCCCAGTAAATGGCCCGATTCGAGCACCAGGGGGTTGTCGGTGCTGCCGAAATTAAATGTCTGTGGTTTTACAAGTCCGACTGAGTTGCAATCCATATCATCCGTTGGCTCTTCTACCTGTTAGCCCTTGGTCTCGTGTCCGTTTGCCCGTGAGAACGTGTGGGCTGGATTGTTGGCCACTGGGTCAGGGCCGGGGTCGGAATTGGGATCAGGATCGGTATCGGGGCCTATTGCGGCCCTGGATACCGACTCCGATCCGGACTAAATATACCATTCCCTAAGGTTGAATTGGTGTCGTAACAATAAAATTAAAGTCGGTCCTTAACAAATCCGCTGGCCGGCACAAGTCGTCCGCTCCAATACGAACCCATCACAGAGTACAGCTTTTATTGAGCGCCTGGTCCAGGTCCGCCAGAATATCTTCGATATCCTCCAGGCCCACGCTCAGCCGGATAAAATCGTTCGTAACACCCGCGGCGCGCTGTTCTTCCTCGCTCAACTGCTCGTGGGTCGTAGAGGCCGGATGGATCACCAGGCTTTTGGCGTCGCCGATATTGGCCAAGTGGCTGAAGAGTTGACATCTTTCAATGAATTGAACGGCCGCCTGCCTGCCTCCCCGGATGCCAAAGCCCACCAACGCGCCTTGCCCTTTGGGCAGGTATTTTTCTTTCAACCCATAGGTGGGTGAATCCGGCAGGCCGGGATAGCGCACCCAGGTCACACAGGCGTGCTTTTGCAACCACCGGGCCACAGCCAATCCGTTCTCACTGTGCCGGGCCATGCGCAAATGCAATGTTTCCAAGCCCTGCAGAAAAAGCCAGGCGTTAAACGGACTGATGGCCGCCCCCATATCGCGCAGCCCCAACACCCGTGCGCGCAGAATGAAGGTCATCGCGCCAAACGTCTCATGAAATTTAAGCCCGTGGTAAGCTGGATCCGGTGCAAGGAACGCCTCGAAGCGTCCCGATCCAGCCCAGTCGAATTTGCCTGAATCGACGATGATCCCGCCGATCGATGTGCCGTGTCCGCCGATGAATTTGGTCGCCGAATGCACCACGATGGCGGCCCCATGGTCGAAAGGCCGCAACAGGTAGGGCGTCGTCACCGTGTTGTCCACCACCAGGGGGACGCCGCGGGCTGCACCGATGGCGGCGATTCTTTCAATATCGAGGATATCCAACTTGGGATTGCCGATGCTTTCGACAAACAAGCATTTGGTTTTATCGGTGATGGCCTTCTCCCAGCCGTTGAAATCCCCCGGCGACACATAGCGGACCGATATTCCCAGCCGGGGCAGTGTGTTGTTAAAAAGACTGACCGTACCCCCGTACAGATCCGTCGATGAAACGATTTCATCTCCGGACTGCGCCAGGGTCAATATGGTCAAAGTTTCGGCTGCCTGACCCGAAGCTGTCGCCAGTGCCCCCACACCGCCTTCCAAAGCGGCCATGCGTTGCTCCAGCACAGCGGTGGTCGGATTCATGATACGGGTGTAGATGTTGCCGAACTTGCGCAGGCCGAACAGGTCGGCCGCATGCGCCGTGTCTTCAAAGGTGTAAGAGCTGGTTTGGTAGAGCGGCACGGCCCGTGAATGGGTATCGCTGTCCGGGGTATGCCCGCCGTGGATGGCCTGGGTTGCGAATCCTTTTAACACATCGTTCATGCACAATTCTCCTTTTTGTGGTTTAGGCTCCCGCAAGAGGAGGCGAAACCGGTATGGAAGCAACTCTGGAAGGCTGATTTTAGCGATGACGGCAGGATGGATAAAAGAGATGCGCGGCCATAAAAGATGGGGAAACCCACTTGCGTTGCTGCTGAATCGAACCTGCTTTCCATAAAAAAACCTCTCGCACACGAGAGGTCACCGGATCCACGTTGTCGCCGAGACCTCATGTTTTCCCTTGCGGGCTGGATTTGGCACCTTGATGGTCAGGTTGCCGGGCGGTCGTCAGGCCAGATCCCTCGCGCCACTCACCATGAATATGTTGACAGGATTATTAAGACGCAGGCGGAACATTGTCAATAGGTTTTTTAATATGGTTAACGGGCGCCCTTGGAACTCTGCAAAGGCAGGGGAAATCGCTTTGATGGGAGGCTCAAGCAACCTGAGACGATAACGGATGCCCTCGGGAAAAAGCCCTTTTTGAAGAATACAGGCATTTTTCAGTGCGGATCTTTGGCCTGGGTCGGCCTGTCTTGAGAATCGCGGTAGGCCCGCGCCCGAGCCACCATGGCCGGAGCCCACAGGGGCGTGCCCAACGCATGAATGTGGGTATAAGTGGCCAGCACGTTGTTGCGGCATAATCCGTCGCGCCCGTCTTTCAAGCCGCTGCCGCGTTCGACGGCAAAGGCCGTAGCATCCAGATCGGCTTCCAGGGCGAGCACGCTGGAATAGTGAAACTCGTGTCCCTTGATGGTGCGGCCGACCTCGAAAAAGGGATTGGGCCGGTCGATTTGCACGATGGTGTAGCCGTGACCCTGGGGCTTCTTTGAAAACCCGAACGACACGCCCAAAACACCCGCCATGGGAAACGTGCCCTCTTCCAACACCAGCGATCGTCCCAGATACATCAGCCCGCCGCATTCGGCATAAATGGGCAATCCATCTTCGGCCAGGCGCCGGATTTGTTCGCGGTAAGTGATATTCCTGGAAAGGCGCGCGGCATGGGTTTCGGGAAATCCGCCGCCGATGTAAAGGGCGTCCACATCCGGCAGCTGGTCTTCATAAAGGGGGCTGGTCACCACCAAATCGGCGCCGGCGTGCACCAGGGCTTCCAGGTTTTCAGGATAGTAAAACTGAAAAGCGGAATCACGGATGATGCCGATGCGCGGGCGGGCCGGCATCGCTTGCGCATCCGGCAGCGGTCTTTTGTCAGAGGCAGGCCGATCCCCGGACGGGATCAAAACCCCGGGCGGCCGGGCTTTCAGCCGAACTTCGGCCGCAGACATGAGCGCCGTCAAATCGATGTACTTTTCGGCCAATTCGGCAATTGTGCCGACCGCATCCTGGGCCCACTGGTGTTCGTACGTGGGCACCAAGCCCATGTGGCGTTCGGGCAGGCTCTGCTTGCGCAGCTTGGGAACCGCGCCGAGCACGGGAATACCGCAATATTGTTCGATGCTGTCGCGCAGGATACGTTCATGGCGCGCACCGGCCACGTGGTTGAGCACAACGCCCCGGATGCGCAGAGCCGGATCGAACCGGGCGCATCCGGACACCACCGCCGCCATCGTGCGCGTGGTTTTGGTGCCATCGATGCAGAGAAGGACCGGCAGATCGAGCAATTTGGCCAATTCCGCAGTGGAGGTCTGCCCCTCGGTGTTGATGCAGTCGTAAAGCCCCCGGTTGCCTTCGATCAGGGCGAAATCGATCCCCTGGGTGTGCCTGTGGTAGGATTTGCAAATAGTGGGGGCTTCGATCAGGAAGGTATCCAGGTTATAACAAGGCCGGCCGGCGGCCAAAGCCAGCCAGCCGGCATCGATATAGTCGGGTCCTTTTTTAAAGGGCGCAACTGTAGCACCTCGATTCCGTAATGCAGCGATAATGCCGACGGAAAAGATCGTTTTGCCCGACCCGCCGCGCAATGCGGCGATGACAATGCCCGGGCAGCGGGCGGGCGAATGCTCGGTTGGCGCCTGTATCAAAGACCTAATCGGGAGAAGCCGGGCAAACGATTAATCTTCACCTTCAGTGTGGGCCTGTTTGCCGGTGCCCGGCATCCCATACATGGAGGTGCTGCCGCTGGACCAATACTCAAGCGCGCCTTCTTCGACCATCTTGTTGACGATTTTTTTGGCGTCGCGCGGTTTTAACTCGATGATCTTGGCCAGGTCGTTGAAGTAGAACTTGGATTTGGTCTTCAGCTTCTTGGTAAGTTCTTCCAGAATCTTCTGTTTTGCCTCTTCGTATTCCATAACCGGAGTCCCCTTTCGTACAAGGGCTGCAGGGGGCGAAACGCCCCCTGCGGATTTCATATTGATTTATCTTCTGACATTAAAAAGGCTTAGAACTTGAATTGAGTGGTCTGGCGCCAGGTGTAATACGCCGGATCACGGAAATCATCGATCAGGTGATGCGTGAAATCGATTTCACATTTTTCGAAGAAGCGCTCCCAACCGATTCTTTCGGCCCAATCGCCCAAACGCTCATATTTATGGGCATCTTTGGCATATACTTCGATCATGTTCTTGATCACTTTGGAGGTGGTCGGCCAACGCGGCGCTTCGTTGGGAATGAAAGCCACGACCACCTTGGAGAACTTCGGCGCACTGAGGCGGTTGGACACCTTGCCGCCGGCCATGATGACGATTCCGTCGCCCTCTTTGTCCGCCAGGGGCATGGAGGGGCACATGGTGTAGCAGTTGCCGCAGAACATGCAGCGCTCGTTGTTCACGGCCACCGAATTGAGTTTCTGGCCGTTGATTTCCACCTTGGCCGGTTTGATGGCGGCGGTGGGGCAGGCCGCAATGGCCAATGGAATTTCGCACATCTTGTCCAGGTACTCATGATCGAGCATGGGCGGTTTGCGGTGATAGCCCAGAATGGCGATATCCGAGCAATGCACGGCGCCGCACATGTTCAGGCAGCAGGCCAATGAAACGCGCACCGGAGCCGGCATGTTATGGCCCTGAAATTCGGCAAAAACCTCATCCATAACAGCCTTGACCGGTCCGGAAGCATCGGTGGCCGGGGTATGACAGTGAATCCAACCCTGGGTATGCACGATATTGGACACACCGGCGCCGGTCCCGCCGATCGGGAACTTGAAGGATCCGCCGGGAAATTTGCGGCCCGCCAGGTCGTCCAGCAGCGGTTTCAGATTGGCTTTTTTATCGAGCATAAATTCGACGTTGTTGCGCGTGGTCCAACGCACATAACCACCGCAATGCTTGTCGGCGATTTCGCAGATTTCACGGATCAGCATCGTGGTCATCAGGCGGGCGCCGCCGCAGCGCACGGTGTACACTTCGTCGCCGGATTTGGCCACATGGACCAACACACCCGGCTGCAGGATCTCATGGTAGAGCCATTGTCCCTTGTTCTTGGCGATGACGGGCGGATAAAATTCGTCGTATTTACGCGGCCCGATATCGGTAATCCGGTTTTCCATCGGTTTTTCCGGATTGTATCCTGAAGAAATAAAAGCCATGGTGTGCCCTCCTATCTCTGATGATATTTTCTGAACTCAGTAATGTCACGCTCGAAACCGCCCTCGACCTCTTCTTCTTTCCAGAAGATGTAGGGGTTGGAACGCGGTTCCTGCACCATGCGCGGATCAGGATCCACACCAAGGATTTCGATCACTTTCTGCAGGCCCTGGCGTTTCATCAGCTCGCCCAGACGTTCGCGGTTCTTGCCCTCTTCCATCCACCAATCCCAGATCGGTTCGATCACTTCTTCCTTGAGCTTGGTGTAAGGCGCTTCAGCTTCGATGAAGGGAACGATCAGTGTACCCATCTGAGCACCGTCCAGAATCGGGGCCTTGGCGCCGGCAAGAACCGACAGCCCGCGTTCATCACCGATGTGCAGGGCACGCGGCATGACGTTGATACAGTGCATGCAGCGGGTGCACTCGCGGTTATCGATTTTCAATTTTTTAGCGTCCATGGCCATACACTGGGTGGGGCATCGGCCGATGACCTCTTTTTGAATGTCGAACTTGCCCCAGTTGCGTCCGGAGTGGGCGCCGGCATTGGGGGCCAGCTCGCCGCCGATATAAGCCTGCACCGCTTCCTGGTCGATCTTGATGTCGTCTTTCCAGGTGCCAATGAAGGACATGTCGGAGCGGGCGATGGAGGCCACGCAGCAGTTGGGACAGCCGTCGAACTTGAATTTAAATTTGTAGGGGAAGGCCGGACGATGCAGTTCGTCCTGGTATTGCTGGGTCAGGTCGTAGCAAAGATCCTGCGTGTCGTAGCAGGCGTATTCGCAACGCGCCTGGCCGATGCAGTCCGCCGGGGTGCGCAGGTTGGAGCCCGAGCCGCCCAGGTCCTGATTCATGTTGTGGGTCAGCTCGAAAAAGATCTCTTCCAGCTGGGGGGTAGTGGTGCCCAGCAGAATGATATCCCCGGTCGAACCATGCATGTTGGTGATGCCGCTGCCGCGCATATCCCATACATCACAGAGCTGGCGCAGAAATTCGGTGGTGTAGAATTTTCCGCCGGGCTGGGCGACGCGCATGGTGTGAAAGTGCGCAACGCCGGGAAACTGCTGGGGCTGATCGCAGTAACGGCCGATAACGCCGCCGCCATAGCCGAACACGCCCACGATACCGCCGTGCTTCCAGTGGGTCCGGCCGTGTTTGTAAGAGAGCTCCAGGATGCCCAAGAGATCCTCGACGACGTCTGTGGGCACCTGAAATTCGACGCCCTCTTTGTTTGTGGCCCGTTTTTTGGCCAGCTGCTGCAAATCATCCACAAAGCTAGGCCACGGCCCGGATTTAAGCTGGTCCAACATCGGGGTTTCGTGTTTTGCCATTTTTTACCTCCATTCGGTTATTAAACGAATCGTGTAGCGACTCAAATGCAATAAGGCAGACTTTAAAATGTCACCTCCTCTCGATTCTTGGATCTCAATTTTCATTCTCTATTTGAAATCGGATGACAAACCGCAAACCCGGGTAATTTTCATGTATTAAAGGATGGTCATATAAAGAGATTCACCGCCCTTGTCAATAAAAAAGCCCCTCGCGAAGACCGGTGCAAGCATGTCTGAACGGTCCTGCACAGCCACTCAGGAGCGCCCTCGGATCAAAGATGCCAATCGGGCGGCATGCCGGCCCAGGTTGCGCTTCATGAGAACAGCTTCCGGAAGACCTGCCGGAAAGCGCTCTATGATTTCAGAGCCCAGATCCATCCAAGTTTCGGCGCTATGGCCGGCAAGATAACCCATGGCAGCTTCGATGAATGCTTCCGGAAAGGCGTTGCGTTGTGCCACGCGCCGGATCCCTTGCACGAAGCCTTGCCACATGGGCGCCACGGTTTGGTCATCCGCCCAGACCAGTTCGCCCACGCCGTCCAGGCGATCGAGCCGCATCCACAATGACGTGCGCATCAAAAAAACCGCCCATGCATCCATCAAAAATTCCAAATCGATGGCTTCATGGGCATGCAGGTGGAACAGCCGCGCATAGCGACGCACCGTGATCAGGCGCACCTCGAGCCCCGGGCCGTTTTTTTGAACGATGAAATCGCCGGCGGCATGATGCCAGTCTAAAATGGCATTCAAGGTATGCGGATCGAAATAGCAGGTCAGGATATAGAGGGCCTGACGATAGAAGTCGGCCACCTGCGCGCGGTCAAGACGCCATGGCCCATGATCGCTATCCCAGACCTGCCACTGCTGTTGCGCCGGTGTATCCGCAGCGCAGCGATGGAGCTCATGAAAACCAGTGAACCATTGGCTGCTGAACATGGGAATAGGGGGATG
Organism: Desulfobacteraceae bacterium; assembly: GCA_003599575.1. Taxonomy (GTDB): domain Bacteria; phylum Desulfobacterota; class Desulfobacteria; order Desulfobacterales; family Desulfosarcinaceae; genus Desulfatitalea. Next base: position 23,929 of record QZKV01000192.1, on the reverse strand, counting down.
GCCCGGAGCGCATCCGCTGCCTGAATGGTAAATTTGCGGAACCCACTTTTCCGGAAACTCGCGGTTGAGCTTGCGCAGGCTTTCGACTTCGACCGACAATTGCTTGCGGCCCTGCGTGCTGACGGCCACATTCAGCGCCCATGGAATGCAGATCCGGTCCAGTTTCAGAGTGACCAGGGCCGGGTGGTAAAAGGCGCCATGCTTGATCAGATGTATACGGATTGAGGTGAAGCGCTCCAAGGAAACAGGGTTGCCGAGGAGCCGGGCGGCCGCCGCGCGCGGCGCTGCCATGTGCTGTTGGGACAGGTAATCGCACACGGCCGTGAAGTAATCCCCGTAGGTAATAACCGCTGCACCGCCGGTGTCGGCCGTCAGGGACGTTGAACGTTCGGAGGGAAGGGGCATTGACCATTGCGGACTTGCCGGAGTGATGGATAGGGGCGGTTGCCCCACGCAGCACTCAAATGGCGCAAAGGCGGCAGTTTTTAAAGAAGCTGGGGTGTAAAATAGCTTTAAGGGGGGCACTGAAGCAGTCGCCTCGTCACACACGCCGGAGGGGGGAGTTCGTGATGACAATTACTGGTCCAGTTCCTTTCTGATTTCGGGGGCTACATCGTACCCCAATTCAATCGCCCGCCGGATATGTGCCATGGCTTTTTCCCGTTCGCCTTTTTCCAAGTAGGCAATGGCCAAATTGTTGTGTGCCACGGGAAAGTCGGGCTCCGCCCTGAGGGCTTTCTGGCAGGCTTCGATGGCTTCATCCATCTCGCCTTTCATCAAATACGCAGTGGCCAGCGTGGTATACCCTTGGACAAACCGGAAGTTGAAGGCTGTGGCCCTTTTCAAGGCCGTGATGGCCTCATCGATTTCACCCTTTTGCAGCAGGACAAACCCGATGTTGCCGTATCCTTCGGAAAAGCCGGGTCGCGCCTTTACCGCCCGCTTGTTCCAATCCAGGCAACCGTCCAGATCTCCCCGTTTGAGACAGAGGCCGCCCAGTTGAACATAGGCTTCCGCCAGGCTGGGACTGCATTCGATGGCGGTTAGAAAGGCTTTTTCCGCCTCTCCAAATTGTGTTTTACCCATCAGGGCCACACCCAGATTGTAATGGGTGGTGCCGCATTCCGGATTGTTCGCCAGCGCGTGCCGCTGCTGGGCAATATACTCGTCGATATTTTTAGACTTGGCCATGGTTCTTTCCTATTCAAATCGGCAAACCCATCTCGGGGCTGCCGTGGGAATTTGTGCTTGAGACAGATGGCTGCAAGATGTTCTGAAGGCTTTCCGCCGAAACAGGCGGTTCATGGTTATGCTTCGGCTTGGCGCTTGTCAAGGCATTTTGTCGAATCAAAAATATGCGCTTGACACAGTAGGAGGGCTTCTCTACTTTGACATGAATGGGGTACGGGCTATTGCACCTGCCGCAGACAACCCGCGGGTCGCCGGTCTGAGAACCCCTTGTTTATAACGGCCAGGCTGCGACATTATCCGGCCGCTTTCGGAGCAGGCGCGGGGGCCGTATCTTCTGAGCACCGGTCCTGATTCGGACCGGTAAACACCGACCCGGAACACACCTAATGGGAAAAAAAGGGGGAACCATGAATCCCGGATGTTATACCGCCCTTGTGACACCATTCACTCAAGATGGGGCGACTTTGGATCAAGAGGGGCTGGAAAAGCTGGTGGCATTTCAGATCGAGAGCGGAATCACCGGCATCCTGGCCGTGGGTACGACCGGCGAAAGCCCCACCCTGGGTTGGAGCGAACACAACACCGTGGTTGACAGCATCGCCCGGCTCACCAGGAACAGGTGTACGTGCATTGCCGGGACCGGCAGCAACAACACTCAAGAGGCACTCAGCGCCACCGCACACGCGGCCAGCCAGGACGTTGAGGCCGTCCTGCTGGTGGATCCTTATTATAACGGCCCCAGTTCCCTCGAAATCCGGCGCGAATATGTTGCCCCTATTGCGCGGCAGTTCCCCGGGCTGACCATCATCCCCTATGTCATCCCCGGGCGAACCGGCGCTCAGCTGCTGCCCGAGGATCTGGCTTTCTTGTACCAGGCGCATCCCAATGTCAGCGCGGTCAAGGAGGCCACCGCGGATCTGAAAAACATGCGGCGCACCCGCGCGTGCTGCGGTCCTGACTACACGATCTTTTCCGGGGATGACGCCATGACCCAAGCGATGATGACCGACCCGGCCATTGTCGCAAGCGGCGTGATTTCCGTGGCCAGCAATGTCGCCCCTGCCGCCATCACCCGGATGGTGGCAAGGCTCGCGGCCGGTGATCACGCCGGAGCCGCCGCCCTGCTCAAGAAGGTTGAACCGCTGTTCGATCTGGTGACCGTGAAAACCATCGAGCATACCCCCTTCGGCGAAGTCATCTGCCGGGCCCGCAATCCGCTGGCCATCAAAACGCTGATGCGTCTCTTGGGAATGCCTTCGGGTCCCTGCCGCCCGCCTCTGGGCAAAATGACGCGCGCGGGATTGGACACGGTTCTTTCCGTTACCCGCCGTGTATGGACGGAAAGTCCCGAAATTCTGCGGCCCATAGCGGACTTTTTCAATGTGGACATTGCAGAGCGCCTGGACAACCCCGAATATCAGGAAGGACTCTGCTATTCCGACTATTGACTTTGATTCCATTCAAAGCAGATGTTTGCGGCCCGGCTCTGATTCTCGAATTCTGAAATCGGCGGCTAAAAGATAGCGGGGTCGGAAATGGAGTCGAACCGGCTCGCGCGCCTGTTCAGCGGAGCCGGTCGGCCCGCTCGGGGAAAAGTGCCATAGTATTGACAGGCCCGCGTACAATCCTGCTTTTGACCCGCCAAAGCCATTGCAGCTTTCCGAATACAATTCTGATCTCGATTTTAGCGTCACAACCCACCCGGTCGAGCAGCGGCCAATCCCGCCAATTATCTTTACCTAAATTTTACACTGTTTTTATCGCACCTTGAAATGCCTGTTGTATTATTGGTTAACTGAAAGCAAATCGGTTCTTTACTCAGTTCTAAGACCGGCATCAGCATTTTCGATGATGTCTGGAGGTTACCTATGAGAACAATGCTATTTTTCATATTGATATTGTTCGCGCTTATAATTGGATTCAACTTACCGGTCAGCGGCATGGATGAAAAGCCGGTGAAAGACGCCGCGGAAACCCAAACGGCCGTTTTCGCAGGCGGATGTTTCTGGTGCACGGAAGCGGATTTCGAGAAGGTCGAGGGTGTCGTGGAAGCCGTCTCCGGCTATACCGGCGGCCACGTGGCCAATCCGGTATATGAGCAGGTTTCATCCGGAGCAACAGGCCATATCGAATCGGTCAGAGTCGTCTATGAACCTGAAAAGATCACCTATGCGCAATTGCTCGAGGTTTTCTGGCGGCATATCGATCCCACCGACAAGGGAGGACAGTTCGTTGACCGGGGCAAACAATATCGCAGCGCCATCTTCTATTCGGATGAACAGCAAAGGCGTTTGGCCGAGCAATCCAAAGAACAGTTGGCTGCATCGGGCCAGTTTGACAAGCCCATCGTTACCGAAATACTTCCTCTGGGCGACTTTTATGAAGCCGAGGAATATCATCAGGACTACTACAAGAAAAATCCGCTCCGTTACCGCGGCTACCGCGCCGGCTCGGGGCGCGACCGGTTCCTTCAAAAGGCCTGGGCCGTCGACAAGTTCGATCTGACCCTGGATATACAGGAGAGTAAAATGCAGGAATCCAAAAATCTACCGGCCCAGGGCAGCGCGCAGTCCATCCCCGATGACGTGGAATTGCGCCGGAAGCTGACACCCATGCAGTACAAGGTCACCCGTCAAGACGGCACCGAACCCCCCTTTAACAATGCCTATTGGGACAATCATGAACCCGGCATTTACGTGGATATCATCTCGGGTGAAGCGCTGTTCAGCTCTGCGGACAAATTTGATTCCGGCACCGGCTGGCCGAGTTTTACCCGGCCTCTTGAGCCCGATAACATCGTAGAGAAATCGGATATCGGTTTTTTCAGCATTCGGACCGAAGTGCGCAGCAAGGGAGCCGACTCCCATCTGGGGCATGTATTTGAGGATGGCCCCAAACCCACGGGCCTGCGTTACTGCATCAACTCGGCGGCCCTTAGGTTCATTCCCAGAGCCGATTTGGAAAAAGCGGGCTATGGACGTTATCTGTCGCTGTTCGCCGCAAAGTCGGCGAAGTAGCCGTCAAAGTGAGCGCCGAATAGATGATTCCTTCTCTTCTGCTGTACGTTGCCCGTTCGCCGTCTGAGCTGTGCGCCTCATCGTTCAAACGGGCGAACAGGCCGGCGCCAAACCATTTTTAGGCCATGCCGGCGGAATGTACCGCCGCCCTTGATTCACCAGGGATTCGAGAATTGTCGGTTGGACGCGATCAGCTTTTATTGTAGAAATGGAAGAACTTCATGACTTTTTCTACATAGCTCTGAGTTTCTTTAAAAGGCGGAATGTCTTTATACCGCTCCACGGCCGTGGGTCCGGCATTGTAGGCGGCCAGAGCCAGGGGCAACCGGTGGTCGAAGCGATCCAACATGGCTTTCAAATAGCGCGCGCCCCCCATGATGTTCTCCCAGGGATCAAAAGGATTGCTGATGTTCAACAATTCCATATTTTCAGGCATGATCTGCATCAATCCCATGGCGCCTTTTTTGGAAACCGCGCGGGGGTTGAAATAGGATTCCACGTGGATCAATGCTTTGAGCAGGGGGAAGGACAACCCGTTCTGTCTGGCCGCTTCGGATATCACATCGTCATAATCTTCTATATTATACCAGGCCCTGGGAAGCAGTGACCTTTCGCGCAGATAGATTTTATAATCGCTTGAAGTGGGTGTATTGGTGAAATGAAAAACGCCTTCGCTGTCAATATAGACATAAATATCGGCCTGCAGGCAAGGGATGACAAAAAATGTCAGAGCAACAAAAACAATGACACCCCAGCCATGTTTTGCAGACCTCCCGCTTTCCATCGCCAACAGCTCTCCATCTCCTTTTTGAGTCTTCCACGTGGATCTGCGCTGAAATAGCTGCCAGCCGATCACCAGCCATTGTATCGGCAGGTGGTCCAAAAAGTTGAACCCTGGGATGCCATTGCAAAAAATGTACCCTCAGCCGGCCGGTCCCTCTGGCAGAACGGCTGTCGCGGGCAGAGGTACGATTTCAATTTCCGTTGAGAGGGTCGCCACCCCCCTTACGGTAGCCGCGACGGAACAATATTTATCCAGAGACAACTCAACCGCTTGCGCAAGGGCTTGCTCGGTCAGGGCGTTGCCGCTGACGCGATATTTCAGGTGAATGCGCCGGTAGGCCCACGGCGGTTTGGGATCTTGATCGCCGCTGGCGGTGATCTCCAGCATTGCCAGGGGCTTGCGCTTTTTAGCCATGATTTCAAGCACATCATAGGCGGTGCATGCGGATAAAGCCACAAGCAACATCTGGGAAGGACTCACGCCTTTGGCCGGACTGTCTCCGGAAAGCACGACCGATTGATTCCGTTCATCGGTGCCCACAAACTGCTTGCCTGTAACCCAGCGCACGGTCGTGGTCGGCATGGTGCTTCTCCTCTTTAATAAGATGCGATCGATAGGGTCTTCGGAACAGACGTCGACACTGTGCCCGCTATTCCAGGGGCAAAGGAAATTGGCAGCCACATTATAGGGGAACGCCCGATAGATCAAGTCATTGCTGACCTGAAAACGAAAGCAGCCAAAAATTTTTACCGGCCCTGGGCACGGGACAAACCATCATTTCACCTTTCGCATGGATTGGCTTCTAACCAGGACCTTTTTGGGAAACGCAGGTTGCCTTTAACGCCTCTTTTTATTGTGAATGCATTCGGGTAGAATTGCCGGGTCGGGACGCTGGTCTCGGGGTTGACAATCTAAAAAAGGAGGCTATGCTGGGCGCATGTGCTTGACACGCGGTTCAAGGCCCTCCCGGCATTGCAAGCGTGCTGCTTATACACCTGCAGGTGCATCGTTGCAGCAAGGAAATCTTGGATGCTCATCAGCACAGCAGGCGCCATTTTAACCAGCCGATTCACGAGTCAATGAACAGACCAATCGATACCGCAATCGGTGTGAAAAAAGGAACTGAAATTTCCTTTTATTCCAGACCAGAACGGGATTTCATAAATAGTAAATCAATATAAAAACAGAGGCTTGCAAGATATCGGACCTCCGCAACAGCGGAAAGCCTCCCGATGCCGACAAAAACAGGAACTGCCAGTTCTGACTGCTTTTTGGCTTAAACATTATCCACTTGTTTTTACTTAGAAAATTTTTTGGTATGATTTTTGTTAAGCAGGCATCTAAAAATGGACGTTGCAATGCAAGAAACGGCAGCTACCATGAGATTGTTCAGGAAAACGGATTCGGGTGGTTTTTGAGCAGGACTTTCGGATTCCAATAAGAAACCTGTATTCCATTCTTCGAGGAGGAGAAACCAAAACGATGCATCATCATCCATGCAGCCAAATGCACATCAAAACCGATGTCAAATCTTCGTGTTCCACTGAGGTCGGTGCGGAGGTGGAAGAAGAGCCTCCGAGCCAGCAGGCTTACTGTCCTGTCGCCTTACAGCCGCCTGCAAAACAAAAAACGACCCGCAAGCTGACCATCCAGAGCTTGCCCCTCGACACACCCACCCCGCGCCGCCGATTCAGGCAGTTCTACTACCCCAGCATTTCCGAAAAACAATGGAACGATTGGCAGTGGCAGATCTCCAATCGCATCCGCACGCTGAATCAGCTCGAAAGATTTCTGCACCTGGCGCCGCAGGAACGGATGGCCGCCGAAAGCTTGCAGTCCAAGTTGCCGCTGGCCATCACGCCTTACTACCTGAGCCTGCTGGTCGGCCACGAAGCTGATTATGCGCTGCGCCGGACAGTGGTGCCGGTCATCGATGAGTTCACCAAGATGCCCGGCGAGGACGACGACCCTTTGGGCGAAGAAGGCCAGAGCCCGGTACCGGGACTGGTTCACCGCTACCCCGACCGCGTCTTGTTTTTGGCCCTCGACTTTTGTTCGACCTACTGCCGGTATTGCACGCGTTCCCGAATGGTTGGACACGGAAGGCTTTTTTTCAATCGGCGGCGGCTCGAAAATGCCCTTGACTATATCCGCCGCACCCCGACCATTCGCGATGTGCTGCTGTCCGGAGGAGATCCGCTGACCTTGGGTGATGCGCGGCTGGATTGGCTGCTGACCCGGCTGCGACAAATCAAGCACGTGGAAATCATCCGCATCGGCACCAAGATTCCGGCCGTACTGCCCCAGAGGATCACACCTCAACTGGTGCGCATGCTGCGGCGTCATCATCCGCTGTGGATGAGCCTGCACTTCACCCACCCGGACGAGTGCACGCCGGAAGCCTACCGGGCCTGCCAGCGATTGGCCGATGCCGGAATCCCCCTGGGCTCCCAGACTGTACTGCTCAGCCAGATCAACGATACAGTGGACACCATGCGGTCGCTGATGCACCATTTGCTCCAAATGCGCGTACGGCCTTATTATCTGTATCAATGTGATCCCATTTCAGGATCGGCTCATTTTCGTACCCCCGTGGAAAAAGGTTTGGAAATGATCCGCGGGCTGCGCGGGTTTACCAGCGGCTACGCGATTCCAACCTACGTGATCGACGCTCCCGGCGGCGGCGGCAAGATTCCATTGTCGCCCGATTACTACCAGGGACGCGACGGTGGCTGCGTAATCTTAAAAAATTACGAAAATAAACAATTCCAATACCCGGATGTGCTCTAAACAGCTATTCTTGATGATTTCGTAAAAGTGTTTTTCACCGCGGATACCACAGCCCACACGGAGATATTCCGGTAAAATGCCGGAATATCTCTGGGTTCCGTGCGTGCGCGGTGATGAATACAATTCCGTTCGAATCATCATTTTATCCAATTCAAAAGCCTTCCGGTCAATGTGCCGCCGGAAAGGAGGCGGCCCTTATGACCGTATCCAATCCTGTTTCGGAGGGATTGTCCGGTGCCGCGGGTTGTCCGAGCACTACGGCACCGATCACCGATCAAAGCTGCTTGTGCCTTGAATGTGCCCGGAAAGGACGCAGCTGCTGCCAAGAACATGAAATTTACGTGACTTGGGGAGATTGCCGTCGTATTTTCAAGTATCTGCAGCGCAAGGATTTTTTCGAGTACCGCAAATGCGCCAACGGAGCATATGCCGATCAGCACGACGACCCCATTTGGCAGCAGCACATTTTTCGGCCCGATGGCAGCCGGCGGGTGCTCAAACAAACTGCCAATGGTGATTGCATCCTTTTAACGCCATCGGGGTGCCGCCTGCCGCTGGAGGTGCGTCCACTGATATGCCGATTGTATCCCCACCTGTATTCGGCAGAAGGAATCGACCGGCAATGGGATCTCGAATGTCCTGCAACGAGGAGTTCCGCCCCGGCCGTCATCGAGACCGGCATTGCCGGTGTGGCCCAAAATGAGGCTGCGCAGTGGCATCAACTCCTTTACGATGAGGTTCTATGGGAGGGTTTGATCGATGAGAGTTGGATTGACCTATGATCTTCGCTCGGATTATCTGAAGGCCGGATTCAGCGAAGAGGAAAGCGCGGAGTTCGATCGGGACGATACGATCGTCGCTCTTGAAAAAGCACTCGCCGCCTTGGGATATACGACCGATCGCATCGGTCATGCGCGTCATTTGATTCAACGCCTGGCCGCAGGCGACCGTTGGGATTTGGTGTTCAACATTGCCGAGGGGCTTTACGGTATCGGACGCGAAGCCCAGGTGCCGGCTATTCTGGACGTTTATGACATACCCTACACATTCTCCGATCCACTGGTGATGGCCCTGACCCTGCACAAGGGCATGACCAAGCACGTTCTGCGCGATGCCAAGGTGCCCACCTCTGATTTCACCGTGGTGGCCGTTGCGGAAGACGTCCGCAGCGTGGATTTCGATCCGCCCTATTTTCTCAAGCCGATCGCCGAAGGCACCGGCAAGGGGGTCTCTCCGGAATCCATCGTGCACCGGCGCGACGATTTGGGGGCGGCCTGCCGCAACTTGATGGTGGCCTTTCAGCAGCCGGTTCTGGTCGAACCCTTTTTACCCGGGCGTGAATTTACCACCGGCATCGTGGGCACAGGGGCCGATGCCCAGGTGCTCGGCACAATCGAAGTGCACTTGCTGAAGAATGCCGAGCCGAACGTCTATTCCTACAAAAACAAGGAGAATTGCGAAGAATTGGTCTCCTACCGCCTGGTACGCCCCCAGGACGATGCGGTCGTAAAAGAAGCCGAAAAAGTTGCCTTGGATGCCTGGCGCGTCCTGGGGTGCCGCGACGGCGGCCGCGCCGATCTGCGCTGCGACGAGGCCGGCCATCCGCTCTTCATGGAAGTAAACCCGCTGGCCGGTCTGCATCCCGAACATTCGGACTTGCCGATTGTATGCACCCACCTGGGCATTGCCTATGTGCAACTGATCGAACGCATCATGGCTTCAGCCCTCAAACGCATCCGCCGCCGGAAAACCGCCGGCCAGAGTACCCGAAATGCGAATTGCTGTAGTTCATAACGCCCTCGATCCAGGCAGCACAGCGGATGAACAGGATGTTCTGGCTCAGGCCGATGCGGTGGAAGAGGCCGCGCGACGTTGCGGTCATCAGATCTTCCGGCTGGCATGCGATTTAAATCTGGCCGCCGTTCAAAGCCGGCTGATGTTCGAAGCGCCCGACGGGGTCTTTAACCTGGTCGAGGCGCTGGCGGGCACGGGCCGATTGCTGCACCTGTTCCCCGCCTTGCTGGATGCCATGCGGCTGCCCTATACCGGCTCATCCGCCGAAGCCCTGTTTTTGACCTCCAATAAAGTTCTGGCCAAAGCATGGCTCGAGGGCGCCGGCATTCCGACGCCGCCCTGGGTCGGCCCCTGTGAGGGCCGCCGGCAGCATACCGGGCCGCTGCCGGAACGGCGGCCTGAGCGCTGGATTATCAAATCGGTGTGGGAGCACGCCTCCATCGGATTGGACGAAAATGCCTTTGTGGACGGCGCGGCCTCAGCCGACCTGCCCCGGCTGCTTTCGCAACGCGCCCCCCAACTGGGCGGCGCGTGCTTTGCCGAAGCCTTCATTGAGGGCCGTGAATTCAATATTTCGATTCTGGATGGGATTGAGGGACCCCGCGTTTTGCCACCGGCCGAAATCCTCTTCGAAGGTTTCAGTGAAGGCAAGCCCTGCATCGTGGACTACCGCGCCAAATGGGATGCCAATTCTTACGAATACCACCATACGCCGCGGCGCTATGATTTCGGACCGGAAGACAACGCTTTGGTTGAAGAATTGACCTCCCTGGCGTTGGCGTGCTGGCATCTCTTCGATCTGAGCGGTTATGCCCGCGTAGATTTTCGCGTGGATGCCATGAACCGTCCCTGGGTGCTGGAGATCAATGCCAACCCCTGCCTTTCACCCGATGCCGGTTTTGCGGCGGCCGTCGCGCAAGCCGGTTTGCACTTCGACCAAACCATTGATGCCATTATTCAGCAAACATGTTTAAGATAAGAAAAATACATGACGACCTGCTGCCGGTCAATCGGGAGATTATCGCCCAGGCGCAGCAGATTCTGCGCACTCGGTTCAACCGGGTTCCGGAAGAAGAGATCGCCCAAATCGGCGAAAAGCTGCGCAATCCGTTCAAGCACCGGTTCCGCACCATTTTGCTGGTGGCGGAGAATTTGCGCCGCAGGATATCCGGTTTCGCCATGCTGTTGCATGAGCCCGAGATAGGCTTCTGCTACCTGGATTGGATCGCCCTGGCGGGCGGGAACACCGGCGGCGGCATCGGCAGTGCTTTATACGACCGGGTGCGCCGGGAAGCCGCTGCCCTCGGTGCCGGGGGCCTCTTTTTTGAAACACTTCCCGATGATCCCCAAACCTGCCCCGATGAGACGATACTTAAACAAAACCGCTCCAGGCTCCGTTTTTATGAGCAGTACGGTGCACGACCCATCGTGAATACCGGCTATGAAACGCCCGTAAAAGCCGCAGACACCTGCATGCCCTATCTGGTGTACGATGGGCTGGACCGCCCGCAATCTTTGCGGCTGGCCTTCGCCCGCAAAGTGGCGCGTGCCATTCTAGAGCGCAAATATGCCGATTACTGTCCGCCGGACTATGTCGTAAAGGTGGTGGCCTCCTTTCGGGACGATCCGGTACGCCTGCGGCCCTTGCGCTATGTCAAACCGGAGGCGGTCCAGAGCACGGTCGATACACGGGTCATCGAACCGGTGGCCCTGATCATCAACGACAAGCATACGATTCATCACGTGCATGAACGCGGGTACGTCGAGTCGCCGGTGCGGGTCAGAAGCATCCGCAGCGCAATCGAGCCAAGCGGCATGTTCACCATCAGCCCGCCGCGCGCATTCGGCCAAAAGCACATCACGGCCGTACATGACGTCGATTTGGTCAATTATCTCCGCCGCGCCTGCGCGGAGATGCCCGAAGGCAAATCGCTCTACCCTTATGTTTTCCCGATCCGCAACAAAACCCGGCCGCCGAAAGAACCTTCCGTACTTTCGGGATACTATTGCATTGATACGTTTACGCCGATCAACCACAATGCCTATCCAGCGGCCCGACGCGGGGTCGACTGCGCCCTGACGGCCGCCGCGGAAATCCTGACCGGCCGGCGCATCGCCTACGCCCTTGTCCGGCCGCCCGGGCACCACGCCGAGCGGCGCGCCTTTGGCGGGTTCTGCTATTTTAACAACAATGCCATTGCCGCTCACTATTTGAGCGCCCACGGACGGGTGGCCATCCTGGACATCGACTATCACCACGGCAATGGGCAGCAGGATATTTTCTACCGCAGATCCGATGTGCTGACCATCTCCATCCATGGGCACCCGCGATTCGCCTATCCTTACTTCACCGGATTTGAAGACGAAAACGGCGAAGGCGAGGGCGAAGGATTCAATTGGAACCTGCCCCTGCCTGAATCTGTAGACGGCCCGCAATACCGCAAAGCCCTCAAGAAATCACTTGAGCGCATCGAGGCCTTCAAACCCCATTTTTTGATTGTGGCCCTAGGCTTGGACACCGCCAGGGGCGATCCGACCGGAAGCTGGCAACTGCTGGGCAAGGACTTCGAAACCAACGGACGCATGATCGGCGAATTGGGTTTGCCGACCCTGGTGGTTCAGGAAGGCGGATACCGCACCCGCACGCTGGGAACCGGCACCTTGAATTTCTTCAAAGGGTTGGTCGAGGCCAGCAACCGTGCACTGCCTCTGGTGAATACCGCCGTGAACAACATGCCCGACCTGCACTGGCGCCATGCCGTGCAGGCGGGCGACCCGGAACGCATCCGCAGTCTGGTGGCCGCAACCGGATTCTTTAACCCCGAAGAGATCGGCGTGGCCGAAGAGCTGGTTCAAGAGCGCCTGACCAAAGGAGCGCCCAGCGGTTACTGCTTCCTCATCGCCGAATACCCGGGCCGCATGGCCGGATACACCTGCTACGGCCCCATCGCCGGCAGCTCCGGCAGTTTCGACTTGTACTGGATCGCCGTACATCCCGATTTCCAGCGCCGCGGCATGGGACGCCGGTTGATCCAGGAAACCGAGCGCCTCATCTACAATGACGGCGGGCGCCGGATCTACATCGAAACATCGCAGCGAACGGAATATGCCAGCACACGCATCTTCTACGAAAATTGCGGTTATCGACTGGAAGCCAGCCTGAAAGATTTCTATGCGCCGGGGGACAGCAAGGCGATCTATTGCAAAACCCTTGATTGAAGAGAAAATATTCTTTTCGAGTACGAGAACGAGTACGCGTACGAGCGAGACACATCCGAGATTCTTGTGATTCGGCCCCTCATCCTTCAGCCTTCATCCTTTTAAAAAGCACCCACTTCAAGAACTGCGCATACACCCGCCACACCTGCTCGCCGTAGCCCCCCGCCATCAGGTAGGCGGCGGGAATGTCACGGCTGCGCAGGAAGGTGTAGATGAGCTGGTCCCGGGACAGCATTTGATGCATTGAGAGTTTCAAACCGGCCGTCGATGGCAACTCGTCCCCCTCGTAAGGATCGGCGCCGCTCACCACAACGGCCAGATCGCATCGCCCGCTGCGGTCCAACCGGGACAATCCATCTTCCAAGCGATGGAGATAATGGTCCTCTTCGCCCTCGGCCACACCGATATCGATATCACTGGGAATGAAAGCCGGATTGGCCTGGCCGTTTTCCAGGAGGGCCGGACCATCCAGTGGCCAGCCATTGGCCATGTGAATGCTGAGCGTGGCAATGGCATCATCTCCTGCGGTCAGGGCGGCCGTGCCGTCACCTTTGTGCGCGTCCACGTCGATGACCCAGATTTGCTTCACCGCACCTTCCGCCAGGAGTTTGCGAGCGGCGATGACAATGTCGTTGATCATGCAAAACCCGCTGCCGTGGTCGTAGTGCGCATGATGCATTCCGCCTGCGAAGTAGAAGCAAAATCCATGCTCCAGAGCCAGACGGGCGCATTGCAGCGTGCCGGCGGCCTTGATCAGAATGCGCCGGAACAGATCAGCCAGCGGGCGTACGGCCTGTTCCGGCGCATAGCGGTGGTGACGGCCGCCGGCATCGATCAGTTCGTACGTGGCCAATATCTCCTCCTCCAGGGTTTCGCCATAGAGCCGGCCGATATACTCCGGAGCGTGGACCCTCAGCAGGTCTTGCCGGGTAAGTGTTTCATCCACCCTCCGACAATGCCAGCGATCCACCAGAGAACCCAGCAGCGGATCTTCGCTCAGGTCGGCAAAGGTTTTGGTCGCGCGGCTGTCGCGCAAAGGAATCAGAATGCCGTACGGCACCATGCTGATGGTCAGGCTTGGATCGTAAAGAATCATTCCCGCACCTTTCTGGCCTGAATGGAACCATAGCAATAAGCATTATTTTCCCTGGCGCGATATGGATGACCGGATGCATCCGTATCTCTCATTGATTTGAAGTGTTTGCCGGTGGATCCCGGATGTTACACACTGTTACAAACTGAAACTTGACAGGAATTTGTATACTGGGCTAAACAGCAAGGTCACTTAGTCAAGTTAATTTTTAAAGCATCCAATCATTAGGCACTATAAATGAATTCAAAACAGTCCGGTGATCAGGCCAAATTCATCTTCACCACAGGACGATTGATCCACGAGCAGATTTTGAAAGTGCAAAGCCGCCATCTGGCGGCCTTCGCATCGTCAAACAACAGTGAATTGTCACTGGCGCAGTGGCACGCCGTCGGAGTGGTGCGCAGCGCCGGTCCCTTGGCTATGGGCGAATTGGCCGAGCTGCTGGGGATTTCCGCGCCTTCGGCGTCTGTTATGGTGGACCGGTTGGTTGAAAAAAAGCTTCTTTGCCGGGAACACAGCATGGAAGACCGGCGCAAAGTGGTGGTGCGTATAGCGCCCGAGGCGATTCAGGAAATCGAAGCGCTGGAGGCCGGGCTGCTCGCACTTTTTACCGATCTGGTGCAACGGCTGGGGCCTGACACCACCCGCAAGTGGTGCGAAGTGCTGGCGGCCATCAAAAAGGTGATCATCGATGATGACGGACAAACGTTCCTAAAAATCGCCGAATAGCGTGCAAACGCCCTGAGAGCAGGTGGAAGACTGCGCCCTTTTTCACATTTGCTGAACATTTGAATAAAAGGCAGGATCATGGCAGCGGATTCCAATATCACCCTTAAGAAGCCCTCCCAACATCTCAAGTTCCGTTTGATTGTATGTTCGTTGTTGCTCCTGTCCGGTCTCGGCGGATTTGTGGCGCTGGCCTCACTCAAAAAACCGCCGGCCGCAGCCGGGAATGGTGAGCGGGCCTTGAAGGTCACGGTCATGCGGGCCACGGCCGCAGCGGTCCAGGTGACCATTTCCGGCTACGGCCAGGTGCGTCCGCTCAAAGAGGTGCAGATCGCCTCCGAAGTGGCCGGACAGGTCACAGCGGTGCATCCGCGCCTGCATGTGGGTGAATCCGTGGCCACCGGCGAGTTGCTGTTCCAGATTGATAACCGCAACTACAAAGCCGCTTTGATCCAGGCGCGGGCTGAAGCGGATCAATGGCGCAGCGTCCTTGCACGCCTGGAAAAGCAATCCGTCATCGATGCCGAGCGCTTGAAAACATTGCAGCGCAATCGTGATCTGGCGTCTGCGGAATTCGAGCGTTTCAGCGCCCTGCTTGATCAGCACGGGGTGGGCACACGATCGGGTGTGGAGCGGGCCGAGCAGGGGTTCAACGCGGCCATGGACCAGCACGATCAGCTGGCCTTATCGGTTTCCGTGAATCCGCTGCGCATCAAAGAGGCGGACAGCAGCCTGGCGGCTGCCCAAGCGCGTCTCAGCCAGGCCCAGACCAACCTGCAGCGCTGCGAAGTGCATGCGCCCTTCAACGGCCGCATCAAAGCAGTCAAGATCGAACAGGGGCAGTATGTGTCTCCCGGCCAAGGACTGCTCACGGTCGCCGACGATACGCTGCTGGAGATCCATGTGCCCCTGGACAGCCGTGATGTGCGCGAGTGGCTGCATTTTGCCGAACCCGAAAATCATCCGCCCGCGGCCTGGTTCGAACGCCTCGAGCCGGTCGCCTGTTCCATCCGCTGGACCGAAGCGCCCTGGGATCATGCCTGGGAAGGATCTCTTCACCGGGTGGTTGATTTCAATCCCAAAACGCGCACGATCACGGTGGCGGTGCGCATTTCAGGCGCGGCGGCGCTCAAAGGCGGCCGCCTGCCCCTGGTCGAGGGCATGTTTTGCGAAGTGAATATTCCGGGTCTGGTCCTGCCGCGCGCGTTTCGCATCCCCCGTCATGCCGTGGGATTTCGCGGCACGGTGTTTACGGTGGTGGATCGGCGTCTGAAAACCGTCGCGGTCGAAGTGGCCCGCGAAAATGGAGACGACGTGCTGGTCGTGGGCGGCCTCAACGAGGGTGATACGGTCATCACCACCCGGCTGATCGACCCGCTGGAGGGCGCCCTGATCGAGGTCATCACCGATCCATCCAATGGGAAGGCCGATTCTCTATGAAACGCGTACTTTCGGCGTTCGCCCGCAATACCGTCTTTGCCAATATCCTGCTGGTGATGATTTTTCTGGCCGGCGGACTGTCCGTCAAGAACATGATCCGTGAGAATTTTCCGGAGTTCTCGCTGGACATGATTACGATTACGGTGCCGTACCCGGGCGCCGACCCCGAGGAGGTCGAAGAGGGCGTCAGCCGCAAAATTGAAGAGGCTCTCGAAGGCACCGAGGGGATCAAGCTGATCACCACCCAGTCCCATGAAAACGTCGGCAGCGCCTTGCTCGAAGTCAGGGAAGATTATGATGTAACCGATGTATTGGACAAGGTGCGCACGCGGGTCAACGCCATTTCCACCTTTCCCCGGGATGCCGAGAACCCGGTGATCTCAGAGCTGCTGCTCAAGGACATGGTGCTGCTGCTGTATCTGTCGGCCGACATGTCCGAGCGCCGCATCAAGGAATGGGCCGAGCGATTCAAGGACGAGATCCAGCAATTGCCGCACATCTCGCAGGTGGCCCTGTTCGGCACGCGCGACTACGAAATCGGCATCGAAATTTCCGAACAGCGCCTGCGCCAGTACGGCCTGAGCCTCGATCAGGTCGCCGCGGCGGTCCGGCGCAGCAATTTGAACCTGGGCGGCGGCACCATCCGCACCAGCGGCGAAGAAATCCGCCTGCGCACCATGGGGCGCCGATACACCGACGCCGAGCTGGCCGGCATCGTGGTGCTGGCCACTCCGGAGGGGGACCTGATCACCCTGGACAAGCTGGCCACAATCCGGGACGATTTCACCGAGGACCCGATCAGCGCTTTGATCAACGGCGAGCCCGCGGTCATGCTGATCGTCTACAAGACCCCGGAAGAAGACGCCCTGACCATCTCCCACACGGTGACGCGCTACCTGCAAGAACGCCAACACGAACTGCCGCAGGGCGTAAGCCTGAAGGTGCTCTACGACAATACCCAGATGCTGCGCGCACGCATCGATCTGCTGGTGAAAAACGGCATTATCGGATTGTGCATCGTGCTGCTGATCCTCTATATTTTCCTGGATGCGCGCCTGTCCTTCTGGGCCGGTTTGGGGATTCCGATTTCCATTACCGGCGCCATGGTCATCCTGAACGCCATGGGCGGGACGATCAACATGATCTCCCTGTTCGGGCTTATCCTGGTGCTGGGCATCGTCGTGGACGATGCCATCGTGGTGGGCGAGGCCATCTACGTGCATCGCAAAAACGGGATGCCGCCGCTCCGGGCAGCGGTCGAGGGGGTCAGCGAAGTCGGCATGCCGGTCATCGCCGCCGTGCTGACCACCATCGTGGCATTCGTGCCGCTTTTTTTCGTAGGCGGCATCATGGGCAAGTTCATCGCCATCCTGCCGGTGGTGGTGATCGCCTGTCTGGCCGTATCGCTGGTGGAATGTCTGCTCATGCTGCCCGCGCACTTGAGCCATTTGCCCGACCCCGGTCGCAAACGGCTGCACGTGAATGCGCTGTTCCGCCGCTTGGATGCACTGCATCGCGCCACCGCCAACGGGATGGAGTGGTTCATCGGGTATGTGTACACCCCCTTTCTGAAAAAATCACTGTATTGGCGCTATATTTCCTTGTGTGCGGCCATCAGCCTCATGCTGGTCGTGGGCGGCATGGTCGCCGGCGGGATTCTCAAGTTCGAGGTTTTTCCGGATATCGACGGTTTTATCATGACCGCCACGGTCGAGTACCCTGCCGGCACGCCGGTGTCCGTTACCGAGCAGGCCGTGCAGCAGATCGATGCGGCTTTGCTGCGTCTCGAACAACGGACCCGAACCGTGTCGGGCGCCCCCATGACCAAAGACCGCATCGCCTTGATCGGGCAAACCCTGGAAGACCCGCATGTGTTTAAAAGCGGTCCCCATGTGGGCTCCGTGCAAGCCATCATGATCGATTCAGAAGAACGCGGCATTGCCGCCAAGGACTTGATGGTGCAGTGGGAAAGGGAAATCGGCGCCTTGCCCGGGGTCAAATCCCTGACCTTTACCGGCCTGCAGGCCGGGCCGCCGGGCGATCCGATTGAAGTATGGCTTCAGGGCCATGAGATGGATGGAATCGTCGCCGCGGCCGAAACCTTGATGGCCAAACTGCGCACGTTTGACGGGGTCTACCAGATCCGCTCCGATTTTTCACCCGGCAAGAATGAGATCCGCTTCAGCCTTAAACCTCAAGCGCATGCCCTTGGATTGACCGTGGAGGATCTGGCCCGTCAGGTATATGCCGGCTATTACGGCAGTGAAGCGCTGCGACTGCAGCGCGGCCGCGACGATGTGCGTGTCAAGGTCCGCTACACGTCCGATGAGCGTCGCAACCTTTCCGACCTTGCGCAGGTGCGCATCCGAACGCCCGGCGGGCATGAGGTGCCCCTGCGGGCTGTGGCGGAATGGTCATTTTCGCCCGGTTATGCCACCATCACGCGCACCAACGGCATGCGGCGCGTGTCGGTCAGCGCCGGGGTCGACACCAACCGGGCCAATGCCAACGAGATTTTTGCCGAGCTGAAGGCAACCTTTTTCCCGCAAATGATGCGCGATCATCCTGGCATCCAGGTGGATCTGCAGGGCGAGCAGAAGAAAATGCGCGAGTCCCTGGACCCGCTTAAAACCGGCTTTGTCATGGCATTGGTGGGCATTCTTGTTATCATTGCCACCATCTTCCGATCCTACGCCCAACCTTTCGTGATTCTCTTTACCGTGCCTTTCGGCATTATCGGAGCAGCCTTCGGCCATTTGTTGTTGGGCTACGATCTGTCGATGATGAGCATGTTCGGAATGGTGGCCTTATCCGGCGTGGTGGTCAACGATGCCATCGTGATGATCGAACGCGTCAATGAAAACCTGGCTTCCGGAATGTCATTTTTCGAGGCGCTCCTGGCGGCCGGCGCGCGCCGCTTCCGTGCGGTATTCCTGACCACGGTCAGCACCGTGGGGGGCTTGGCGCCTTTGATTCTGGAGACCGACTTGCAGGCCAAATTTCTGATCCCCATGGCCTTGGCCCTGGCGGCCGGCGTGTCCTTCGCGACCCTCTTGACCCTGGGCCTCGTCCCCGGGCTGATGGCCATTCTCAACGATCTGCGCCGGTTGGTTTTCCGGATGCGGCACAACCGCTGGCCCAGCCGTGAGGAAGTGGAACCGGCCGCCACCCGCTATGGGGATGCCGTGCCCGCCATGGCCGAATGTTTGCCCAGCATGCCGCCCGGAAGCGCCGGCGCTGCAGAAAAGGCATTGCGGAATTGAGAAAAATTTGAATAAAGGCATCTTTTCTATTCATGTATCGCGTTCCAGTCGAAACGATATTGCGCTATTTCCATTCAGGTCTTAAGGAGATCCGCTATGCGATCCAAGAAGAACCTTGTTTGTTGCGGGTTGGGGATCCTGCTGTTGTGGACGGCGACGGTTCCGGCCGGAGTGGCGGCAGCCGGTCCGGATGCCACCATGGAGACATTGAACCGCATCGAGGTGCTCGATTTGAACACCGCAGCGGTCATCGCCCTGGCAGGCAATCCTTCGCTGGCGGCGGCGCGCGCCCGGGTGATGCAGGCCGCCGAGGTGGTCAGGCAGGCGCAGGCGCCGTATTGGCCGCGACTGGATACCTCCGCCAGCGCCGCCCGGGTGGACTTATCCGATCGAAGCCTTGAAGAACGATTCGGTTTCATTCCCGGTTTTACCACCGATGGCATAGACAACCCCGAAAATTACTACAATGTCGATCTGACCGCCTCCTGGCTCATATTCAACGGCTTTGCGCGCCGGTTCGCGCTGGCTGCGGCGCGGTACGGTGAGAAGGCCTTTTCCGCAGCACACTTCGAGGCCCAACGCCTGTTGCTGTCCGCGGTCACCTTCGCCTACCTGCAGGCCCAACTGGCCCAGGAGAACATCGCCATTGCCAAGGCGGACGAAGCCTTCAACCAGCGCCTGCTCGAAGAAGCGCGTCTGCGGTATAATGTGGGCACCGGCGCCCTCAGCGATGTGCTCAACTTTCAAATACGCGGCAACAGCGCCAAAAGCCGGCTGATCCAGGAAGAGCGCACCTTCCAGAACAATCTGATCAGCCTGGCCGCCCTGATGGGCGTGCCCAAAGCCGGATTCCCCGATCGCCTGCGCCTGGCGGAATTGGCCCCCACCCATCCGCAGGAATTGACCGAACCGCAACCCGCCGAATTGGTGCAGACGGCCCTTTTCCTGCGCCCGGATCTGCAACAAAGCGAGTGGTTTGTGAATCAGGCCCAAGCCGGCGTGCAAAGGGCCTATGCGGGTTATTACCCCAGCATTTCATTTTCGGCGACCTATGAAGGCGAAAGGCGCAATGACATCGGTTTTGAAGGGGGGGATTTCGGCAGCACCGTCGGCATCGGGCTCAACTGGAACTTGTTTGCGGGCGGCCTTACGCGCGCCCAAGTCGGCGAGGCCAAGGCCCGCCTGATTGAACTGGAACGGGTGCGCGACAATACGGCCATCGATGTGGCCTCGGAAGTAAAGCAGGTGGCAATCCAGATCGGCGCCGCCCAACAGCAACTGCTCCTTCAGGAAACCAACACCGGGCTGGTGCAGCAGCAGCGGGACCTTGTGGAAAAAGAGTATAAAGCGGGTGTCGGTTCATTGGTGCGGCTCAACGAAGCCCAACGGGATCTGACCGTGTCCCTGGCCCAATTGGCCTTGGCCAGGGTTGCCCTGAGGCTTGCCTGGTATGATCTACAGACCGCAACCGGCCAGATCAGAGACACTTTTAAACAACCGGGTTCGACGACAAGCGATTGAATACAGACCACCTTCACGGTCCCAAAATCGAGTTTCTTCTATTCGCTGAAGCCATAGTGAAAAATTTCATAACTGGTCTGGCCGCCCAGCAGACTGTCGATCTGGTTCTGAATTTTCTGGCGTTCCGGGCTCTTGAGCCAGCGCACCCAATCCGCGGAAGACTGCCATGTGCTGATCACCAGAAATTCTTCGGGGTTATTCAGGTTGCGCAGGGTTTCGCCGGAAATATACCCCTCCTGGTTCACGGCCATTGAGCGCATTTGCCGGAACAGCGGGATCATCTCCCTGGCTTTGTTTTCCGGGACAACTCTTTTGATAAGGGCTTTGACCGCCATACAAACCTCCTCGGGGGTTAAAGGTGAACGGCCTTCGCAGGCTGCTGAATTATCTTATTAAGGACCATCTGCTTACGGAGCCCGGCACAAGTGTTCGGGTATGTTTATAATTAATGGCGCCGCTTCAATTAGTCAAAGGTCGGGGGTTATTTTTTCTCTCTTCTGCGCGCCTCCAAGGCAAGCGCATTGAATACCTCAAGTCGGCTTTACATTTACACGCAGCCGGGCGCTTGGGCCCTGTTGAACCCAAACGCTCCAAACGGGCGCCAACGGGTTCACCCGTCACTCTGGCCGCAATTTAAAAGCCGCCGCTGAAAATTACCGGCAGCACTGCCTTGATCTCTACACGCCTTGCGCATACAATGGGCTTTGCATAGTCGATCGGAATTATCAAAATCCGGGCAACCAGCCGGGACGGGGCGTACTGATGAAAATTCTGGTACTCTATTACAGCAAGGGCGGCAACACGCGCAAATTGGCCGAAGCGGTTGCCGAAGGTATCGGCCAAGTGGCGGGGGCCGAAGCGGTTCTGCGGCGCACCGAAGAGGTATCGCGCGACGATTTTGTCGGTAGTGCCGGCATCATCGCAGGTTCGCCGGTCTATTTCGGAAGCATGGCCGCGCCGCTGAAAAAAGTGTTCGATGATTTTGTCGGTGCGCGCAAGCGCATGGAGAACAAAATCGGTGCGGCCTTCACCACATCCGCAGATCCCACCGGCGGCAAAGAAACCACCATCCTGTCCATCCTTCAGGCGTTGCTGATCTACGGAATGATCATCGTGGGCGATCCGTTGTCGGCCACCGGTCATTACGGCGTGGCCAGCGTGGGGGCGCCCGACAGCGGTGCCCTGGAAAACGCACGCAAATTGGGCCGCCGCGTGGCGGAACTGGCCAAACAGGTGCACGGTCAAACGGGTGACAAACCCCAATAACCGGCGACACTCGGAGGAGTCAAGGACAACCGGCGTGTACCAATGCGTTCCTCTCAATAAACCGCATCCGCCGTACTCATGCCCGCGGCGAATGGCGGCAGGATGGATGCGCAACAGCAATGCTCCGCATCGGGCCTCCAATGATCCCGCCGAAATTGGAAACGGAAAGGTTATCGCGTGACTGCTTCAACGGATGATTCAATGACCCAATTTGATGTGATCATCGTCGGCGGCGGACCGGCCGGTCTTTTCGCTTCGCATTATCTTTCCGCTCACTCGAAGCTGAAGATCTTGCTGCTGGACAAAGGCAAACCCCCGGAGCGCCGCAAATGCCCCTTGGACGCCGCCACGCAATGCCAGCGCTGCAGGCCCTGCAACATTCTGTGCGGGCTGGGCGGGGCCGGTCTTTTTTCGGACGGCAAACTCAACTACATCCATAAATTGGGCAAAACCGATCTGACCCAGTTCATGCCCGCCGAGGAGGCCCGGGCGCTGATCGACGAAACCGAACAGATTTTCAATCTATTCGGCATGGACGGAATGGTCTTTCCCACCGATATGGCCGCCGCTCAGGCCATCCGCAAGAGCGCCAAACGGTTGGGTATCGATCTTCTGATCATCAAACAGAAGCATTTGGGCAGCGACCGTCTACCCGCCCATATCGCCGGCATGGTCGATCATCTGCGCGCGCAAGGAGTGGTCATTCATAGTTCCGAAGAGGTGCGCGAAGTCCTGGTCGAAAAGGGCCGCGTGGCCGGCGTGACCACCCAGCGCAAATCCTATCGGGCACGCAGCGTCATCCTGGCGCCCGGAAGGGCCGGCGCCGACTGGATGGGACGGCTGGCCGCCCAATTCGATTTGGGGCTGCGCCAGCGCGGTATCGAGGTGGGCGTCCGCATCGAGGTTCACAATGACATCATGCAGGACCTGTGCGCCATTATTTACGATCCCACCTTCTTCATCCAAACCGCCAAATATGATGATCAGACCCGCACCTTTTGCACCAACCAGGGCGGCTACGTGACTTTGGAAAACTATAGCCGCTTCGTATGCGTCAACGGACATGCGAATCAGGACAAGAAATCGGAGAACACCAATTTCGCCTTCCTGTCCAAAGTGGTGCTCACCGAACCGGTCACCGACAATCAGGCCTATGGCGAAGCCATCGGTCAATTGGCCAACCTGATCGGAGGCGGCAAACCCATACTGCAGCGATTGGGCGATCTCAAGCGCGGCCGGCGCAGCACCTGGCAACGCATTCACAAGGGGTACATCCGGCCCACATTGACCAATGTGGTGTGCGGCGATATCGCCATGGCCCTGCCGGAACGGATCCTGACCAACGTGATGGAAGGATTGGAGCAACTCAACCGCGTGGTGCCAGGTGTGTCCAATGATGAAACCCTGCTCTACGCGCCCGAAATCAAATTTTTCGCCACCCAGGTGGAAACCGACAATCGCCTGGAAACCGCCGTCAAGGGCTTGTTTGTGGCCGGCGACGGCCCAGGCGTGGCCGGCAATATCGTTTCAGCCAGCGCCACGGGCCTGATTCCCGCCAAAGCCATTTTAGCCGGGATTTGATTATTGAAAGGCTATGCGTGAAGGCTGAATCCAAGGATTTGCCGGGGATGCCAAGAAAAATCAGGTGATGAAGACTTTTAGAAAAGGTCAAGTAGATCATTGTCTATAAGACCTATTCACAATTCAAGATCTGACCCCGTTTTCTCGAACGCAGGCGAACGGGGCTTGCGCGATCTGCACCAAACATCTATCGAGTGTAACCGTTTTATCGGGAAGATCTTTGACAAACGGCTTGCTGCTATTG
>QZKV01000175.1 GCA_003599575.1 Desulfobacteraceae bacterium | reverse complement strand
AACCAAAATGAGGAACTCAAAAGACGTTCCGCGCAGCTGGCCCGGCTTTCTTCCGAACTGACCATGGCCGAACAACGCGAGCGCCGGCGGCTTTCCAAGATCCTGCACGACGGCCTCCAGCAGCACCTGGCGGCCGCCAAGCTGCAACTCGGCGGCATCGCGGTCCACGGGCGGGACGATCAGTGTGCGGGGCTGAATGACATTGAAACGCTGCTGGAAGAATCGATCCAGATGTCCCGATCCTTGAGCTCGGACCTGAGCCCGCCGGCCCTGCACGAGGGCGGACTGGCCGCCGGCTTGGAATGGCTGGCCCGGCGGATGGAGGAGCGGCATGCCTTCCGGGTCGATCTGGAAATCCGGCATCATCCCGAGCTGCCCGAAGATGTCAAAATCCTGGTGTTCGAATCGGTCCGCGAACTGTTGTTCAACGCCTCCAAACATGCCGGGGTGTCTGAGGCCAAGGTCCGCCTGCAGCCGATGCATGCGGCGGGACTGGAGATCTGCGTCAGCGATCGCGGGGCCGGTTTCGATCCCGCTCACATGGCCCCATCGGGCGAAGCCGGCGGCGGGTTCGGTCTGTTCAGCATCCGCGAACGGCTCGGACTGATCGGCGGCACCCTGACCATCGCCAGCACTCCCGGCAAGGGCAGTTGTTTTACCCTGATCCTGCCACATCCCATCAAGCCTGTCTCCGTTGCCGAGGCCCGATCGATGGCCGCGCCGGCTGTGCCCGCCGGGGCGGAAGCGGAACTTCCCGGTCCCTTCATCCGCGTGCTGCTGGTCGACGACCATACCCTGTTTCGGGACGGGATCGCCCGCCTGCTGGGCAAAGAACCGGATATCGCGGTGGTCGGCCAGGCCGAAAACGGTCAGGAAGCCGTCCAACTGGCCCGCCGGCTCAATCCGCATGTAATCCTGATGGACATCAATATGCCCGTGCTCAACGGCATCGAGGCCACCCGCATCATCCACGCGGAAGCGCCCTCGATCCGGATCATCGGTCTTTCCATGCATGAAGACGAAGAGCCCGCCCAACTCATGTTTAAAGCAGGCGCAGTCGGTTACAAAAACAAAAGCTGCCCGGTGGCTGAACTGATCGAGGCGGTCCGCCAATAGGGTTTGTTGGGTTTATTGGGTTTGTTGGGTTGATTGGGTTTGTGCGCACTCGAAGCTTATGCTGGTCGCGGGCCTTTGCAATGCTCGCATCCCGGGAGTGGCGGGCATGCCCGATCGTGATTTGCGCTCATTTGGAACTCAGGTGCCGTTCGGGTCGCCTACGGCATCGGTATCGGACCGCTCGCCTACAAACCCAACAAACTTAATAACCCAACAAACTCAACAAACCCAACAACCCGACAAACCCAACGAACCCAACAAACCCAACAAACTCAACCAACCCAACAAACCCAACAAACCCCAACAGGCCGATCAATTTACATTTTCCCTGTTGATACTTAGTTTTGACCCGAAACGATGATGAATCGATTTTT
This sequence comes from Desulfobacteraceae bacterium, assembly GCA_003599575.1. Classification (GTDB taxonomy): domain Bacteria; phylum Desulfobacterota; class Desulfobacteria; order Desulfobacterales; family Desulfosarcinaceae; genus Desulfatitalea. Next base: position 32,049 of record QZKV01000175.1, on the reverse strand, counting down.
CGGATCGCGTTGGATTTCGTTTTTCAACTCCCGAACGCAAGCGAGCACCAGTGGAGAAAGAGCTAAAATGGATTCTAAAACACCTTCCTTCTGCCTGATCAAGGACGCACCCAAGCTCGAGCGTCGCAAGGATTCGCAAATACATGCCACATTGATGAACCACAGCCGGGATATCATCCTGTTCATCCGTTACGAGGACGGGCGCATTCTGGAGGCCAATGTGGCGGCTGAACGGGCCTATGGCTATTCCCGCGAAGAGTTGCTGAGGCTATCGCTTTACGACGTGCGGGCGCCCGAGGCGATCGCGACCATTGATGCCCAGCTTTCCGAGGCCCGCACACGCAGCCTTCTGTTTGAAACCAGTCACCGGCACAAGGACGGCCGTACCTTTCCGGTCGAGGTGAGCTCCAAGGAGGCCATCATCGGCGGGCAGAGCGTCATGGTAAGCATCGTGCGCGATATCAGCGTGCGGAAAAAGGTTGACGAGGCCCTGCAGCAGAGCCGCGAGCGGTTTCGCAAGGCCATCGACAGCATGCCCGACGTGGTGCTGATCTATGACCGCGATTTGCGCATCCAGTACATCAATCCGGCCACAACCCGCAAAAGCGGCCGGCCGGCCGCTGATTTCATCGGCCGCCTGGAAGAAGAGGTGTGGCCTAGAGAAACCTTCTCCCTGTGGCGGCCCGCGCTTGAAAAGGCCCTGGCTTCCGGCGAGGTTCAGACCCTGGAAATCGATTTCCCCTCCCCATTGGGGCTGCGCCATTTGGTGGTGACGTGCGTGCCCCTGCTCGATGCGCAGGGCCGCGTCCAGGAAGTGATGAGCATCACGCACGACCTGACCGCGCGTAAAAAAGCCGAAGAGGCTTTGCGCCACAGCGAACAGCGGTTGCAGACGGCCTTCGAGGAAACCGAGAAACAGCGCCGCCTGCTTGATGCGGTAATCTCATACGCCCCGGTGGGCATTGCCATTCTGAAAGAGCCGAAGCACCGCTTTCTGACCATCAACGCCGCTTTCGGACCGTTTGTGGAAGACAAGGAGGTCGTGATCGGCCATTGCTTTGCCGATGTGTTTCCGGAAGCGGCCGCCCGGATCGTACCGATACTGGACAGCGTTTTCGAGAAAGGCGAACCCTTTTACGCTTCGGACGAGCCGTTTCATCTGCTGCGCGGCGGCCGCACGCAGGAGGCTTTTTTCACTTTCATTTATGCGCCCTGGTACAACATCAGAGGGCGCATCGGCGGCGTCATGATGCTGGCCCTTGAAACCACCGAGCGCAAGCGCGGCGAAGATCGACTCAAAAAATCGTTGATGGAAAAAGAGGTTCTTCTGCAGGAGATCCATCACCGCGTCAAAAACAACATGCAGGTGATCAACAGCCTGATGAACCTGCAGGCTTCCAAGATCAAGGATAAAAAATTACTGGCCTATTTCAAGGAGGCCACCAGCCGGGTGCATGTCATGTCGCTGATTCACGACAGTTTGTATCGATCCGAAAACCTGTCCGAAATCGACCTGCAGCCCTATATCAAACAACTGACCCAGAGTATCCTGCGCATGTATACGGTTGCAGGCGTGAAGGTGGAAATCGATGCGGATCACATCCACCTCGACATGGATCAGGCCATCCCCTGCGGCCTGATCATCAATGAGCTGACCACCAACGCCCTGAAGTACGCCTTCCCGCGCCACCGCGCGGGTGTATTTTCCATTCAGGCCCTCAACAACAATCAGGCGTACGTGTCGCTGGTTGTTAGCGATAATGGCATCGGGCTGCCCGAAGATATCGATATCCGCCGCACCAACACGCTCGGTCTCAAACTGGTTCACGGGTTGGTGGACCAACTGGGCGGCACCATCGAGGTGGACCGTTCCGGCCCGGGCACACGGTATGTGATTCGATTTCCCGTGCGGCATTCGTAACAACGTACGGGGCGGATGCGACTGTGAAGTTATTTGGACCGCCTGCATACACCGCAGATTGCGCATTTTTCCGGATCGACAGGGCACGGCAAAGTCGGCTTGGCCTGCAACGCGCGCTGGTATTCGTTCCACAGGAAATTCTTGTCCAGCCCGTGATCGATGAAATCCCAGGGCAGCAGTTCTTCGCGCGGGCGCTCGCGGTGAATGTAGAAAAACGGATTCAAGGCCGAGGCCTTGAAGGTCTGGGGCCAGTTGCCGTTGTTTTGGTGGGCCGAGGCAAGCAATTGCGCTACGCGCCGGTCGCCGCGCGAGAGCAGGGCCTGGATCTGGGCCCAGCGCGGCACGTCGGCGTGCACGCGCACATTGGCGATTTTCTTAAGTCCCTGCTGGACGCGCCTGATTTTCTGCTTGAGCACGGGCAGCTCATCCATGGGAGTCCATTGAAAAGGTGTAAACGGCTTGGGCACGAAGGAGTTGAGACTGACGGTGATCTCCCCCATGTGCCGGCGCGTCCGGCTTGTGCTCAGAAACGTATGCTTGATCCGCTTGACCAGCGCGGTCACTTCGTCCACATCGGCATCGCTTTCGGTCGGCAGGCCCACCATGAAGTAAAGTTTGAGATTGGGGATGCCGTTTGCAACCAGGGCTTCGGTGGCCTTGAGAATGGCGGCTTCATCCAGCCCTTTGTTGATCACCCGGCGCATGCGTTCCGATCCGGTCTCGGGGGCCAGGGTGGCGGTCTTGAGACGGCCCGCTTTGAGCGCCGCGACGAGGGCGTCATCCAGGGCGTCCGCGCGCAGCGAGCTGAACGAGAGCTGCAAATCGCTCCGGCTGCCGGCCTCACAGAGCGCCTTCAAATCGGGCAGGTCGGAAACGGCCGCGCCCAAAAGGCCTATTTTACAGGTATGCGTGCCGGCCCGCCGCATGGCGTTGAGGAGTTGCGGCAAGGGACGAAAGCGCGGCGGGCGGTAGAGATAGCCGGCCGCGCAGAAGCGGCAGCCGTGCGGGCAGCCGCGGCTGACTTCAATGAGGTGGGCGTCCGCGAAGCTGGTGTGGGGGGTGATCACCGCGCTTTCGGTGTTGAAACCGGCGATGTCGGGGGCCAATACGCGCGCAACCTTTTCCGGCACCGCCTGCAGGGGGTGCATGGCGGCCAGGGTGCCGTCGGAATGGTACTGGTCCTGGTAAAATGCCGGAACATAGACGCCGGGCAGGTCGCGGGCTGCTTCGAGCAAAAAGGGCCTGCGCTCTGCGGCTGGGTCGAAGCGCGAAAAAAAAGGTTGGATCAGCGTTTCGGCTTCGCCGATCAGAAAGCAGTCGATGAAGGGGGCCAGGGGTTCGGGATTCAAGAAGCAGGAGACTCCCCCTGCCAATACAAGGGGGAGGGGGACAATGCCACGCTCTGTGGCCGGCAGGGGGATCTCCGCTTTTCGTAGAACCGTCAGTACATTGATATAATCGTTTTCAAAGGAAAGCGAAAAGGCCAGGCAGTCGAAATCGCGCAGCGGCCGGCCCGACTCCAGGGAGAGTAGGGGGGCATCATAGTCATCTCCTTCGGGCAGAAAGGCGCGCTCGCAAACCACGCGATCCATGGCGTTAAGCTGGCGGTAGACCGTCTGGAATCCCAGGTTGGCCATGCCCACCGCGTAGTGGTTGGGATAGACCAGGGCCACGCGGGTGCGATGGTGCCACGGCTTGTGAACGGTTCCGGATTCCGCATCGAGCCTTGCTTTCCTTTTATTGTCCGATGGCGGCGCCATCCCACGCTCCTTTCCGGCGGTCTGTCTTCGGCCGGGTCGATGGCGCAAACTAAGCCCAAATCATGGTTCGGGCAACGCCGGACACATTGCCCGAACCCAACCGGCGATCAATCGGCCTTGCGCCGCAAAAAGGTCGGTACATCCAGATCGTTGTTGTCGATGACCATACCTTTATAGCCCTTGTACAGGGAACCGGACGATTCATTGACCGCCATTTGCTGCCTGCGAACCCGGCGATAGGTCGGTTCGTCCAGGTCGCCGCCCAGAGGGCTGCCGGTCAAGTCGGCCGGTGTGATATCGCGGACCTTGCCGCCGTAGGTCGGATCGTTGGCCGGCGCGGGCGCCGCCTTTTTCTCGGCTTCCATGCCGATACCGGTGGCGATGACGGTTACACGCATTTCATCGCCCATATCGTCGTCGATGACCGCGCCCCAGATGATTTCGGCCTCGTCCCCGACTTCGTTGTAGATACGGTCCGAGGCCTGGGTCATCTCTTCCATGGTGATGTCGCTGCTGCTGGTGATGTTCATCAAAACCCCCTTGGCACCGCGGATGTTGATGTCTTCCAGCAGCGGGTGCGAAATGGCCCTTTCGGCTGCATCCACGGCGCGGTTTTCGCCGGTGGCCACACCGATGCCCATGATGGCCATGCCGGCCTTGGCCATGGTGGTCTTGACATCGGCAAAATCCAGATTGACCAGCCCCGGACGGATAATCAAATCGGTAATGCCCTTGACCGAATGCAGCAGGATTTCATCCGCCTTGCGGAACATGTCGATCATGCGGGCGTTTTTGGAAGCCAAGCCGCGCAAGCGATCATTGGGAATGGTAATGACCGTGTCGGCCACTTTTTTGAGTTCGTTCAAACCATCATCGGCCTGGCGGCTGCGTTTTTTGCCCTCGAAGGAAAAGGGCCGCGTCACCACCGCCACCGTCAGGATGCCCAGCTCCTTGCACAGCCCGGCAATCACGGGCGCCGCACCTGTGCCGGTGCCGCCGCCGAAGCCGGCCGTAATGAAGACCATGTGGCTTTCGGACAGGGCGGCTTTGACAGCCTGGGCGCTTTCAATGGCGGCATCGCGTCCGACTTGCGGATTGGCGCCCGCGCCCAATCCCTCGGTCAGCTTTTCGCCCAATTGGATTTTAATTTCCGCCTTGGAAATCTCCAAGGCTTGCAGATCGGTGTTGGCGGCGATGAATTTAACCCCATGCAGACTGCTCTCGATCATGTTGTTGATGGCGTTGCCGCCCGCCCCGCCGACACCAATGACCTTGATCTTGGCCGATTTTTCCGGCTCCAGGTAACTGAACATCGTTTTCTCCCCCTTTTTATGTTGAAGGTTTTCCCCTTGTTTCTATGATTGCCAAAGCGTGCGACACCTTCTTCTTCATGATATTGTTATTGATCCATCTTTACTTCATTCTTTGATTAGATTTTCTACCTCCAACTTCTTTAGATGACTTCCTTGAACCACCTCTTCATCCTTTGGACAATGCTGTTGAAAATATTCTTGTCGCGGATGCGGAATTTCTTCACCGGTGTTTTGCGCGCGCCGTACATCGTAAGCCCGACGCCGGTGGCGTACATGGGGTTGTTGACCACATCGGTCAGCCCGGTAATGCCTTGCGGTTTTCCAAGGCGGCATGGCAAGCCCATGACCGATTCGGCGATTTCAATCACCCCGTCCAGCAGCGCCGTCCCGCCGGTGACCACCATGCCGGCAGAAATCGTATTTTCCATTTCAGCCCGGTAGACTTCGCGCTTGATCAGCGTGAAGATCTCTTCCATGCGCGGTTCGAGAATTTCCCCCAATATCTGGCGCGGCAGCTTGCGGGCTTTGCGCCCGCCCATGCCGGGCACTTCGATGCTTTCATCGCCGCTGATGTTGGCGGACAGGCAGGTGCCGTATTTCTTCTTGATCTTCTCAGCCTCGGCCAGGGGCGCCCGCAGACCTACGGCGATATCGTTGGTCAGGTTGTCCCCGCCCAGCGCCAGCACGAAGGTGTGCTTGATGTTCTGCCCGGAAAAAATCGCCAGGTCGGAGGTGCCGCCGCCCAGGTCGATCAGGGCCGTACCCAGTTGCTTTTCCTCTTCGGTGAGCACGGCCTCACCCGAGGCCAGCGATTCCAGGACGATATCGCATACATCCAGTCCGGCGCGGTTGGCGCATTTGACGATGTTGTGCGCCGAGGTGACCGCGCCGGTGACTATATGGATTTTGGCTTCCAGGCGCACCCCGGCCATGCCCAGAGGGTTCTGGATACCGGCTTGATCGTCGACAATGTACTCCTGCGGCAGCACATGGATGACTTCGCGATCCATTGGGATGGCCACGGCCCGGGCGGCGTCGATGACCCTTTCAATATCGGTCGGCGTGATTTCAGGGCCTTTGACCGCCACAATGCCGCGGCTGTTGAAACCCGTGATGTGCCCGCCGGCAATACCCGCATAGACCGAGGAGATCTCGCATCCGGCCATCAGCTCGGCTTCTTCCACGGCTTTTTTGATCGACTCCACGGTCGACTCTATGTTGACCACCACGCCCTTGCGCAAACCGACCGACGGATGGGTTCCGATGCCGATGATGTTGACCTCCGGACCGCTCACCTCTCCGACCACGCAGCATATTTTGGTGGTTCCGATATCCAGCCCCACAATGATGTTTCCCTGATCTTGGGCCATGTGCCTCCTTAAAAGTTGCTTTTTTTTGGCCTATCCATTCGAGCCCTCGGCTTCCAGGCGAACCACCACGCGATCCGGAATCGTCAGGTCCACCACCTTGAAATCACGCCCGTCCCCAAGGCCCTGCAATTGAAGGCGCAACTGCCTGAACCGTTCGTATTTGGTATCATATGCGTCAAAGCCCAACTTGATCAGGCTTTTATTCTTCTTGAGAATCAGCTTGAGACCCAGCTCGCGGTCCACATGAAGCCGTTCTATCTCAGCAAAGGCGATGGCGCTGTCACGGCGTTGACTGAGCCTCAATACCTGCACCACGGATCGCATGCCCGGGCTCAGGCGGTCCGAACCGAGCGAAATGTCATCGAGGCCGATGCCGCTGACCAGGGGCAGGTCCTCAGGGTCGCCGGGTGCGGCCGGTTTGAAAATCCGGCCCTGGGTGTTGATCAGATACGGACGTTCCCAATCGATCTTGGCCAAAGCCGCATGCTCCTTGACCTCGATCGTAATGGCCTCCGGGATTTCACGCCACACCCGGGCCGATTCGATCCAGGCATGGCCCAGCAGGCGGCCGCGCACCAAGCGAAGATTGAGGGCCAGCAGATTGTCGCCGCGCTGGATACCGGCTTTGGAAATGATCTCGCTTTTGCTCAGGTGGTGATTGCCCTTGACCGTGATGGTCGCGGTCCGGAAATAGTCCGAATGGGTCACGGCCGCATAGCCCAGCATGAACAGGGCGCTGGCACCCAGCAGCAGCGCAATCAAGACGGTCAGCTTCAGCCCGAGCAGCAGATGCCCCCACCAGCGCCGTCGCTGACCGGCCCGGTTCTTTTTCAAGCGATTTTTGCGCACTTTGGGTTTTTTTTCTCTGCCCAGCATGTGGTTGTCCGTCTTCCCGTTAAGCATCATGGTAATTCGCGTTACCGTAGGGCAAGGCGCGCCGGGCCCCAACCCCGCACCAGGGGTGGGGAGCCCAACGAGTGCCCTCATCGGCCATCTGCATCTGTTCTCATGGCGCATTCCGCATTGCGCTCTGCGTATTCGCATTGAGCCGTTCCACCAGCAACTCGCCCAACTGATAGACGTTGCCCGCACCCAGGGTGAGCACCACGTCGCCCGGCGACATCAGCTCGCTCAGCAGTGTCAAGGCCTCCTCGATGTCCGCCGCAAAACGCACATCCTTGTGGCCGTGCGCGCGGATGCTGTCGCACAGGCTGCGGCTGTCCACGCCCTCGATGGGGCGTTCGCTGGCGGCATATATCGGCAGCACCAGCAGGATGTCGGATCGATAAAAACTGCGCGCGAAATCATCGAACAGCGCACGTGTTCGGGTATAGCGATGGGGCTGAAAAATCACCACCTTGCGCCTTCCCGGCCAGGCGACTTCCATTGCGTCCAGGGTGGTCTTGATTTCGGTGGGATGGTGGCCGTAATCGTCCACCACGGTAATCGCCTGCGCCTCGCCTTTGATCTCCAGGCGGCGTTGAACCCCTTCGACCCCTTGCAGGGCCGTTTTGATCAAGTCGAAATCGATGCCGAGTTCCAGGCCGACCGAAATGGCCGCCAGGGCGTTGTATACGTTGTGCAGGCCCGGCAGATTGAGCATTACCGGGCCGAGCGTGACGGACTCAAACACCACGGTAAAGCGGCTGGTCAGTCCCTGGCAGACCACTTCGCGGGCCTGCAGGTCGGCCTGCGGGTTCATGCCGTAGGTGACAAAGCGTTTGCGCAGGCGCGGGATCAAATTTTGCACGGCCTCATTGTCCAGGCACAACACCGCCAGACCATAAAACGGGATGCGGTGGATGAAATCGAGAAACACCTGCTGAATGGCATCCAGGTCCTTGTAAAAGTCGAGGTGCTCGCGGTCGATGTTGGTCACCACGGCGATGGCCGGCGAGTATTTCAAGAAAGAGCCGTCGCTTTCATCGGCCTCGGCTACGATGTAATCGCCTTTGCCCAGCACGGCGTTGGACCCGATGCTCTTGAGTTTGCCGCCGATCACCACGGTCGGATCCAAACCTCCCGCAGCCAGAACCGAGGCCACCAGGGAAGTGGTGGAAGTCTTGCCGTGGGCTCCGGCCACGGCGATGCTGTATTTCAGGCGCATCAGCTCGGCCAGCATTTCCGCCCGCGGGATCACCGGCAGCGCCGCGGCAACGGCCGCCTGTACTTCCGGGTTGGCCGGATCGATGGCCGAAGAGACCACCACCACGTCGGCGCCCGCGATCTGTTCGGCGGCGTGGCCTTCGTACACCCGTCCGCCCAGCCGTTGCAGCCGGTCGGTGATATCCGAGCGCTTTAAATCCGATCCCGAGACCTTGTAGTTCAGATTGAGCAGCAACTCGGCGATGCCGCTCATGCCGATGCCGCCGATGCCCACGAAATGAATATGGTATTTTTTGTGATACATTGTTCCGTTACCCGTTGGTCCTTTGGCCCATTGGCGCATTTATCAGTTCACAAATATCTCTCACGATCGTCAAGGCCGCTTCCGGTCGGCCCAGGCCCAGCGCTCTGGCCGCCATTTCGTTCAACTGCACCCGGTCGCGCATGCACGCTTCGATGGCATCGGCCAGCAGCGCACCGTTCAATTCCGATTGCCGGATCATCCGCGCGGCGCCGGCGTCCACCAAGGCCTGCGCATTGCGGGTCTGGTGGTCGTCCGCCGCGAAGGGGAAGGGCACGAAGATGGCCGCGCGTCCGACCACCGTGATTTCGGCCACGGTCGTGGCGCCGGCCCGGCATACGATCAGATCGGCCCGGCGATACCGTTCGGCCATATCGTTGAAAAAAGGCTCAACCGAGGCGGCCAACCCGGCCGCGCGGTAAGCCTCGGCGACATAGGCGGCGTCCTCACGCCCGGTCTGGTGCACCACCTGCAGGCCGGGCAGCCGGGCCATCCGGGGGGCGGCCTCCACCATGGCCTGATTGATGGCGTGGGCGCCCTGGCTGCCGCCCAGAATCAGTAAAGAAAAACCGTTGGCGTCCCTGGCCTGTGCTTCCAGCATGATGAACTCGTCCCGCACGGGATTTCCGGTCACGCGCGTTTTATGGGCGGCAAAACGCCGCGCGGGATCATCGAAAGTCAGGTAAATGCGGTCCACCAGACGATGCAGCAAGCGGTTGGTCAGTCCGGGCAAGCGGTTCTGTTCGTGCAAGGCAGTGGGAATGCGCATGATCCATGCGGCCAGGACTACCGGACCGGCCGAATAACCGCCCACGCCCAATACCGCATGGGGCGAATAGAACCGCATGATGCGCGCAGACCGCCACACGGCCCAGGGGATTTTTACCGCGGCCTTGAGCTGATGCCAAATCCCGCGGCCCTTGAGTCCCTCGATGGGAATGGTTTTAAAAGGCCAGCCCAAACGGTTCAGCACACTAACCTCCAACGGCCGCCCGGCGTTGACGAAAAGCACCTGGTTGTCAAGGTTCCTGGCCAGAAACGCTTGGGCCACCGCGATGCCCGGAAACAGGTGCCCTCCGGTCCCGCCTCCGGCGATGACCATGCGCCTGGCTGGGTTAACGCCGTATGATTCAAGCGCGTCGGGCATGATGCATCCCGATGTTCATCAAAATGCCGATTCCGGCCATGTTCAGCAGCAGCGAAGTGCCGCCATAGCTTAGAAACGGCAGGGTCAAACCCTTTGTGGGCAACAGCCCCAGGCAGACCCCCATGTTGATGGAGACTTGCAAGGCCAGCGCAAACATGATGCCAGCAGCCAGCAGCATGCCGAAATGGTCGCTGCAGCCGGAAACGATGCGGAAGCCGCGCCATAGGACCATGCCATACAATCCCAGAATCAGGACAACGCCCCAAAAGCCCATCTCCTCGCCGATCACGGCGAAAACAAAGTCCGTATGCGGCTCGGGCAGGTAGAACAGCTTCTGATAGCCCTTGCCGATGCCGGCGCCCCACCACCCGCCGGTGCCGAAGGCCATCATGGAGTGGATGATCTGATAGCCTTCGCCGGCCGGGTACTGCCATGGATCGAGAAAGCTGATCAGGCGCTTGATACGGTAGGTCGCGCCCAGCATCAGAAAGCAGCCCGCGGGCACCAGCAGCAGAAATACCGACATCAGGTGGCGCAGGCGCACGCCGGCCACGAACATCATCAGCCAGGTAAGCACAGCGAAGATGACCACCGAGCCGAAATCGGGCTGCAACATCAGCGGAATGCTGAAGAGCAGCAGAATCAATAAATGGGGCATGAAACCGATGCTGAAGATGCGGATGGATGCCTCTTTTTTGTTCAGCGAGTAGGCCAGGTAAATGATCAGCGCCAGGCGCGCGGTTTCCACCGGCTGAAAGGTGACCGGCCCCACCCGCAGCCAGCGCAGGGACCCGCCGGCCGAAACCCCCCAAGCGGAAATGTGCACGGCGCACAGCAACCCCAGGGCCAACACCAGGATCGGGTATGTCAAAGAACGGTACAGCCGAAAGGGTATATGGCTGCATACGACCAGCACCACGATGCCCAAGCCTGCAAAAACCGCCTGTCTTTTCAAAAAAAAAGCATCGCTGCTGAATTTTTTCAAAGCCACGGCCGAACTGGCGCTGTACACCATCACAATCCCGATGCCCACGAGGGATAAAACCGCGAACAGCAGGCGGACATCGTACGCCGGGAAAAGCCCGGTCTTGTTCTGGAATTGCGTCAAGCCAGAGCCTCCACCGAGCGGCGGAAAACCTTCCCCCGTTCGGCATAATTGGCGAACATATCAAAACTGGCGCAGGCCGGTGAGAGCAGCACGGTGTCGCCGGGCTTAGCGGCGGCATAGGCGCGTTGCACCGCCTGATCCATGTCGTTCACCGTTTCGACCCCTTCCAGCGGCGCCATTTCCAGGGCGGCCAGGATTTCCCGGCGCGCTTCGCCGATGACGATCAGCTTCTTGGCGCGTGCCCGCACGTGGTTGAACAAGGGCGCGAAATCGTATCCCTTATTGCGTCCGCCCATGATGAGGACCACGGGCCGCTCGAAGCACTCCAGCGCGCGGATGACGGCATCCACGTTGGTGGCTTTGGAATCGTCCACGAAATGCACACCCTTGACCGTTCCCGCCGGTTCCAGCCTGTGCGCCAGGGTTTGAAATTGATCCACCGCCTGTTGCACGGCCGCAAGGCCTGCTCCGGCGGCCAGGGCGGCCAGGCCGGCTGCCGCGATATTCTCGCGATTGTGCGGTCCGAGCAGCGCCGTGCGGGAAAGATCGATGCGGCCCTGGGCCACACCGGGAATATGGATGGCAATCTGTTCGGGCGTAATGACGGCCCCCTGGTCCGATCCACTGCCGGGGGGCGGTTGGGGATAGAAATTCAGGCGGCGGCTTTTAATGTCGCGGCACTGGGCCTGCACCAGGAGATCGCCGCCATGACAGACGGCGAAATCTTCAGGCCCCTGGTTGGCAAACATGCGCCCTTTGGATGCGGCATAATCGCCCATAGAGGCGTAGCGGTCCAGATGATCGGGCGTAATGTTGAGCAATACGGCCACATGCGGATGGAACCGGTCGCAGGTATCGAGTTGAAAGCTGCTGACCTCGGCCACAATCACATCCAGCTCGGCGTCCCGGCCGGCAATCTGGATCAGCGGATTGCCGATGTTGCCGCCCATGAACACACGCAGCCCCGCAGCGGCCAGCATGCGTCCCAGCAGCTCGGTGGTGGTGGTTTTCCCGTTGGTGCCGCCGACCGCCACAATGGGCGCGCGGACAAAGCGCGAGGCCAGTTCGATTTCCCCGATGATGGGAATGCCCAGTTTGCGGGCATGTTCAAGCGGCGCGATCGTATGGGGCACGCCCGGGCTGACCACGATCAGATCGGCTGCTGCGAAGGTCTCTTGGCGGTGACCGCCCAATTCCAGATGCAGGTCCATTTGCCGGGCTTCGGTTAAAAAGGCGCCCAGGCACTGCCCGGCGGCCTGGTCGGTGACGGTCACCCGCGCATTGCGGTCTTTGAGAAATTGGGCCACTGCCAAACCCGAGCGGGCCAAACCCACTACGATGACACGCCGGCCGTTTAATTCCATAGGACTATCTCAACTTAAGGGTGCTCATGCTGATCAAGGCCAGTGCGATTGCAATGATCCAGAAGCGCACAATGACCTTGGGCTCCGGCCATCCCTTTAATTCAAAATGATGATGCAGCGGCGCCATGCGGAAGATCCGTTTCCCGTGGGTCATTTTAAAAAAAACCACCTGAAAAATCACCGAAAGCGCTTCCATGACAAACAGCCCGCCCACGAGGGCGAGCACGATTTCCTGTTTGGTGATGACGGCCACTGCGCCCAGACTGGCTCCCAGTGAGAGCGAACCGACGTCGCCCATGAAAACTTGCGCGGGATAGGCGTTGAACCATAGAAAACCCAAACCCGCGCCGATCAAGGCGCCGCAAAACACCGTCACCTCACCGCTGCCGGCCACGTAATTGATCTGCAGGTAGTCGGCGATTTTGATGTTCCCGGCCACGTAGGCGAAAATCATGTAGGCGACCGCGGCGACGGTGACCGGCCCGATGGCCAGTCCGTCCAGCCCGTCGGTCAGGTTGACCGCGTTGGAGGCACCCACGATCACGAAGGCCGCAAAAAGAACATACCACCAGCCCAGGTTGGGAGAGACCGTCTTGAAAAAGGGCAGGGTGACCTGGGTGTTGAACCCCGGATGCATCACCACCAGAACGCCGGTCAGCGCGGCCAGCGCGGTTTGCAGGAACAATTTGCGGCGGGCCGTAAGTCCCAGGCTGCGCCTCAGAACCTGCTTCAGGTAGTCATCGATGAACCCGATCAGACCGAATCCGATCAGCACCATCAAGACGACCCATACGAAGAAATTGGTCAGATCGGCCCACAAAAAGGTGGCGGCGGCCACTGAAAAGATGATCAAAGACCCGCCCATGGTCGGCGTGCCGGCCTTTTTCAGATGTGTTTGGGGGCCGTTGTCGCGGATAAACTGGCGCACCTGCATTTGGGACAGCTTGCGGATGAACCAGGGCCCCAACAGAAAACTGATGATGAAAGCAGTCAAAACGGCGTATATGGTCCGGAACGTAATGTAGCGGAAGACGTTGAAGGCCGAGATGGTGGTATGAAGAGGGTAGAGTAAGTGGTAGAGCATCTAATTAATCCCATCCATATTTGTGCATGGACCGTCGGCATCCAAATCCGAAAATCAAAACAGGGTAGGCTGGTCGGGCTACAAACCAATCCGAATAGCCAAGTTGAACCCGGCTAAGCCTGCCTATCCGCCCACTGCCGGATCGCTTCCACCACCGTCTCCATGGCCATGCCGCGCGAGCCCTTGACCAGCACCCAGTGGCGGGGCGAAAGGTGCTGCGCCACATCTGCAGCGATGGCCTCTTTGCTTCCGGCAAACATATCGCTGTCGGCCAGGCCCGCCCGTCCGGCGCCGTCCAACACCGCCCGGGCATGCGGGCCGTAGGCGTAGAGCCGCGATGCGCCTGAACCGGCGGCCAACGCGCCCACCTGCCGGTGCAGTGCTTCGGTCTGCGCGCCCAGTTCGAGCATATCGCCCACGATGATGATGCCCGGCCGGTCGCGGCGCAGGGCCGCCAAGGTGTTGAAGGCCGCGGCCATGGAAGCCGGGTTGGCATTGTACGTGTCGTCGATGATATTCACCCCGCGGGCCGTGCGTATCACTTTCAGACGGCCTTTGGTTGGAGCGAAGGATTCCAGACCGGCTTTGATGTCGGCGGCCGGCAGGCCCGCCAGGTACCCGGCCGCGGCCGCCGCCAGGGCATTGATGGCCATGAAACGGCCGGGCGTGGGCAGTACGACGTGGGTGCTCGCGTCCGGCAGCTTTATCTCGAAGGCAATGCCCGCAGGGGTTTCGCGAATATCGCGGGCTTGCACGTCCGCCTGGGGGGTTGCACCGAAATAAAGCACCCGCCGGCAGGCACGCGGCGCCATGGCGGCCACCAGCGGATCATCCTGGTTGAGCACCACCGTCCCGTTGGGATCGACCTGAGCGATCAGTTCCTCTTTGGCCCGCGCCACCCCCTCCATGCTTCCCAGGAACTCCAGATGGCCCGGTCCGACATTGGTGATCACGCCGATGGTGGGCCGGCAGATGGCGCCCAGCCGGGTCAATTCACCGGGATGGTTCATGCCCAGTTCCAGCACCGCCGCCTCGTGCCGGGACGACAGGTTGAACAGCGTCAGCGGCAGTCCGATTTCATTATTGAAATTGCCCTGAGTGGACAAGGTGTTGAACCGCTGGGCCATGACCTGTGTGGTCATCTGGCGCGTACTGGTTTTGCCGTTGGAACCGGTGATGGCCACCACCGGTATATTGACGCGGTTGCGCTGAAACGCCGCCAGGCCACCCAGCGCCCGGGTCGTATCAGGCACGGCCACGCAGGCCGCTCCCAGTTTTTGCCAGGGCGCGTGATCCGGTTTCCCGGCGGCATTGTCTGCGACTACGAGGCCGCGAACGCCCTTGGCGATCACCTGATCGATAAAGGTATGGCCGTCATGCGTTTCGCCGCGAATGGCCACAAACAGCTGTCCGGCAGCGATGGTGCGTGAATCGATGCCCACGCCTGCGAAGCGCGCGTCGCGCGCGCCGTATAACAGGCGCCCGCCGGTGGCCTTTAAGATATGTTCAATGGTCCATTGCATAACAAACAGTTTTGGTTTTAGGTTTCAGCCGTTTTTTCCCGGCCGATCGACGCCAGGGCATCCCTGGCAACGATGCGGTCGTCGAAGGGGAGCTTGTCCTTTCCGATGATCTGATAGGGCTCGTGCCCCTTTCCGGCGATCAATAGGGTGTCTCCCGGCCGTGAGGCCCGCAGGGCCAGCCCGATGGCCTTGCGGCGGTCGGGTTCGACCACGTATCCTTTTTCATGAAAACCGCCGCTCAAGCCGGCGGGGGCATAATTGCTCTGGCAGACCGCACGAACCCCGGCCAGGATTTGATCGATGATCCGGTCGGGCGCTTCGGTGCGCGGATTGTCGGAGGTCACCACCGCCAGTTCGCTCAGGCGGGCGGCAATGGCTCCCATGAGCGGCCGCTTGCTGCGATCCCGATCTCCTCCGCAGCCGAAAACGCAGATGATGCGGTCTTGGGTCAGATTGCGCAAAGCTTTCAAGGCATTTTCAAGGGCATCCGGCGTGTGCGCGTAATCGACATAGACAAACCGCTGACCCGCAGGATCGACGATCCGTTCGAGTCGGCCGGGGACATTGTCCAGCGCGGCGATGCCCGCCTGCATCGCCGCAGGCGGCAGATTCAGGGCCGCGCCGGCGCCCGCGGCATTGAGGATGTTTTCCAGGTTGTGGCGGCCCACCAGTGCCGAACGAACCTTCAAGGCGCCTTGAGGCGTCTGGACCTGGGCGCTGATGCCGTGCAGGTCGAAGCGCGCCGCAAGGGAGTGCACGTCGGCAGCCTGGCCCTGGCTGGTGGTTAGACGGGGCAGCGCCAGGATACGGGCCAGTTCGGCGCCCCTGGGATCGTCCACATTGATCACCGCCCGCAGGGCGGTTTTTCCCTTGCATGCGGGCAGGAAAAAATCGAACAGCTTGCGCTTGCTGGCCCAGTAAGCATCCATGTCGTTGTGGAAATCCAGATGATCCTGGGACAGATTGGTGAAAACCGCCACATCCACGTCGCAGGCATGAATTCGTAAAAGATCCAGGGCATGCGAAGAAACCTCCATCACCACATGGGTGGTGCCGGCTGCGCGCATGTCGGCCAGAATACGCTGCAAATCGAGGGATTCGGGCGTGGTCACCGGGTTATCGAAGAAGCTTCCGCCGTAGCGGTAATTGACGGTGCCGATCACGCCGGTCGCATGGCCGGCGGCCTGGAGCATGCTCTCGATCAGATAGCTGGTGGTGGTCTTTCCGTTGGTGCCGGTGATTCCGATCACGGTCATGCCCCGGGAGGGATGCCCGTAAAACTCGGCGGCCAGGGCGGCCAAAGCCTTGCGCGAATCGGTCACCTGAATCTGTGGGACGTCGATGCGCGCCGTTCGCTCGCACACCACGGCCACCGCCCCGCGGGACACGGCCTGACCGATAAAATCATGTCCGTCCGCCGCAAATCCCTTGACCGCCACAAACAGCCCCCCGGGCTCAACCAGCTGGGCCCGGTAGTAAACAGCCCGGATTTCCAGATCGTCCGGAAGTGCTTCGCCATGGACCAAAGGCTGCACCGATGTCAGCAGTTGAGCCAGTTTCATTTCGCGACCTTGAAAAAGTGCGTCATCATTCCAAGTTCAATTCGGATTGCCCAAAAGGCAATGACCCTATCGTTTCCAGGCAGGTCTACCAACCCAATCCATCCGGACCAACACCGCAACCACCCAGACCAATCAGCAACCCAATAAACCCAATAATCTCAATAAATTCATCAACCCAACCGAGCCCACCCTTATATCAGAAAACGGCCTTTTTGAGGTGAACTTTTTCATCCCCGGCTTGAATTTCCCTGAACACTCTCAACTGGTCCGGATCTTCAGCGCTTGGGACATTCAGGTAGCCCAACGTCTCCCCGACGATCCGGCTGAAGACGGGCGCAGCCACCAGGCCGCCATAGTGGGTGTCGCGGGGCTCGTCCACAATAACCAGAACGGCAACCGCGGGCCGTTCGGTCGGGGCGAAACCGACAAACGAGGCCAGATAGGTGTTCTGCGCATAGTTGCCATTGGCATCGACTTTCTGAGCGGTACCGGTTTTGCCGCAAACCGAGTAGCCTGCCACATCGGCCTTGAGGCCGGTGCCGCCTTCGGTGATCACCGTGCGCATGATGCTGCGCACGGTGTGGGCGCTTTGCGGTGAGACCACCTGCCGCACGGCTTGCGGAGCAAAGGTGCGCACCGTCCGTCCGTCCGGATTGGTGATCGCCTTGACCACATAGGGCCGCATCAGCATCCCGTCATGGGCCAGGGCCGATGCCGCGGTGATCAATTGGAGGGCCGTGACCGACAGGCCCTGCCCGAAAGCGATGGCCCCCGTATCCACGCTGGTCCAGCGTTTGTAGTGCGACAAAGCGCCGCTCGATTCGCCCGGGGAATCGACGCGGGTGCGCGTTCCGAACCCGAAGCGCTGCAAATGATCGTACAGCAGTTGCGGGCCGACCTGCTCCACCAGTTTGACCGCGCCGATATTGCTCGAATACTTGACAATCTGCTGCAAGGAGAGCCAGCCGTAAGGTTTGGTGTCATGAACGGTATGCCCGCCCACGGGGTATTTGCCATTTTCACAAAAAAAGATGGTGCCGGCTGTGATGATGCCGCTGTCCAGGGCAGCCGCTGCGCTGAAGATCTTCATGGTCGAACCCGGCTCGAACGGATCGGTGACGGCCCGGTTGCGCCAGACGCGGCGGTCCGATCTGGAGAAGGCGTTGGGATTGAAGAAGGGATAATGGGCCACGGCCAGCAATGCGCCGGTCTGGGGCTCCATCACCAGGGCCATGCCCGATTGGGCCTTGTATTCGGTGACGGCGTCGGCCAGGGCCTGCTCGGTGATGTATTGGATATGGCGATCGATGGTCAGGATCAGGTTGTTGCCCGCCCGGTTTACGGCCGACTCCTGATGCGCTTCGAAACCGCGTCCCAACGCATCCTTGAGGACGGTGACCCGCGTTTCGGTGCCCTTGAGTTCGGCATCATAGTAGAATTCGAGCCCTTCCAGCCCATGCCCGTCAATGCCGGTGAACCCCATCACCTGCGCGGCCAGGGTGGTATTGGGGTAAAAGCGGCTGTGTTCCGGCAGGAATTCAATGCCTTTCAAGCCCAGCTTTTTAATGGCGCTCACCTGCTTGGGGGTGGCCTGGCGCTTGATCCATACAAATGGCCGAGCGGAGGCCAATTGCTGCTGCACCTCTTTGGGTTTTAAGTTCAATATTCCCGCCAGTTGGGCGGCCGTCGCGGGTTGGTTTTCCACCAGGGCCGGATAGGCGGCAATCGAGGTGGTCTCGATACTCACGGCCATGGCTTCGTGCCGGCTGTCGTAGATGGTGCCTCTTTTGCCCTGCAGGATCAGTTCGCGTTCATACTGACCGGCGGCTTTTTGCGACAGCCAGGCGCCTTTATAAAGCTGCAGGTATCCGGCCCGTGCGCCGATTACTGCCAGCCACAGCATAAAAAGGCTGCCGACGACCGCGGTCCGGATGACGTGACCTTTAGGCTTCTGCATTTATGGCACCACAATGATCTGATGTGCACCCGGCATGCCCAGGGCCAGCTTCTCACGGGCAATGCGGGACAGGTTTTCCGGCGCCTTCAGGCGCGCCAGCTCGATTTTCAAACTGTTCTGCAGCGTCTTGAGTTCCTGCTGCTTTCGGCTTTCCCGGTCGATGGTATAGCCGGTTCCCACGCATTGCACCCGGCACCAGGTGTAAAACAGCGATTCCCCGATCAACAGCCCCAGCACCATCACCCAAGCGAGTTTGACCCGGAGTTTGGATGGCTCTCTCTTTTTGGGCTGGCCGGCCATGCGGCCTCCTTGGCTAGGGATTGCTCCTAAATAATTTTCTGCGCACAACGCAGCCGCGTGCTGCGGGCCATGGGATTGCGCGCGACTTCTTCCGCCGATGGCCGCAGGGCCTTTTTGGTCACCAATTGCAGTGTGGCGCGGCCGTCGCAGATGCACCGCGGTAAACCGGGCGGGCAGGTGCAGGCCTGGGTCAAACGTTTGAAATGATGCTTCACCATGCGATCCTCGAGGCTGTGGAACGCCAGTATGCACATGCGGCCGCCGGGCTTGAGCAAATCGACCGATTTTTCCAGAAATTCCTCCAAACGGCTCAGTTCCTGGTTGACCGCAATGCGCAAGGCCATGAACACACGGGTTGCGGGGTGGATTTTTTGGCGGGCGGCGGCCCATCCGGGCACAGCCTCGCGCACCAATGCAACGAGTTGGGTGGTGGTGCGGATGGGGGTTTTGCGGCGGCCCTCCACGATCGCGCGGGCAATCGGTTTGGACCAGCGCTCCTCCCCATACTGCCGGAATATGCGGATCAGTTGGTCTTCGGGAGATTGATTGACCAGGTCTTCCGCGCGCGTTTGAGTGCGTGTATCCATGCGCATGTCCAGCGGTTCATCTTTTTGAAACGAGAATCCGCGGCCGCTGGATTCAAGCTGATGTTGTGAAAGACCAAGGTCGAGGAGAATGCCATCGACCGAATCAATCTGCAACTGGGACAGGTAATCGGGTAAATTGATGAAATTGCCCTGGAAAAGGTGCAGACCGGCAGTGCAGGAGGCAAGTTCTGTACGGGCATGCGAAATGGCGTCGCCGTCTTGATCGATACCGATGAGCACGCCGTCGGGCCGAATGCGTTCGCAGATGGCGCGTGCGTGCCCGGCGCCACCCAAGGTGCAATCCGCATAGACGCCCCCGGGCCTGCAGGCCAGACACGTCACGGCTTCGTTCAGCATGGCGCTCGCGTGACGGTATGTCATCGGTTCACAATCCTAGTTTGGCGATTTCGTTGCGTACCTCCACTTTTTGCATGTCCATCTCCATCGCCTCATTTTCCTTATCCAAGTTCTCTTTGGACCAGATTTCGAAGTGGTTTAAAACACCCACCAGCACGACTTCTTTTTCCAATAGGGCATAGCTGCGCAACTGCGGCGGAACGAGCACCCGGCCTTGTTTGTCGAACGGACACTCATGCGCGCCGCCCACGAAAGACCGGCGGAAACGGCGCATGTATTCGCTGTTTTCCGCCTGCGCCAGGATGCGGGTTTCGACCTTGCTCCATCCCTCCAAGGTATAGGCAAACAGGCATTTGTCCATTGCCGTGATCATGACCGCATCGCTGCCACCGGCGCGAATGATGTCCCGAAAACGGGTCGGAATGAAAATGCGTCCCTTGTCATCCAGGGTATGTGGGTAGCTTCCTCGGAACATGAATCACCATAATTAACCACTTTGCTCCACATAAATTATATTCCCAGGTTTATGTCAAGAAAAATTTTGAGTCTTGAATATTAATTTTATCAATGATCTTTCTAAGTTAATGGAAAAGGCGTGAAGTGGTATTTTGTGGCGTGAATCGGGTTTGTTGGGTTTGTTGAGTTTGTTGGGTTGATTGGGTTGATTGGGTTGGTTGGGTTTATTGGGTTGGTCGGGGTTGTGCCGCCGGGCAATGACATCAGGGGCGGCCTGCATCGAGAATTACGGATTTGACATTGCACCCCGGCCTGCATTATTTCAGGGGGACGAATTCCCACGGGCAGCAAACCATGATACGCAACGCCAAGGAAACCATGCACCTGTCCCCATGCCAAACGGCGGCCGGCGGGCCGGTAGTCGCCGCGGACGATCTGCTCAGCGCGATCCGCAGCGCGGCCGGCCGGATTTTAAAGAATTCCCGCGGCAGTCACGATTGGGAGCATACCCTGCGGGTTCATGCGCTTTGCCGGCGCATCGGGCCCGTGGAAGGGGCCGATATGCAGGTGCTGGAAGCAGCCGCCTACCTTCACGACATCGGCCGGGCCGATCAGGATGCCAGCCGTGGAGCGCTCTGCCACGCCGCTTTAGGGGCTGAAAAGGCCCGCGGCATTTTGGACGCACTGCCTCTCGACAAACCGCGCAGGGACAATATCGTTCATTGTGTGCGCACGCACCGCTTCCGGGACGATCACACGCCCGCGACATTGGAGGCGCGCGTGCTTTTTGATGCCGACAAGCTGGATGCGATCGGCGCCGTGGGCGTTGCGCGGGCCTATCTTTTTGCCGGGGAGTTGGGCGCCTGTCTGCATAATCCCAATCTGCCGCCGGAGGCGTGCCGATCCTACTCCCGCGACGACACAGGGTACCGGGAATTTGCGGTGAAGTTGTCCAAAATAAAAGATCGTATGATCACTGCCGAAGGACGGCGTCTGGCCGAGGAGCGGCATGCGTTCATGGCCGCCTTTTTCGAACGTTTTCTGGAAGAGTATGCGGGGCGGAAATGAAGTATAAGGAGATTCCCATGAGCATCAATGTGGTGAGCAAGATCGATGATCTGGTGACGGTCCGGCACGTGCTGATCAGCGTCTCGGACAAAACCGGGCTGGAATTGCTGGTGCCGCACCTGCGCCAGTTGAATCCGCAGATCCGATTTTTTTCCACTGGCGGGACCTTTGCGCGCCTGAAGGAGATCCTGGGATCCGACGCGGATCAATGCCTGAAGCAGGTTTCCGACTACACCGGGCAGCCGGAAACCCAGGGCGGGCTGGTCAAAACACTGGATTTCAAGATCTACCTGGGATTGCTGACCGAGACCTACAACACCTCCCACCAGTCCGATCTGGCGCGCACCGCCGGCGTGCCCATCGACATGGTGGTGGTTAATCTTTACCCGTTCCAGGCCACCATCGCCCAAGCGGGCGTCACGGTCGAGCAGGCGCGCGGCAATATCGACATCGGCGGTCCCTGCATGATCCGTGCGGCGGCCAAAAATTTCCTTCGCGTGGCCAGCGTGGTCGATCCCGCTGATTATGAACGCATCCTCAATGAACTGGCCGTCCGCAACGGGTGCACCTCTTTGAACCTGCGCTACGAGTTGGCTTGCAAGGCGTTCGACCATACGGCCGAGTACGACCGCAATATCGCAAGATATCTGACCCATCAGTCGCTTCAGATGGTCAGATCATGCTATGCATTTGAAAGTTGAAAGTGGACAAAGAATACCACAACCTTCCACTTTCTATTCAGTTTAGAGGAGTCGTTATGGCCGAGGATCTTAAGCAAATGTACCGGACCATCGTGGATGATCATTTCCCGTCACGTATGGAAATCAGTTTCATCGAAGGCGCACAACGCCAGACCCTGTTTTATGAAAAAGTGCTCTGGACCATCGAACGGGAGCAAAAAGGATTGCGTTACGGCGAAAACCCCGGCCAGGAAGCGGCCATGTACCGGTTGGTCAACGGCAATCTTGTTCTGGGGGATGTCGAAACAATTCAACCGGGGCGCTGTCTGGTGTCCGACATCGAGTTGCTGCAATCCGGAAAACACCCTGGTAAAACCAACTTGACCGATGCCGACAATGCTTTGAACATCCTGCGCTACTTCCACGATCGCCCGACCGTCATCATCGTCAAGCATAACAATCCGTGCGGCGTGGCGCGGGCCGACACGCTCGCGCAAGCTTACCTGAAGGCCAATCTGGCCGACCGTGTAGCGGCTTTTGGCGGGTGCATCGCCTTGAACCGGCCGGTGGACAAGGCCACGGCCGAGGCCGTTGCCGGGCAATACGCCGAAGTGGTGGTGGCCCCTGAGTTCGAAACCGGCGTTATGGACATTTTCGGCCGCAAACCCAATCTGCGCGTCATCCGCATCCGCAACATGGACCGGCTGCAAAGTTTCGTCGGCCGGCGCTGCGTGGAGTTTAAAAGCCTGATCGACGGCGGCATCATCACCCAGTGGTCCTTTGTGCCCGAGACGCGCACCAAAGAGACCTTGCGCCCGGCCGAATGCGCATACAAAGGCAGGCATTACAAAATCGATCGCCTGCCTACCGGCGAAGAGTACCGCGATATGCTCTTCGGCTGGCTGGTGGAGTCGGGCGTGACCTCCAACTCGGTCATCTATGTCAAGGACGAAGTGACCGTCGGCATCGGCACCGGCGAGCAGGACCGCGTGGGTGTGGCCCAGATCGCCCGCGACAAGGCTTACCGCAAATTGGCCGACCGCTATTGCTTCGCCGAACACGCCATCCCCTACAACGACCTGCAGGACGAAGAAAAGCGCGCGGCCATCGATGCCCGTGTGGCCGCAGAAAAGGGCGGACTGATCGGCTCGGCCATGGTCAGCGACGCTTTTTTCCCGTTCCGCGACGGCGTGGATGTGGGTCTGCGCGAAGGCGTTCGGGCCGTCATCCAACCCGGCGGGTCCAACAACGATCATCAATCGATCGAAGCGTGCAACCAGTTCGGCGCGACCATGGTGTTCACCGGTCAGCGCAGCTTCAAGCACTAAACAAAGATAAATCGTAAGAAGTCCCTGCCCTCGCACAAAGATCATTTGCATTCATGATCTTTGGACGAGTTTTAATTGATTCCTCTGCATATAGATGATTGATGTGCATCATGCTTTGAAGAATGGATTTCCCCGCGAATATCGATCCGGAGATGGAGCCTATGACCCTTTTCGAATGGTTTGTTGATGAATCGGTACTGCACGGCGCCTTGAAGGGTTTGCCGGGCTTGCTGCTGCTGGCGATCATCGTCGTTTGTATTTTCGTGTTGTCCAAGGGCGCTGATTGGATGATCGACGGCGTGGTGCATTTGGCCCGCCGTACGGGCTTGCCCAAAATTGTCATCGGCGCCACGATCGTTTCGCTCGGCACCACCACGCCCGAAGCCATCGTGTCGGTGATGGCGGCCTTCATGGGCAATGCCGGGCTGGCCCTGGGCAACGGCGTGGGCTCGATCATCGCCGATACCGGTTTGATTCTGGGACTTACCTGTATATTGGCCGCAGTGCCGGTCAACCGTTTCATTCTCAGCCGCATGGGGTGGGTGCAGGTGGGCGCCGCCACGCTTCTGGCGGTTATCTGCGTGGCCATTGCGGCTTTTTCCGCGGGCGTCCCCATGCTGCCCCGCTGGGTGGGTATTTTCTTCCTCATTTTGCTGGCGATCTATTTATATGTCTCTTACCTGTGGGCCAGGCAGGGCAGCGCCACTTTGCTGTTGGAAGAGTCCCAAACCGACGATCGGCCCATGCCGGCCGTCCTGCTGTGCTGGTTGATGATCGTCGGCGGCCTATCGCTGGTGATTGTCGCAGCCAGGATTCTCGTCCCTGCCGCTTCGGAATTGGCCATGCGTATCGGTGTGCCCGAAGACGTGGTCGCCGCCACCATGGTGGCCCTGGGCACATCGCTGCCTGAACTGACCACCGCGATCGCCTCGGTGCGCAAAGGGCACCCCGAGATAACCCTGGGCAATGTGGTGGGTGCCGATATCCTCAATTGTTTGTTCGTGATCGGTGCGGCCGCCACGGCCCGTCCATTGGCTATTCCGCCGAACTTCTTCTATTTCCATTTTCCGGCCATGCTGATCATCCTTTACTCCTTCCGCGTGTTCATCGCCTTCAACCGCAAGGGGCACTTCCGGCGCTGGCAAGGGGCTTGGTTATTGGCCGTTTATCTGCTGTACGTGGGGTTGCAATACGGGCTGAGCGCAGGAACGGATTAGAAAACAACTTTGCGGATTCCGGCTTGAAGTCAAAGGCCCCAGGCAGTTTGAAACCTTTAAAAAAAGTCCGGGCAGAAGGGTTTGTATTTCGTTCGCATGAGGCGATCCCAGATTGGAACGGCGTCGGCTTCGAGCACATCCATCCGTCCCATCGCGGATGCTTCGGAGGGGCTGATTTGCCCGAACAGCAGCATGGCCAAAGTATCCACCGGCAGGCGCATTTGCGCGGCCTGGCTGGTGCGCCGGACATCGGTGCCGCCGGAACTTGTTTCCAATCGAAAGCGGCCTGCGTTCCAGGGACAAAGCCCATCCATCAGCTCGAAAGTGATCGCGCCCTCCCCGCCGTAGTCCCTGAGCGGCAGGGCGCGGGCGACATCGACAATCCTCGCCAGCAATCCGTCCGCCGAACCGATGTTGAGGCATCTGGGTTCCAGCACCAGGTGCGGCAGCGGATCGTCCGGCGGCACCCGCATCCAGATGATGTCGCTGGCCAGCCCAAAGGTGGCCAGGTGGCCCCACAAGGCGGCATATGCACGGGCCGAAAGCCAGACCAGGTCGCGAATGAAAACCTGCTGCCAGGGCCGGCCGTCGGGTACCTTGCGGGGTTCAACAGTATACACCAGGTAACCCAACGGCTCCCCGTTTTCTTCGTAGACGATCCTGAACAGCACGGCGCCACTGGGCGCGGGCCGCAGAACGCCGTTCATCCAGGCGGCGTGGCCGCGGTGCAGGTACCCGCTGCGCTGCAGACAAAAAGAACGATACAGCCGGTTCAATACATCGGCATCGCCGGTTTCCGTCAGCGTTCCGGGCGGGGCTGATTCCTCCGCGGGATGGACGAAGCGGATGAAGCGCGGTTCAACCTGGTAGGTGTGGCGCGTGGAGACCACGGCATAGCCGAACCGATGGTAGATCGCCGCCTGGGACGCCAGCAGCGCGGCCAGAGGCTGTTCGCCGCGCGCATACATCAGCTCGAAATGGCGGACGATGATTTCGCGCAGAAGTCCCTGACCGCGATGGTAGGGCAGGGTGCCCACGTAGGTGATGCCGGCCGTCGGAACAGCGCCGCCGTTGATGCGCATTTTCAGCGGCCAGGCGGCATAGGCGGTGGCCAGCCGGCCATCCACAAAAGCGCACAAGGTCATTTCGGGGCGCACGCCCTGGATCGCTTCCGGAGACACATTGCGCGGCGACAGGACCAGGGCTGAGAGGGCCACCCGCCGGTATTCTTCCATTTCCGCTGGCGTTGCCGGACGAACTTCTACTGGCATCTGTTTTTCCTTCTACAATCCATATACTTTCGCTGCGGTGTCATGGAACAAGGCCCGGCGTTCATGCGCGGAAAACTTTTCGGTGAGACGCTTGAAGGCATTCCAAAGCACGACGTAGGAACACGAAGGTTTGTCCACCGGGAAATTGCTTTCAAACATGCAGCGTTCGACCCCGAAGCGCTCGATGCAGTAAAGGAGATAGGGACCCATGGCCGCGGCCAGGTCCGCCGAGCCGGGCGGTTTGTCCCCTTGGTGCCAGCCGAAGCCGCACACCTTCATGCCCAGCCCGCCCAGTTTCACGGCCACATTGTCGCAGGCGGCCACTTCATCAATGCCGCGCCGCCACTCCTGAAATACGGCCTCCCTTTTCCCGGCATACGGGCCGATCCCCAAAGGGGTGCCGACGTGATCCAGAATGAGGGGCGTTTGCGGAAAAGCACGCGCCAGGTCGGCAAGCTCACCCAATTGCGGGTGGTAGAGCCAGGCGTCGAAACTCAAATCGTGTTTGTGCAGTTGCGTGAATCCCTGGCGGAAGCGGGCGTCCAGAAGCAATCCCTTGGGCGGATGGGTGTGCGCATTGTTGATGGCATCGCTTTCATGCCAGCTGGCGGCGTGGCGGATGCCGCGGAACCGGCCGCCGCCGGCGGCGATATGCGCCGCCAGGACCGGTGCCACAGCCTCGCCCAAAGTCAGATCGGCAAAGCCCACAATGCCGGCGGCCACCTGGGTCGCGCCCTCGAGGCTGGCCTCCGCGATGACGTTCACGAACTCCGTTTCGCCGACCGGCCGCATCTCCGGCGGGCCATCCGCGCGGTACATGGACAGGCATTCAATGAAAACCGTTTGAACAACATGGTGCCCGCTGTCCGTATCTGCGAGCACCTCTCCCAGAAGATAACGGCTGGTGGGATAATCCCACAGGTGATGGTGCGGGTCGATGATGGGAAGGTCCGCATCAATGGGATCTTCCTTGGTCAAATCGAGCCAGGCTTGATGGTCCATAGATGATGTCTCCATGCGATTGGTTGAATTGAGAGTATAAGGAGTATCTACGCTGTCGCCAATCACCAAGGGATTTTTCACTGCGACCGGAGTGTCGCTCCATCAGCAATTCTCACCGGACATGATTCATTGAACCCGGCCTGGGACGGCCAGGCGGTCAGCGCCGTACGCGCCTGAACGATCCGTTTTCCAGAAAATAGAGCGTCTGCGCGATGACTTCCGCCTGATTCATGATGAACGCATGGGAGCAGGACAGGGCCAGAAAATCGCTCATTCCCTCTACCTTGGCGCGCTGCACGGAAACCTTGCCGTCGTCCGCGCCGGGAATGATGTTTGCCAGCCAGTGATCGAAAAAAGCGTGCACATTGCCGGTGATGACGCCCACAGGGTAGTCCACGGGGCCGAGGCTCGCGCCGATGTCTTCGGGCCCGGTGCCCAGTTGCCGGCCGGCCGGACCGTTAAACCATCGAAAGAAGGCATTTTCACGCAACGCATCCACTGCTTCGCTGCCTTGATTGGGCGGACTGAGCATCACCACGCGCCCGAGCCGTTCGATCGGATGTTGGGACAGGTAGTAACGCACCAGGATACCCCCCATGGAGTGGGTGACGAAGTGAATGGTATTGCACGAGGTTGAGCGGCATTGCCGCAGAGCTTCCGGAATGACCTGCATCGCCAGGTGCTCGATGGTAAATTCCCGCGAAGGATAATCCATGTTGAAGGTGCGGTATCCTGCTTGCTGGAGTGCCGCCGCCATTTTGTGCATGGAGCGATGGGTGCGGGCCAGCCCGTGCAGGAGGACCACACAGGCTTGATCCGGGCGTGAGGTAACGCTGTCGGCCTGCGCCCCGCCCATGCAGGCAACGGGTGCGGTCAGGGCCAGCAGGCCGATGAGAACGGGGCCGCAGCGCAGGTGCCGGCATTTGGAAGAGGACTTCATGCCGGTCCATTAACCTATTTTTCTGTGGAGCGCAATTTGGGTTTGTTGGGTTTGTTTGGGTTGGTTGGGTTTATTGGGCTTTTTTCTCCTTGGGTTTTTTTTCTTTCTTCTGCGCTTTGGCGGGTTTGGCTTCGGAGGCGGCCGGGGCCGGTTCGGCGGCTTTCTTTTTAGCGGCCGCTTTGGCCTCTTTATTGTTCACTTTTTGGATATTGAGTTTTTCCTGGGCGGCTGCCCCGGCCAATCTACGGTTGCAGGTGCGAATGTCGGCCTTTAGTTTTCGGACCAGGGTGTCTTTTTGGATCGCCTGCGGGGCGACCCCCTTGCTTTCAAGCAGGGCAACGCGGGCCGAGAGATTCTCTTGCGCAGCTTGCTTATTGTCCTGGGCATGGATCTTGGCTTTGAGGTTCATGAGGTCTCCTTATCGGGTTTCTGAAACAAACTGCTGAAAAAACCGGCAATATATAAACCAGCCGGCCAAGAATTGTCAATGGATTTGCCCGCGGCGCATCCGCGGCGCAGCAATTCCAAAATGAACGTTATTTGCAAATTGATTTAAGGGCTTTACAGACGCGGTGAATTGGCTTCAGAGCCACCCGTAATCGCTGTCGCGGCGGGTACCTTTCAAAAGGCGGTCGGACCTCGGCAAAGGCTTCATTTCAACTGCGCTCCTTTTTTCTCAGCAGTTTTTCCAGATCGGCAAAGGGCTTGTGGTCCAGGGATGACGGGCTTTCTTCGGCCGACGGCCCTTGATGGTAGGCCTCGGCCACGGCCTGGCGGTCGTGTTCGTTGTCATGGCAGTAAATGCAAAGCAGTTCCCAGTTGCTGCCATCGGGTGGATTGTTGTCATGGTTATGGTCTTTGTGGTGAACGGTCAACTCGCGCAGCTTCTTGCCCGAGAATTCCCGGCCGCACCGGGCGCAAATCGAAGGGAAGAGTTTCAGCGCCTTTTCGCGGTAGGTTTTTTCCTGCGCAAGGCGATAGCGGCGTGCATCGGCTACGATTTGACTCAAGCGGTTTTGATCTGGCGGAGTTTTGGGAGGCATCGTTATCTCCTTATCCCGAGGAGCGATTGCCTGCTCTGGGGCAAGGCCTCGGGTTCCAATCGGTGTCGGAAGCGGTATCAGAAAAACGGCTTCGCCGGCCAATTCTCTGTAGCGCTCACGATTTGGCCAGCCGGTCATAGGCATTTTGAATCTCCTTGAATCTTTTTTCAGCCAACTCCTGGAACTCTTTTCCCAAATGGGCCACTTTGTCGGGATGATAGCGGCCGGCCAATCGGCGATACGCGCTTCGGATCTCTTCCTGGCTGGCGTGGGGTGGCACGCCTAGGATTTCATGGGGTGACCGGGGGCCGTGATACGCTTGCCGCCCGTTGTCGTGTGTCTTTTCCTGCCTGTTGCCGCCGGTTTGACGGTTGCTTGCGTGCTGCCCGGGTTCCGCCGTGGAAGCTCCCCTTCTCAGGCGGACGATATAACGGATCATCACGATCAAAACGATGATGTCGTCGATCCAGCCGCGCACCGGAAGGAAATCCGGCAGCAGATCATAAGGCGACAGGATGTAAAGCAGTCCCAGGAGCAACCAAACCCATGCCATGGTGGTATCCAATTACCGTAAAGCGATTTCGGGATGCGGGTATTCCGTATTCCGGCGGCGTTGCATCGGTTCGTCGCCCGTTACTCCCAGCGATTGCCGCCCTTATGCTTCAGGTTGATGACATCGAAGCGGCCTTTTTCGCTGATCAAACTGTTCAGGCCAAAGCTGATCAGGCTGATGATCAGGGCGCCGAACACGGCCGTCCAGAACCCGTGGACCTCGAAACTGCCGACCACCCCCGACGCCATTTTCAGCATGATGGCGTTGATGACAAACGTAAACAGGCCCAAGGTGACGAGGTTGATCGGAAGGGTCAGAAGCAACGCAATCGGTCTCAAAAAAGCATTCAACAGCCCCAGGATGGCGGCGGCCGCCAGCGCTGAAAAAAAACCGCCGACCCGAATGCCTTCCAAGAGATACGAAGACAACAAAATGGCAACCGTTAATGTGAGCCATCGAAAAACGATGCCGCGCATGCAACGCCTCCTTGTCGGTGACAGCCCTTTGTCGGTGCAGCCCTTTGCTTGAGCCTAACATAGTATAGTGCCAATGGATTGGCAAGTTTGGCCGGTATGCTGCAGCGGCTCAATGAGATTCACGCCAAAGAAGAGCTCGTATATGGCAGCCTGCGTTCATGGAAAAGCCGCTGCCGATCTCGACAGCGACGCCCGGCTCCAAGGTTTGGCGGGCCGGTTATGGGAATCGAAATGCTTTGCGCAGATAAAAATTAGGCGAGCTGGATCTTATTGCGGGCGCGCGGTTAAGAGTCATTGAGAATCAAGCAACGATGGCGGCGCGGCCTGGCGCGGCAGGATGCGGGAGAGACTGGTTGAGCCTATCCCGCAGCCATAGGGGATTGCGTTCAGCACTCCCCGGGTGCGGACAATTCCCGGCCTTTGCCGCTGCCGACCAGTTCGGAGACCGCCTGCAACAGGGCCTCGCGATCCACGGGTTTTGTAAATGTGCGCATGGCCCCGAGTTTTCGGGCCAGATGGAGATAATCATCG
This sequence comes from Desulfobacteraceae bacterium, assembly GCA_003599575.1. GTDB lineage: Bacteria > Desulfobacterota > Desulfobacteria > Desulfobacterales > Desulfosarcinaceae > Desulfatitalea. Next base: position 1,724 of record QZKV01000175.1, on the reverse strand, counting down.
GGTTTGTTGCGGCCGCCTCCGGAAATGGCGATGACTTTTACGTCCGGGTTGGTTTTGCGCAGTCTGGTGATGGTTTCGATGCCTTCCATTTCAGGCATGATCAAATCCGTAATCACCACATCATATGGTTCCAGCAAATCTCTTTTGAATTCGTAGAGTTTAATTCCCGCAGCGCCGTTTGCCGCCGCGGCCACCTGATATCCGGCTCGTTCGAAGGTCTGTTTGAGCATCCTCTGGACATATTCATCATCTTCGATGATCAAAACGCTCTCCATGGGGCAATCCTCCTGCCAAACAGCAGTTGTTTCAAACTCGCATTTTCAGTCGAGGCAGCCGTTTCAATGCGCCGCCCAAGCCTAGTTGTTTTAATTATCGGTCTGCCTGCTGAAAAGATTAGCCGGGCAGCGAATTTTTCCAAAAGCCCTTCCGTAGCCCCAATGGCGAAAGAACAACCCTATTGATTTTTGCTTTTCTTCTGGGTATGCGATTCACATGATCAGCGGGCTTCATGACCTGGTAGAATCGTACGGCCGTTTGGAGCAGGAAGTACAACACTGCACGGCGTTACGCGGCAAAGGTGTATGCGCCCGGTGCGCCACGCCATGCTGTCGGGTTGACTTTTGCCGTGAGTCGCTGGAAAGCACCTTCCTGGAACGTGTCAGGAACCGGTTTGCCGCCGATGCGCGTTGGGACCCGGCCGCCGGGTGGCTCGCCGCCAAAGGCTGCACTTTATCTGCTGGGAGGCCGCCGGTCTGCTACGAGTTTCTTTGCCGCACATTCGAGGAGAACCAACCCACGCCGCAGCACATCGGGGCCTTGCGGATTTTGGCCAAATTGATCGGCGAGGCCGGCCGGAATGCCCTGGGGCATCGCCACTTGGTCGAATTGAACGACCTGACCCGGCTCAATCTTCCGCGATTGACCCTCCAACTGGATCGGGCGCGAACCACCTTGGGGCAGCTGGTCCGCTTCTGGACGTTTGCCCATGCCGGTGTCTTTCAAAATGAACTCCCGCGGCATCAGTCCTGTTCGCCGGCCTTGTCGGCCAATGCCGGGGGGGGCGCCGCGCCCCCGGCTCCGTCGCGGTAGCACTTGCCGGCATACCAGTCGATTTGACGGCCCACGCCGCGGATAATGCTGACATCGCCGGCGCGCAACTGGATTCGGGTGAACAGGTGGCGCAGTTTGCCCATCCAATAGTCCGGGTTTTCCGGCTGGATATAGTTGATGCGCACCAGAAGATCCTTTATCTGAGCGTACATGCCGTCCAACTCGAAACGCGTGGCCAGGCGGGGGGTAACTGCCTGCGGCGGCGCAACGCCGGTTTTGAACAACTCGTAACACAGGACCATGACCGCCTGGGCCAGGTTTAAAGAGGAGAAAGGGGCTGTGGGAATGGTCACCAACTGATGGCAAAGGCGGATCTCCTCGTTGGTCAGGCCGCGGTCCTCGGGACCGAAAAGCAATGCCACCTGATTGGCCTGAGAAATGGGGATCAGCCGCTGGGCCATTTGATCCGGCGCGAAAACCCTCTGGCGCTGCCCGCCCCGGCGGGCTGTGGTCCCGACCACGTAGTTGAAAGGCGCCAGCGCATCCTGGAGACGATCGTGGCAGGACATCTCTTCGACAACCTCTATGGCCGCGTGGGTGGCCAATGCCATTATGCGCTTCAGATCGCAATTCTCAGGGGCCACCACCACCAGCCGGCCGACCCCCATGTTGCA
>QZKV01000004.1 GCA_003599575.1 Desulfobacteraceae bacterium | reverse complement strand
AGGATGAAAAAGTATTTCTCGATTTTAAAACTCCACCGCCACGTTACGAATTTATTGAAGAACCTGAACCTCCCCGTATAGAAGATGATTTTGCCTTGACATCTTATAATGGGCAACCGGCCGTCATTGGGAACGAAATCGATGTGACCAGTCAAATGGTTGCCGAGTCCGAACTGGCCGCCTCGGAAAAACAATTGCAGAGACTCGCCGACGGGTTGATTGAACTCCGCGAAAATGAACGTGAACAATTTGCCAAAGACATCCATGAAAACATCGCCCAATGCCTCAGCGCGATCAAGTTTCAGGTGGAATCGGCCGCCAAGGTAAAACCCGCCGAACTGCACTCGCAGGCCAGTGAGGCATTGAAGCCCATCGTGCTCGATGTTCAACATACATTATCCGAAATCCGCAAAATGACGCGCCGATATCCGATCGGCATGGACCATTTGGGCATCGTCAAGAGCATCACCTACCTCTGTGATCAAACTGTCGCGAAGTGCCCCTCCTTGTGCATAGAAAAAGTATTTGAAGTCAGCGAGTCGGATATCCCCGAAAGTTTGAAAATCATTATCTTCCGCATGGCCGAGCAGATGCTTTACAGCATTTCCCGTCAACCGGACGCCGCTGTACGAATCGGTCTGGAATTGATCTCCGAGAGAATCGTTTTTTACGTAAAAACCAACGTGAGTGCCGCCGATCTAAACGGTTCATCGCTGGAAGGTTTTTTGCAGGGCGAATTGGCCATGATCGCGTTGAAACGGCGTATCGAGAAATTCGGCGGCTCATTCCTGATACTGTCCGGTCATGCAAAGGAAACGGTCCTGATCGCCACCTGGGACATCTATTGCAAGTATCCTTGCGATTCCGCCCGACTGCCCTCATAAAAAAGTGAATGCCTGAATCGTGGGAATCATCTTGACAGCCCCATTGCGTGGCTGTAGAAATGACTGGCTGGTCAGTCATAGAGTGAGAGGAGATCATGCCCAAAGAGACGCTCTTCAAAATCGCCGCGGAAAAACGCGAGCACCTCCTGCGCGAAGCCGCCCTTTTGTTTGCCGAACGCGGGTTCAACCAGACCGATGTGGCGGAGCTGGCTGGCCGCGCCGGCGTCGCCAAGGGCTCCATCTATAACTATTTCGAAAACAAGGAAGATCTCTACCTGTACGTTTGCCGGGACGGCATGGAGCGCTCGCGCAGGGCGGTCTACGGCGATATGGATCCGGAATGGGACGTCTACCGCCAGGTAGAGCACATCTTCCGGCAGGGCGCGCGCTTTGTCCTAGCCTACCCTGAATACCTGATCCTGTATGACAACATCTCCTCGGCTGGCATGGATCGTTTTTCCGAGCAGATGTCCCTTGAAGTGGAAAAATTCACCGCCGACTACCTCAAGCGCCTGATCCGCCGGGATATGGAACTCGGGCGCGTGCGCAACGATGTGGATGTCAACTGGTCCGCCTTTTTCATCAACAGCCTGTACATCATTTTTATGACCTCCCTTGTTTCCGGTCATTTCAAGATCCGCATGCGCGAGTACCTGGAATTCGAGGGCGAGATCGATAAAGAGAGCATCGAAAAGCAGTTGCGCAGCATGGCCGTCATGATTGACCGGTTGCTGCGCCCGGTTAAAGGGTAGTGATTTCGATGGGGGGCATTTGAGGGGTCGGGGAGTTTTCAATGCCAATATCGAAGGAATTCAGACAAATTTTGCCCATTGATCGTACTCGTACGCGTACTCAGCGAAGCGGTACTCGTACTCGATAGGATTTTCCGCTTTCAGGATCAAGGTATTGGCCTATAGATCGTGCAAGCTATTGAAAGGAAAATTTCTTTTCGAGTACGAGGACGAGTACGCGTACGAGTATGATAGTAAAGGCTGATCCAATGAATCGTGGCAGAAAAATCTAAAACCCTCCCAAGGAGGAAGACCATGGCCAACCCCACCGGCGGTCAGATCATCGCCAAAATGCTCAAAGCCGAAGGTGTTACGAAGTTCTTCGGCATCATCGACGGCACTTATCTGCATCTTTTCGCCCATTGTGTCGAGGAAGGGCTCCAGATGATCACCCCGCGGCACGAGGCGGTGGCCGCGCACATGGCCGGGGCCTACGCCCGCCTGACCGGCAGGCTGGGCGTGTGCATCGCCAGCAACGGGCCGGGCGTGGCCAATATGCTGGCCGGCGTGGCGGTGGAAAACACGGAAGGCAACCGGGTGCTGCTGATCACCAGTTCGCGGCGCACCGGCATCGCCTATCCGGACCGCGGCGGGGCCTATCAGTGCTTCGATCATGTCGGCGTGATCAAGAACATGGCCAAATGGTCGGCCACCTGCGCCTATGCCGAGCGCCTTCCCGAGCTGCTGCGCCAGGCCCTGCGCAAATGCTGGCAGGGCCGGCCGGGCGTGGTCCACCTGGATGTGCCCGAAAACCTGATCAACGGCCCGTGTCCCGAGGCGCCCATCCTCGCGCCCCACCAATACCGGCGCACCCATCTCATTGCGCCGCCCACGGCGCAGGTCGCACAGGCCGCCGAACTGCTGGTCAGCGCCAAGCTGGCCGTTATCCATGCCGGCAGCGGCATCATCCACGCCCAGGCGTTTGCCCAGCTGCGCCAGGCGGCCGAACTGTTGCACGCGCCGGTCACCACCTCGTGGGCGGGCCGCGGCGTGCTTGATGAGCGCCATCCGCTGGCTTGGCCCATGGTGCATATCGATGCCAACAATGCGGTGCGCAATGCCGCAGATGTCTGCCTGTGCCTGGGGTCGGACATGGGCGAAACCGACTGGTGGGGCAAGGCGCCCTACTGGGCCAAACCGGCCGACCAGATCTTCATCCAGGTGGATATCGACGAAGAACGCCTTTCGCGCAACCGGCCCGGCAACCTGCCCGTCATCGGTGATGCAGGCCTTTTTCTGCAGATGCTGATCGAACAGCTCGAATCCAGGGCGGACCGGATCGATCTGAAAGCGCGCCGGGCAAATGTCGCTGAATTGGCCAAACAGAAGACCGCCGACCGCGATACTCTGGACCAGATGCTGGCCGTGCCCGGCGCACCGATGATCTCCTGCCATGTGCCGCAGATCTGCCGGGAGCTGTTCGACGATGATGCCGTGGTGATCTTCGACGGCGGCAACACCGCCGTGTGGGCCAATTTCTACACCCAACTGCGCGCACCCAATACCCAGTTGAGCACGCCGCACATGGGCCACCTGGGCGCCGGCGTGGGCCAGGCCCTGGGAGCGGCCGCGGCCCGCCCGGGCAAACAGGTCTATTGCCTGATCGGCGACGGTGCCATGGGGTTCAACATGCAGGAGGTCGAAACGGCCGTGCGCCACGGCTTCAAGGTCGTCTTCCTGGTCTTCGCCGACAAGGCCTGGGGCATGGTCAAGATCAACCAGCTTTTCGCGCTGCAGCCGGTCAAGGAGAATTTCAAAACCGCCCTGGGACCGGATCGCAACGGCACCATCAATACCGATCTGGGCGACATCGCCTGGGATCGCCTGGCGCAGTCCATGGGCGCCTTCGGCGCTCGCGCCGACAGCCCCGAAACCCTGCGGGAGGCCCTTTCGAAGGCGCAGAAGTGCGGCACCTGCGCGGTGATTCACTGCCAGGTCGACGCCGAAGCCCACATGATGGCACCCGGACTGGTGCACTTTAAGGCCATGCATCAGGAACCGGCAGAATGAAATCGCTTTATTCGATTTTCGGATTTCGAGTTCAGATCCCCGATCGCCTTGGCCGAGTTCCATAACCGCCCCTTAACGGATTGAAAGGAACTGATGCATGGACGCAACCCTTGTCGACCAGATCCATCTCAACTTCAATCAAAGCGGTTTGATCGCCCTTAACGCCGTCATCGGCCTGATGATGTACGGCATGGCGCTGGACATGCGCCTGGAAGACTTCAAGCGGGTGGCCCGATCGCCCAAGGGACCGGCGATCGGCCTGGGTGCGCAGTTCATCCTCTTGCCGGCCTTTACGTTCCTGCTGACCCTGATCCTGCCGGTGACGCCCTCCATGGCCCTGGGCATGATGCTGGTGGCGGCCTGCCCGGGCGGCAACCTGTCCAATGTCATGACCTATCTGGCGGGCGGAAACGCAGCCCTGTCGGTGAGCATGACGGCGGTTTCCACGGCCGCGGCCGTGGTCATGACGCCCCTGAACCTGGCCCTGTGGGGCAGCCTCAATCCGGCCACCAACGCCATCCTGCGCAGGGTGTCGCTGAACCCCCTGGATGTATTTCAAACCATCGTGCTGATCCTGGGCTTGCCGCTGCTGCTGGGGATCATCACCTCGCGCTTTTACCCCAGGCTGGCCGACCGCATCCGCAAACCGTTCAAAACCGTATCGATCGTGATCTTCTGCCTGTTCGTGGCGGCCGCGCTGGGGGCCAACTGGCAGAACTTCCTGCGCGCCATCGGACTCGTGGCCTTCGGCGTCTTCGTGCACAACGCCCTGGCCCTGAGCATCGGGTACTCGTCCGCCCGCGTCTTCGGGTTGGTCGAACGCGATCGCCGCGCAGTGGCCATCGAGGTGGGCATTCAGAATTCCGCCCTGGCGCTGGTGCTGATCTTCCAGTTCTTCGGCGGGCTGGGCGGCATGGCCATTATCGCCGGATGGTGGGGCGTCTGGCACATCATCGCCGGATTGAGCATGGTCTTTTTCTGGTCGCGCCGGCCCATCGACGCGGCCGCGCAGGGGCAGAGCTGATGACATCGCCAACGACGCCTTTTCGATCGGTGCTGGTTACCGGCGCGGACGGCTACATCGGACGCCAAGTGATCTCCGCTCTGGCCGCCGACCGGCGGCAGCTGACCACCCTCGTGGCCAGCGATTTGCGGCTGGTGCCGCCGGAGCGGCAATTGCCGGGCGTGATCTACCAGGCCGCAGATATAGGTTCATCCGAACTGGCCCGCGCTTTCGAACAATACCGCGTAGAGGCCGTGGTCCATCTGGCCGCAGTGATTCCGGGCAAACGCTCCGACCGGCAGATGGAGTACCAAGTCGATGTGCTGGGCACGCAAAATGTCCTGGAAGCCTGCGTCAAGACAGGTGTGCGCCAACTGATCTATACCTCCAGCGGCGCGGCCTACGGCTATCACGCCGACAATCCGGCCTGGCTGGATGAAAGCGATCCCGTCCGCGGCAACGAAGAATTTGCCTATTCGCATCATAAGCGCCTGGTGGAAGAGATGCTGGCGCGCTGCAGAAACGAACATCCCGAACTTTCGCAGCTCATTTTCCGGCCGGGCACCATCCTGGGCGCCGGCACGCGCAACCCGATCACCAATATGTTCGACCAGCCGCGCATCACCGGAATCAAGGGGGTTGACAGCCCGTTCGTGATCATCTGGGACCGGGATGTGGTCGGCGCCATCCTCAAAGGCATCTTCGAAGGCGGCCGCGGCATTTACAACATGGCCGGCGACGGCGTGCTGACGTTGCCGGAGATGGCCCGCCTGCTGGACAAACCCTATCGCGCGCTGCCGGCCTGGCTGGTAAGCGCCGTGCTCTGGGCGGGCAAGCGCCTGGGCCTGACCCAGTACGGACCCGAACAGGTGCGTTTCCTGCGCTACCGGCCGGTGCTCTCCAACCGCCGGCTGAAAGAGGAGTTCGGGTTCATTCCACAAAAGACCACGCGTGAGGCGTTCGACTACTATCTGGAGAACCGGGGGCATGCCGACTAGGCGCCATTTTGAAGGTAAAACCGTCGTGGTCACCGGCGCGGCCGGCGGGATGGGCGCAGCCTTCGCGCGGCGTTTCGGACAGGCCGGCGCCGGGGTCGCGCTGCTGGATCGGAAAGCAGATGCCTTGGCCCGGACCGCTGCCCGGCTGCGCGCCGAGGGCATCGACGCCACGGCCCTGGTCTGCGATGTGTCCGATGCGCAGGCCGTGAGCGCCGCCATGGCCATGGTCATGGCCACATCCGGAGGGGTGGACGTGCTCATCAACAATGCCGGCATCAGCGCGCGGGCGGCTTTTGCGCAGACACGGCCGGCCGTCTTTCACAAGGTGATGGCGGTCAATTTCTTCGGTGCCCTGTACGCCACCCAGGCCGCCCTGGACAGCCTGCTTGCCCGCCGCGGGCTGATCATCACCATCAGCTCGCTGGCCGGCTTTACCCCCTTGTTGGGCCGCACGGCCTACGCGGCCAGCAAGCATGCCCTGCACGGGCTGTTTGATTCGCTGCGCAGCGAACTGCGCGGCACCGGAGTGGGTGTGCTGATCGTCTGCCCCGGCTTCACCGCCACGGATATCGGCAGCTCCGCCCTGGACGGCGACGGCTCGCTCACGCGCCACCCCCAATCGACAGCCGGAAAACCGGCCATGCCCGAGGAGGTGGCCGAGCAAGTCTTCCAGGCCGCCCGGCGCGACAAACGGCTGCTGGTGCTGACGCCCATCGGCCGCCTGGGGCGGCTGATCAATAAACTGTCGCCGGCCTTGTACGAGTGGTTGATGGTGCGGTCGATGCGCAGGGAATTGGAGCGTTGAGATAAAAATAATCGGTATCGGTATCAATTCCGATTGCGACCCCGATACCGACCCCGACCCCGAAAGTTACGTTACAATATTCATGAACATATGTACTTAGGAGAAAACGCGATGAAAATGACCCCTTCCGAAGCATTGGTGGAGACGCTGGTGGCCGAAAAAGTGGATACGGTTTTCGGCATCGTCGGCAGCGCCTACATGGATGCGCTGGACCTGTTTCCCGCGGCCGGCATCCGGTTTGTCTCCGTGGCGCACGAGCAGGCGGCCTGCCACGCCGCCGACGGCCTGGCGCGCGTGACCGGCCGGCCGCAGGCCTGCATCGCCCAGAACGGCCCCGGCGCGGCCAACTTCGTGTCGGCCATGGCGGCGGCCTACTGGGCCCACTCACCGGTCGTGGCCATTACGCCGGAGACCGGCAGCATGGGCATCGGCACGGGCGGCTTCCAGGAACTGGACCAAATGGCCATGTTCGAACGCCAGACCGTTTATCAGGTGCGCGTCAACCGCCCCGAGCGCATGGCCGAACTGGCCCGGCGCGCTTTTTACATGGCCAAGAACTTCAACGGTCCCACGCAGCTCAACATCCCGCGCGACTACTTTTACGGGCTGTGCGAAGACGACATCTACGCCACGCCGCTGATCGGACGCGGACCCGGCGATCAGGACGCCCTGGCGCAGGCGGCCGAACTGCTGGTCCGGGCGGCCTATCCCGTGATTCTGGCCGGCGGAGGCGTGTGCCAGGCCGACGCCCTGGCCGAGGTCAAGGCCCTGGCCGAATACCTGACGGCGCCGGTGGTCAACTCTTACCTGCACAACGACACCTTCCCGTCCGAACATCCCCTTTCGGTCGGGCCGATCGGCTATTGCGGCTCCAAGGCCGCCATGCGCACGATCGCCAAGGCCGATGTGGTGCTGGCCCTGGGCTCGCGCCTGGGGCCCTTCGGCACACTGCCCCAGTATGACATGGAGTACTGGCCGCGCCAGGCCAGAATCATCCAGGTGGACATCAACCCGGCCGTGCTCGGCTTGAGCAAGCGCGTCGATGTGGCTTCGTGCGGCGACGTCAAAGCCTTCAGCGCGGCCCTGCTTGCACGCATCCGGGCGCTCAAACCCGGCCTGCCGGCAAACCCGCAACGGCTGCAGGAGATTGCCGCCGCAAAACGCGCCTGGGACGATGAACTGCGCCAGTGGTCCAGCGCGGGCGGCGCGCCGATGCACCCGCGCCGCTTTTTGGCCGAACTGGCCCGGGCCATACCGGACGGATCGATCATCACCACCGACATCGGCAACAACTCGTCCATGTGCAATGCCTATTTCAGGTTCAATGACGTACGCCAGCACCTGGCGGCGCTGAGCTGGGGCAACTGCGGCTTTGCCTTCGGCGCGGCCATGGGGGCTAAAATCGGCGCGCCGGACAAGCCCGTGTTTGCCTTCCAGGGCGACGGTGCCTTCGGCATCAGCGGCATTCAAGAGGTGATGACCGCTGTGCGTGAAAAGATCCCGGTCATCGCCGTTGTGGCCAACAACCTGGAGTGGGGCGCCGAGAAGAAAAACCAGATCGATTACTACGCCAACCGCTTCGTGGGCGCAAACCTGCGCGAAAATCCCGATTATGCCAAACTGGCCCAGGAGATGGGCGCCAGAGGCTTCCGTGTCACCGAGCCCGACCAGGTCGGCGATGCGGTGCGTGAAGCCGTGGCCTGCGGGCAGCCCTGCGTCATCAACGCCATGATCCAGGGCGGCGCCGAAGTGCTGGCCGAACCTTTCCGCCGCGATGCGCTGAAGATGCCGGTGCGCTATTTGGAAAAATACAAACACCTTTCGGCTTAGCTGCTCGAAGGCATAAATTCAGTGACGTACAATCTTGTCTTCAATAACGTACCGCTTTGGGGGATTTGTTTAGCCGGTGAATTGGTCGGCCTCGGGGTCGGAATCGGCATCGGCATCGATATCGAATTCGATTGCGACCCCGATACCCCGACCCCGAATAGTTACGTCATAAATATCTAGGGATATGTGTACTTGGCTGCCGGATGCAAACTCAAGCCAATCGGAGGGGCTTGATTGGCAAGTCTGCATAAACCCGACCTCCGCCCGCGTACGCGTTCTCGGACTCGGAAACTCCCTATCCGAGTAGGCACGAGCATAGGGCCGGTGGAAATATCATCAACGATGCAAATACTTGTCCTCAACAGCGGCAGCTCCTCTCTCAAGATCAAGCTGTTCGAAATGCCCGGGGAGCACGAAATCGCCTGGGGCATGGTCGAGCGAATCGGTGAAGGCGGCTCGCCGGCGCGGCTGATCTGCCGCAAGGCGGATGGTCGCGACGATCAGCGCAGCGCAGCGTGTCCGGACCATACCAGGGCCCTGGACCTCCTGCTTAAAAGTCTGGCCGATCTATCCGGGACCAATCCCACGCTCATAGGGCACCGGCTGGTCCATGGCGCGGATCTGTTCAGCGGGCCGGCGTGGGTGGACGATGCGGTCTTTGGCCGGATCGAAACCCTTCAGGATCTGGCTCCCTTGCACATGCCGCCGGCCCTGGCCGTACTGCAGGCTTGCCGTGAACGATTCCCCCAAGTCCCTCAAGTCGCCTGTTTCGATACCGCCTTTTACTTCAGCATGCCGGCGAAATCTTATTTGTACGCGGTCCCGCGGCAGTGGCATACCGACCATGGGGTGCGGCGCTTCGGCTTCCACGGCCTCTCCCATCAGTATGTGACCCTGCGTGCCGCGGACATGCTGGGCTTTTCCCTGGATCGGCTCAAACTCGTCAGCGCCCACCTGGGCAACGGGGCCAGCATCACGGCCTTTGAGCGCGGCCGCGTGCTGGATACCTCCATGGGATTCACCCCCCTGGAGGGTTTGATCATGGGCACGCGGGCCGGCTACCTGGACCCCGCCGTGCTGCGGCACGTGCAGCACCGCACCGGTATGACACTGGATCAGATGGTGGAAATTCTCAACACCCGCAGCGGCCTGGCCGCCATCAGCGGCCTCGGAAGGGATCTGCGCACCATCATGCAAGCCCGCGCGCGCGGCCATGCCGATGCCGGCCTGGCGATAGAGATGTACGTGCACACCTTGCGCAAATACGTCGGCGCCTACACCTTTGCCCTGGGCGGAGCGGATGCCCTGGTCTTTACCGGCGGCGTGGGGGAAAACGCGGCTAAAATCCGCCAGATGGTATTGGGCGGCCTCGAAGAACTGGGCCTGATCATGGATGCACAGGCCAATCAATCCATGCTGGACGGACGCTCCGGGCTGATCTCTGCGGCGCACAGCCGCATCAAAGTCCTGGTCATCCCCACCAATGAAGAATGCATGATCGCCCGGCAGGCCTATAATCTTGAACGGCCTGGACGCGAATCATAAGAAAGTCCTTCCCGGGTCATGAGAATCAATGCATCGCTCTTGACCGGATAGACGAGGGGCGATAGATAATTTCTCCCATGACGAGCGGCATGCAGGCAAAACGAGCGGCACCGGCGCTGTGCATTTACGCCGGGGAAAAAGCACGCGGCATCATCCGCGATGAGGGGCTTCGCCCGGACCGCGTTCGAATCGTGGCCGGCGCGGCCGGCGGACCAAAATGGCTGGTGCTGCACGGTCTGGACCGGCGCTGGCCCCTCTTTTTTGCCCACAGAACAAAACCCCTTTTTTTGATCGGCGCATCCATCGGCGCCTGGCGCTTTCTGTGTGCTGTGCTGGGGGACGGGGCCCTGGATCGATTCAGGGAGGGCTACATTGAGCAGCGCTATGAGCACAAACCCAGCACTGCGGAAGTCACCGGGCAGACCTGGTGCATCCTGCGCCACCTGCTTGCGGATCATTCGCCCGGAGAGGCCCTGAGCCATGCCTTCTACCGCATGAGCGTCTTGACCGTGCGCAGCCGCCACCTGATCCAGTCCGGGCGCAAAGTCGTCCAGGGCCTCGGCCTGACCGGGGCGGCGCTGGCCAACCTGGCGCGGCGCAAATGGCTGAAGTATTTCTTCGAGCGCAGCCTGTTTTACGACGGCAGAGACATCCCGCCGTTCCTGGGAATGAACGACTTTCCGACGCAAAAGACCCTGCTGACGCCGGCCAACCTGCTCCAGGCGACCATTGCGTCCGGATCGATCCCCCTGGTCATGCAGGGCATCCCCGATATCCCAGGCGCCAAAGCGGGCATCTACCTCGACGGCGGCATCGTCGACTACCATATCGATATCGACTATCTGGGCGCAGACGACCACCATCTGGTTCTATACCCGCACTACACCGACCGCATCGTACCAGGCTGGCTTGACAAGCACCTGACCTGGCGCACGCCTCGCTCCGAACGCACCCAAAACCTGGTGCTGGTCAGCCCTTCGCGCGAATTCGTCCAGGCCCTTCCTTATGCCAAGATCCCCGACCGCAACGATTTCGCGCTTTTTTTCAAGCGCGACGGCGAACGGATTGCCTATTGGCGGACAGCCGTAGAGGCGAGTGAGCGGCTTGGCGAAGAATTCTTCGAAGCGGTGCAATCGGGCCGCATCCGGGAACTGGTGAGGCCTTTGCCGTGGCAGAAGTGATTCATTTGGGTACACAGGCAAGCCCTGCGCCTGACTGCTGTTGAGCTGCGTTGCCCCACGCAGGAGCGTGGGGGAGAGAAACGCTGCTGCGAACGATCACCGCGACGCGTTCCCAAGCCGGAGCTTGGGAACGAGGGAAGCGGGCCGCATCCGGGAACTGGTGAGGCCTTTGCCGTGGCAGAAGCGATTCATTTGGGTACACAGGCAAGCCCTGCGCCTGACTGCTGTTGAGCTGCTTGCCCCACGCAGGAGCGTGGGGGAGAGAAACGCTGCTGCGAACGATCATCGCGACGCGTTCCCAAGCTGGAGCTTGGGAACGAGGGGAGCGGGCCGCATCCGGGAACTGGTGAGGCCTTTGCCGTGGCAGAAGTGATTCATTTGGGTCCACAGGCAAGCCCTGCCCCTGACTGCTGCTGAGCTGCGTTGCCCCACGCAGGAGCGTGGGGGAGAGAAACGCTGCTGCGAACGATCATCGCGACGCGTTCCCAAGCCGGAGCTTGGGAACGAGGGAAGCGAGGGAGCTGGAGCTTGGGAATGGGAAATGAACCCAACAAACCCAACAAACCCAACAAACCCAATAAACCCAACAAACCCGATAACCGATGAACCCAACATTTTTCCCTTCTAACAACACTCACCGGGCGGCATGGGCCGCTGTGTTGCTGGCCTTGTGGCTTCTGGGCTGCGCTCACCTTCCCACGGGCCTGGCACCGCCCGATACGGTCAAGCCCGGAGCAGTCATGTATGGCGTTGTTCCACCGCTCTTCGGCCACAAGCCCCTTCAAGACGTGACCGCACGGCTGGATTATCTGCAGGAACTGGGGGTGGATATCATTTTGCTCTCCCCCATCAATGCGACCGATGATCCCAGCAGCATCAGTTACTCCATCACGGATTATTTCAACCTGCGTCCGGATTTCGGCAATGTGGAGGATCTCAAGCAGCTTGTCGGCGAAGCGGAACGGCGGGGGATCAAAGTGATGATGGATTTCGTTCCCAATCACACCTCCACCGCGCACCCGTTTTATCAGGATGTTCAGAAGAACGGTAAGGCTTCCGTCCATTACGACTTCTACGATCGGGACAACGCGGGACAGATCACCCATTACTTTGACTGGGTGGGCCTTCCCAATTTGAATTACGACCATCCCGAAGTGATCTCCATGATGACGCGCGCCTTCAAGTACTGGATCCATGTCGCCGGCATCGATGGCTACCGCGCAGATGCGGCCTGGGGCATCCGCCAGCGGGCGCCGCAGGTGTGGCACCCGCTTATCCGCGAGTTGAGAGCGATCGATCCAGGCGTGATCATGGTGGCCGAAGCCGGCGCAAGGGATCCCTTTTATATCCGCAACGGCTTCGATCTGGCCTACGACTGGACGGAAGAGTTGGGCCATTGGGCCTGGAAACCGGTGTTCGAGCGAGTGCACCGGGCCGGGTCGCTGATTCATGAAGCGCTCACCAAAAATCAATATGCGCCCCGGGCCGTTCTGCGCTTCCTGAACAACAACGATACCGGATTGCGCTTCATCACACGCTACGGCCTTGACGTCACCCGGGTCGCGGCGGTTCTGCAGCATACGGTGCCTGGCGTGCCGCTGGTCTACACCGGAGATGAGATCGGGGCTGAATACGAACCGTACGAAGACCCGCCGCCGATTGCGTGGGAAGACAAGCACAACCTGCGCCAATTGTACCGTCGGCTGGCCGGCCTGAGAGAAGCATTGCCGGCCATTCACTCAGGGGATTTCATTCCGCTGCCGCCCCGGGGCGGTTCATCGGCGTATGCCTTCATCCGCATCGCCGACCGGCATAACTGGGCTCTGGTCCTGCTCAATTTTGATCTTTTTCCTGAAATGGTGACCCTCTATCCGCCCAAGGATATTGTCGAATTGATTTCCGGAAGCGCTTTAAAAGATGCGTTGAGCGGAACACGTATGCGCCTTTCGGCAGACGGGGCCGGCGAGTTGAAGATGCACCTGGATGCCTATACGGCCATGATCCTGATACCGGAACAATGACCGAACGGCGGTTTGGAGCCTTACAAGGTCTTCTGGATGCCGTAGCAAGTCCGGCAGTGCGATTGGGGAACCTTTTACGAACTCTTCAATCAACTCGAATTCGATTGCGACCCCGATACCGACCCCGACCCCGAATAGTCATAATATTCAGGATATGTGTACTTAGTCGGCAGGGCGATCCCCAGCCAAGTGCTTCAGCGGTTCACAGACCAGCACATTACGGTCGTCCTTTTCAAAGGTGCAGTGCGTTTCCAGGATCCGCTTGAGTCCTTTCCGGGCGCGGTGCAGCCGCACCTTGACGTTTTCCACTGATATGCCGAGGACCTGCGCAATTTCGCTGTGTGAAAAACCGTTCACGTCGAACAAGCACAATACCGTGCGCAGGCCCTCCGGCAGCATTGCAATCTTGCGATGGACACAGGCGTTCATCTGGTGGCCGGCCAGCTTCGCCTCGGTCGAACAGGGCGCCGGCAATTTCTCCAGCAATTCCGTCGACCCGCGGACCGCCTCCTCGCGCGGGCGGGCGGACCTGGTGCGGAAATGGTCGCGGCACAGATTTATAGCGATGCTGTAGATCCAGGCGCGCAGTTTGGAGGGCTCTTCCAGCGAGCCGATCTTGTTGAGCACGCGCAGGAAGGTCTCCTGGGTAAGGTCGTCGGCCGTCCATGCGTCCTTTACCATGGTTTGGATGAAACGGCGCACGCCGTCGTGATACGCATCGCAAAGGTCCAGAAATGAACCTTCCGCGCCCGTCCGGATTTCAACACGAACAGCCATTGCCGCCGCATCCCTCCGCCATATCGGCCGTTACCTTGGTCACATCGCCGATCGCTTTCTTGAGAAACAGGCCGGCGCCGTTTTTGACTTTGAAAGCCACTTCGACTACCTGCTCGATCTCCGCTTCGCTCAAACGCACCTCACGGCCCTTGGCATATAGATGATCGAAACAGGGAATGCAGTTGGCACCGATCGCGGCGCCCATCGCAACCATCACTTGCGTTTTTGGATCCATAATGCAACCTCCTTTTTAATTGATGTGTATGTGGACAAAAACTAAGACGGTTGCCGCAGTCGTAAGGTTACACCTCATCAGCTTGCCTATCCGTTTTAGAACCACTTTCAAGCCGAAGTTTGGGCTCAGCGAAGCTTCTCCGTATAGGCAGACTTCCCATGGGCGGGCGGGAATTTTACCCGTTCAGGTGCAAGAAAAGTAACCGGCGGGCCTGCCCGGCATGTCCTTTTCCAGAGCTAATTCATGTTATTTCATGCACATACATCAAGTGGTATGTCCATTGCTTCAACCCCTGCGGAATGACCCGCGAGCGTAGCGATGCGACTTGTCGCGGGCCGAAACAACCCAAAGGGGAGAATATGATGAAAAAGGCAATCCTTTTACCCATTATGCTTTGGCTGACGGCTTCAGCGCCCCTTGCCCTTGCGGCGCCGGAAGAACTTCATGTCGGCGGCCCCCCAAACGCCGCCCGATTGACGTACCAAACGTTGGAGGAAGGCAGGCTGCTGGTATCGGTGATCGATGCGCAGGAAAAGCCTTTGCTGGGCCTGAACCACGAACACTTTTCCATCCGCCGGGGTCTGAAAACCGCCAAAATCCTCTCGGTGGAACCCCTTGAGACAAGCAAGGAGGTCGCCCTCAACATTGTTCTGGTGGTGGACAATTCCGCATCGATGCAGCACCGCAAAGCCATCGCGCCGCTTTCGACCGCCTTGGAGGCGTTTTACCGCACACTGCGCCCAATCGACACCGTGTCGGCGATCGTATTTGACGAGCGTGACACCATCGCCGTCGACGGCCGGTCCCTGCGCGCCAAAGTTCTGCAGACCAACGATGTCGGCCGCCTGCGCGGGTTCCTGAAAGAGAACCTGGAGCGCGGTCTGACCGAAGGCACCTATCTGCACGACGCCATAACGGTCGGGCTGGATCTGGCGCGCAATATGCCTGCCAACAGCAATAAATTTCTGGTGGTCTTCTCCGACGGCGAGGATATCAATTCCAGCGTGAACCAAAATGATGTGAAAAAGATTGCCGAGGAGATTACCGGCTTATCGGTTTTTGCCGTGGACTATATGCCCCAGGCCGACATGAATCCATTTTTAAAAGACTTTTCAACCAGCCACGGCGGCCGCACCTGGAAGGCGGCCGCCGCGACCGAGCTGTTGCCGGTGTTTGAAGCCTTTTCATCCATTTTGCTGCACCGTTATGTGGTGGCGTACCGTTTTCTTGCGCCTCCCAGCGGCGCTCTGGCTTTTGCTTCGCGCCAGCTGACCATCGAAGAGGTGACCACCATCGACAGCGCCCCATTGCTCAATCACATTTACTTTGCAACCGGACAGAGCGAATTGTCCGACCGCTACCGGCTGTTCGAGAATCAAAATCTCACGGGGGGTTTTGATGAGAAGAATCTCAAAGGCGCCATGGAAAAGTACTGCCATGTACTGAACGTCATCGGCCGAAGGCTCCAGGTCCATTCCGCGGCGACCATCCGGCTGGTGGGCTGCAACTCGGATACGGGCGTGGAAAAAGGGCGCTCCGATCTGTCGCGCAGCCGCGCGGAAGCCGTGCGCGCCTATCTGCGCTACGTTTGGGGCATCGATCCGCAGCGCATGACCATCGAACATCGCGATCTGCCCGCTGCGCCGAGCGCCAACCGCACCCCCGAAGGCCAGGCCGAGAACCAGCGCGTGGAGATTTATTCCGAAGATGCCGCGATCATGGATACGGTCAACAGCGCCTATGTCCAGAAGGTCTGCGATACAGGTCAATTGCGCATCGTGCCCGAGATCCAATCCGAAACCGAGATCGCCGATTGGCAGCTCAAGCTGCTGTGCGGCGGCAGGGAAGTCAAAGTCATGCAGGGCCGGGGAGCGCTGCCGGCCGAATGGACCATTCCCCTGGAAAATGCTTTGCTGGAAGAGATAGCCTCCTGCGGCTCGGTGTGCGCGCGCATGCTGGCCGCGGATAATGAAGCCAATGCATTTGACACCGGGGAGAGCGCCGCCTTGCCGGTCAATTTTATACAGCGCACCGAGCAGACGGCCCAGATCCAGGGATACAAAGTCAAGGAGCAGTATGCCTTGATCCTCTTCGACTATGACAGCGCAGCCATCCAGTCGCGCAACCAGGTGATCGCCCAGCGGATCATCGCCCGCATGAACGAAGTGCCCGATGCCATGGTGGCCATCGTAGGGCATACCGACAGCATCGGCGAAGAGGCCTACAATGTGAAACTTTCCGAAAGACGCTCGCAGGCCGTGCGGCAGGTCATGGCCGGCGCAACCGCAAGCGCGGCGGATCGACTGTATGTCTCGGGCGTGGGGCCCCATGCGCCGCTGTATGACAACAGCCTGCCCGAAGGCCGCTCATTGAACCGCACGGTCACCGTGACGCTGGAGTATCTGCAGAAGCAATAGAAGCAGAGGAGTCCGTTTATGCCGCCGCCGGTAAAACCCGGCGGCTTTTTTTCCCGCGCTCAATCCAAACGACTTAAAGTCCCAATGCATAAAGTCCCCCTTTGAAAAGGGGATTTTAGGGGGATTTTAAATGGCTCGAATTCAGCTAAATCCCCCCCGCCCCCCTTTTTCAAAGGGGGAGCTGTTGCCCGTGATTTTCAGGGAGGGGAGCTGTTGCCCGTGATTTTCAGGCAGGGGAGCTGCTGCCCGGAGTTTCTGCAGAAGAAGGCTTGGACAGGCAGGGTTCAACGTATAACGTTCAGCCGGAATTACTGCCTGAAGGGTAATGGCATTTATTGCTTCGCCGGTAATGACTCGACAAAGCTGATGCATTCCGTGATCCAATATTGCAGCGCCGCATCGGATGCGATGCCTTCCGGCGCCACGAAAACAAAGCCTTTCATCGGCTTGCCGGTAAAGTCCATTTCCCGCGCGCCGGGCCGCCTGAGCGCATCGGCGTAACGTTTCGGGGCATGGTGTCCCCGATTTTTCATCACCGCCCTAAAATGGATCCGAAAGACCTTCGGAGAATAAAGGTTCCATTGCCTGATCCTTTGCATCCGCGGCCATTTGCGCATCGCTGACACCCAAGCGGCCCTGGCCGGCGGTCAGGGCCGCTTCCAGAATCAGGGGCAGAAGCGTTGTGTCGCTGGAGGTGTTCAGGAACAGGCCCGGCCGTGACAGCACCCACTGCACCGCTCTGCGCAGAACCCCCGGGTCTTTAACGGGTTCATACCAGCTGAAATGCCTTTCCGTATCGCCTGTTTGCCAGCGCCTTCGGGCAACGGCCTTGATGGTCTGCACGGCGATATGACGCTGCCCGCATACCGTGAGCAGCTTTTCGAGTGCGGCGGCATAATTTGTATCCTGCACCATCATGTAGTTAAAGGGCAGCAGAACCGAATCAAAATCAAACCTTTCGAGACTGCGCAGGTGCATCTGCGGCGCCCGGACGCCATGTCCCGTGACGCCGATAAATCGCACCCATCCTTTTTCGCGCGCCTCAATGGCACCTTCCAGGGCTCCCCCGGGCCCCTGAGCGGTTTGCCAGCCCTCTTCATCCGTCAGATTGTGCAGCTGAATCGAATCAAGACAATCGATACGCAGGCGTTCCAGAGAGCGCTGTATACTTTCCTTTGCCCCGGCAGCCGTGCGCTCCCCGGTCTTGGTGGCGATGAAAAAATGATTCCGGTACCGCGGCATCCATCCTCCGACGCGCAGCTCCGCCTCGCCGTAACTGGCGGCCACATCGATGTGATTGACGCCATACTCGAGCAGCAGTTCCAATATCCGGTCCGCACGATCCTGGCGCATGGCATAAAAGGCCGCAGCACCGAAGATGATCCGCGTGCTCAGGTGGCCGGTCTTTCCAAAGGGTGCTTGGGGGAGGTTTTGCATAGGGAGGCTCCTTGTAAAGTCAAAGAAAGTTGATGCGCCTAAACTCGCGAATGGAAGATTTCTCCCTTCGTCGAAATCGCTCCTCGGCTGTTTCCGTTTTTGCATTCCATCCGTCTGACGATATCACCTTACCGATTTATGTTGACAGGTTTCAACCTGTTTCAATACTATCCGCGCACATTTGGGCAAGCAGCATCAGGTGACAAAGAGCTCACGGCTTAATTCCCGCAGCACAATGGCGCAACGTCCGGGCGGATGGAGAATAATCATTGCCTGACAAAACGATCATTCTCTAGCACGCTGCGGAAAAGACTTTTTTGAGGAGATAAAAGAAATCCATGCATGGAAAGAAAGTTGTATCACTTCTGGCGTTTGTAAGCGTTGCGGCAGGTTTTCTGTATCTTTGGCATGACACCGCGGAAGCAGCCCGATTCGGCCGCAGCCGGTCGTTTGGCAGCAGGCCGGCCTACCAGCGCAGCGCTCCGTCTCCTGCGCCGGCATCGCCGCAGTCCACCCCGGGCCAAACGACCCAGCAAAAACCGGGCGCCTTGAACACGCCTGCGGCAGCCGGCGGGCGATGGGGCGGCATGTTCGGGGGTCTCCTGATGGGCGGACTCATCGGTTCGCTGCTGTTCGGCGGCGGGTTCGGCGGCCCGGGCTTTTTGGATCTCCTGCTTCTGGGGGGAGGCCTTTTTCTGCTGATGCGCTTTATACGCAGCCGCCAGTCCGCCGCCCAGGCGACGTCCCCTTCCATGCCCCTGGAGACACAGGCGTGGGGCAGCACAGGGTACGCGCCATCCAGCGACACAGCGCAGGATCCGGTACAGCTCCAGGCGCTGCCTCCCGGTTTCGATGCCGAAGAGTTCCTGAAGGGCGCCCGGAGCATCTTCGTACGGCTGCAGACATCCTGGGACAAACGCGACCTCGAAGACATCCGTCAGTTTACGGCCGGGGATGTTTTCGCGGAAATCCAGGAGCAGGCCAAGGAAGATCCCCATCCAGGCAAAACCGAACTGCTTCTCATCAACCCCCGCATCATCGAGGTGCGCGACATCGACCAGCAGATCGTGGCATCGGTTCTTTACGACGTGATGATGCGCGAAGACGGCGACGAAACGGCCAAACAGGTCCGCGAGCTGTGGCATTTCAGCAGGCCCGGAAACGAACCGGATGCCTTCTGGCTGCTGGAGGGCATCCAGCAGGTGGAAAGATAGGGGCTGGTCGACGGTTTATGCCGGAAGTGGAGAACCCATTTATATTCTACATCCTGCCCTAGTGGCGCAGCACGAACAACTCCAACAAGGTGAGGCCGATCTCGGCCACAATCAACAAGACAATATACCACTCCACCCTGAGACTGCGCCGGTTGTGCAAGAGCCCCAGCGCTGTTTGGGCTGTGCGGGAAAGCAGGTCCAGCTTGCGGCTGAGGGCGGCGTTGCGTTCCCGGATCTCGAACTCATCCTCCAGCAGCCGGAATAAACCCTCCAGTTCCGGGCGTTCCCACAGCAGTTCAGGTGTTTCACCGACCTCGGCGCGACCGATCATGGCATGTTCGATCAGCAGCGAAGATCCGATGATGCGCAACAGCTCGGCCGCTTTGGTACCGCGCATGCGCGGGCTTTCCAGAGCCCGCACCACGGGCTCCACCAGATCGAAAGAAAGGCCGATGCGGGTTTCATAGGAAGCCAGCAAAACGCTTTTGGCCAGTACCTCCGCCACCAGTTGCAGGCGCTCCAGCGACGCCGACGCAAGGCAGATGCCGCCGGCCGCAAAACCCTCGGGACGGTCGGGACCGGTTTGTATATCCAGGAACTCCCGCTCGATGCGGGCCAGCGGCTGGTCGGCGACGGGCAGCAGGATGTTGTCGACAAAGCGGTCGCGCACATCCTCGGCCACGGCGAAAAAAACCACCGCGCCATACCTGAAAACCACCACCAGGCCCTCGCCGACCCGGTAGGTCATGGGGACCGCGGACAGCTGCGCTTCGGTGGTCATTCGTTTCAAATCGAAGCGCTGCGCCAGCTGCAAGGCGCACACACCGAACACGGAAGGAAACGATGCTGAGGTCATGCGATCCTCAAGCGGCTTTTTCGCCCCTGCCCCGACCTCTTCCTCACGACGGAGGGGTTCGGAAGGCCTTATAAAGCCTTTTCAGTCGCGGCAATTGACAACGCCCCTGGGCAACCCGTCGCCGGCCGCGGCGCGATAGGAAATGAAACCCGCCTCCACCGCCTGGCGCGTCAGTGCCTCGCGGTGATTGGGATGGGCGATGCGGATCAACGCCTGGGCGCGTTCGTTGATGGTCAAGCCCCTCGAGCGCACCAGCCCCCATTCGGTCGCCACGTAATCCACGATCGACCGCGGCACCGTCACGACCGTACCCTTTTCCAGCAGAGGTACGATGCGCGACCGCCCTTTATGTTCCGAATAAAGCGCCAGCACGCTCACGCCGGCGCGGTCCTGGGAGAGCATGGTACCCATCACGAAATCGAGTTGTCCCCCGGTGCCGCTGATATGCCTGGGCCGCTCTCCGCCGATCTGCTCCGAAGCCACCTGTCCGACCAGGTCGACCTGCATGGTCGAATTCAGGGAGAACATCTGGGGCTGCTGGGCGATCACCAGCGGATTGTTGACATAATCAACGGGATAGGTAGCGAACATCGGATTGCGATGCAGAAAATCGTACAAGCGCCGGCTGCCCAGACAAAAACCAAAGGTCGATTTGAAACGGTCGGACTTTTTGCGGGTGTTGTCGACGATGCCCGCCTGGATCAGGTCGAGCATCTTGTCGGTCAGCATTTCGGAATGAATGCCCAGATGTCGCACGCCGGCATCGCTGAGAGCATCCAGAACCGAGTTGGGCAGCCCGCCGATACCGATCTGCAAGGTCGAGCCGTCGCGGATCAGACCGGCCGAAACGATGTTGTGCGCGATCCGGCGGTCTTCCTCTTTAAAAGGCACGCTGGGCAGGCAAAAGATCTCAAATTCGCGGTCTTCCACGATGTGATCGATTCTGGATATGTGAATCGCCTCCTCCTGGCCGCCGCAGACCACCGGCATGTCTTCGTGCACCACCGCCACGATCTTTTTGGAAACATCGCAGAAGGCCATCATCTCGGCCGCGGTCAAACCGAAATTGAAATAGCCGTGCTCGTCCATCGGCGCCGTCACGATATAGGAGATGTCCAAGTGCAGTTGCTGGCGAATGACCTCCGGCGCCAGATGCCAGGACAGGCCGCTGTACACGCCGCTGCCGCGCAAGAAAATATGCGGCCGGACGGAACCCAGCGGAAAGCCGCTGTGCCATTTGAAGACCTTGCCTTCGGGATCGGCCTTGAGAAATTCGTGCGCAGATGTATCCAGAAACGTCCGAATGGAGACGTTGCTCAACTCGTTTTTTCTTGGGGCCAGATATTTGTCGATGATCCGGGCGATGCTGGCCGAACCGCCCAGGAAAATGCTCATCCCGGATTGCACCAGGCCGGCGGCGTGTTCTGCGGATATGCGTTTGCGTTGGTATTCCTGCTCCGGTTGAGATGTTTCCATTTGGGGCTCCTTTTAGCGTTTTCGATCGAGCGGCCTGCGCGGGCAGCCATTTCGCGTGCCGTGTCGCGCGATCAACATCTATTGCATCTATTCTGGATTGTCTATCGGATTTCAATCAGGACGGCTTGTGTTGGAAATGCGCTTCCCATTCCACTAAAACAGCTCCCCACCTTCCATTCTGGCAAATAAGGTACCGTGTACCGGGGGTTGATGCAGAGACCCCGCGCCCGGGAATCTCTATCGTGTATTGTTGCATTTGGCGAAAATGCTGCAACCGCAGCCCACCAATACAGGATTGACCCCATAGCTTGATTTTGCCTTATTAGTAGAGATTGGCAAGCTGCATTTGTGCGAAACTATTTGCTCCACCCTTTCCCACCATTGCGGCACGTCGCCCACCGGCGCTTTCGGCGGAATGCCAGGTGATCTTCTCCAGAAGGGCTCGAAACCGGCAAAAAGCCCAACGCAGACAGTTCGCGGAAATCGCGGGGACGGCGGTTCTCCGGCCTCTTATGGTTAAGGCTTTCCCAAGGATAATTGCCTCCGTGGGTTGAAGCTGGCTCCCTGCGGGTTGGTAAACATCCTGGGATGATCCTTTGGTCCTTTATCAAACGGATTCTATAAACATGGGGAGGATTGCCATGGCAAAAAAAGGATGGACACGCAGGCGTTTTATCCAGGCAGGGCTCCTGACGACCGGGGCGGCGGCCCTGGGGGTCGGCATTACCAAACCCACCGGGCTTTGGGCGGCAACGCCCAAGATCAAGGGGCCGATCAAGGTCGGCTACCAGGCCATCATGTCCGGCACGTTGGCCGGTTATGGTGATTTCCACAAAATGGGGGCCACGCTGGCCATGGAGGAGATCAACGCCGCCGGGGGCATCGCCGGCAACAAGCTGGAGGTCGAATTCCGCGACTCCACGCTTAAAACGCCTGAATCGATTCAAAATGCGCGTTATTTCGTGGACAGCTGGGGGGCCGATTTCCTGGCGGGCGTGGATTCATCCGGCCAGGTGCTCGCTCTGGCGCCGGTTATGGCCGAACTGGACCGGGTGCTCATGGTAACCCATGCGGCCACCGAAAAGCTCACCGAGGAGCATGTCTTCAAGAACGGCATCAAGCAAGTCTTCCGTATCTGCAACGCGACCTACCAGGACGGCAATGCCGCCGCCTTCGTGGCCAAGGACTTGCCGGTCAAGACCTGGGCCACGGTCAGCCCGAAATACGAATACGGCTATACCTGCTGGGAGATGTTCAAAAACACCCTGGGCAAATTCAAGCAGGATGTTTCTTTTACCGCTGAGTCGTGGGCGCCGTTCGGGACCACCGATTTCCGTTCACACATCAACACGATCTTGGATGCCAAGCCGGAAGGACTCTATTCCACGGAATGGGCCGGCGAGCTGATCACGTTTGTCAAGCAGGCAAAACAGGCCGGCATGTTCGAAAGAATCAAACATGTTCTGTTCCCGGTGGGCGCGGCCATGGATGTCCTCGAAGGGCTGGGCCCTGAAATGCCGGACAATGTCTGGATTTCCGGCCGCTATTTCTTCCTTTACCCGAACACCAGCCAGAACAAGGAATGGGTCCAGCGCTTCCGCAAACGCTGGAATCATTACCCGGCCTATGTCTCCGAAACCGGCTATTCCGCCATGTTTGCGTTCAAAAAGGCGGTCGAGGCGGCCGGATCAAAGGAGACGCCCGCCGTTGTTCAGGCCCTGGAGGGCATGCAGCTGGACTCGCCCGCCGGCCGGCGCATTTTCAGAAAGGAAGATCATCAGGCCCTGTACGACGTCCCATGGGGGCTGACGGTATCCAGTGCCGAATACCCATTCAAAATCATGGGCAGGCAGGTCCTCGTGCCGGCCAAGGATTGTTTCAACCGGCCGCCTTTCGAAGGCGAGGGGACGAAACCTCCTTTCAAGGCATAGGGATCCCGGTGGAGATTATTTTCCTGGCTTGAAGGGAGCGGATTGGCTGATCGGGTCGGCGGTTCTGTTCAGAAGCGGGTTGGGTTTTTAGTCAATGCGGTGGATGTTGAAAAAATCCCCCTAAATCCCCCTTTTACAAAGGGGGATTTTCATGGCCCGCTTCGCAAGGGGGACTTTCTGGCCTCGTGCTTTTAGCCAAGCGGACTTCATTCCCCCCGGTCAGCAATGCAGACTTCACCGCCAGCGCGTATGGCCAAGGGGGACCTCACCGCCAGCAAAGCTTGTCCAGCGGAGACTTCATCGCCTCCCACGCGTGGTCAAAGGGACCTCATCGCCACACGCGCATGGGCAAGGGGGAACTCTCCGCCACCAACGCTTGTCCAGGGGGAACTCTCCGCCACCCGCGCTTGGCCGGGGTGAGACTTTATCGCTCCCGCGGTCAGCCAAGGGGGCACGTCCTTGGTTTCCCCCCCTTTGAAAAAGGGGCACGTCCTTGGTTCCCACTTTTGGAAAAGGGGCACTTTTTTCGCCCCTCCTTTGAAAAGGGGGCACCTCCTTCGTTCCTCATTTGAAAAGGGGGTGTCCTTCGTTTCCCCTTTGAAAAAGGGGGCACCTCCTTCGTTCCTCATTTGAAAAGGGGGCACTTCCTTCGTCCCCCCCTTTGAAAAAGGGGGGTCAGGGGGGATTCAACGCGGCCGCAAACAACAGCGGAGGATCATCATCCTTGAGTCTTGAATCCATCGTGCATGTCTGTTTGGCCGGTCTTTCCACGGGGATGTTCATCTGGCTGGTGGCCAGCGGCCTTACCCTCATCTTCGGCGTTTTGGGCGTGCTGAATTTTGCGCACGGCAGCTTCTACATGCTTGGGGCTTACTGCTGTCTTACGGTACTCAAGATACTGGGCGGCAATTTCTGGCTCGGGCTGCTGATCGGCCCCCTGCTGGTCTGCGCGGTCGGGTTCATCATCGAGCGCTTCTTTCTGCGGTATGTCTACCGGCTGGAGCTGCCCTACCAGCTTCTGCTGACCTTTGCCTTTGTGCTGCTGTTCGACGACCTGGTCAAAATCGTATGGGGCAGCGGATCCATGGGGTCACCATCGGTACCGGGGCTCGCCGGTTCGGTGGACATCTTCGGTCGCTATTTTCCCACTTACAACCTGTTTATCATCATTGTGGGGCCGCTGGTAGCACTCGGGTTGTGGGCGCTCATCGAGAAGACCTGGTACGGCCGCATCATCCGCGCGGCTTCCTCGGAGCGGGAGATGGCCGCGGCCATCGGCGTCAAGGTGCCGGCCCTGTTTACGGCCGTATTCGTCTTCGGCACCTGGCTCGGCGCCGCAGGCGGCGCTCTGGCGGTGCCCTATGTCGGTCTTTTAACACCCGGCATGGGCGAGGCTATCATCATCGACGCGTTCGTGGTGGCGGTGATCGGCGGGCTGGGCAGCTTGAAAGGCGCATTTCTGGGGGCACTGGCCATCGGGCTGCTTTCTTCTTTCGGCACGCGCTTCATGCCGGCCTTTGACATGTTTCTGACCTTTATCCTGATGGCCGCGGTCCTGTTGCTGCGGCCGCAGGGATTTTTCGGAAAGGCATCCTGAATGAACCGATATGTGCCTGCGGCCATGGGGGTGCTCGCTGTGACCGCATTAATCCTGATCGGCATCTTCGGCAGCCGCTTTGTCATCTATCTGACCTCGCGGGTGATGATACTGTCCATCTTCGCCATGGGGTACAATGTGCTCTTCGGCCGGACCGGGCTGCTGTCTTTCGGCCACGCGGCGTTCTACGCGGCCGGCGGCTATGGATTGGGCCTTTTTTCGCTGCACGTGCATCCTCACCCGTTGGTCTGCATTCTCGTGGGCGTGCTGTGCGCCGGACTGCTGGCGGCGCTGATCGGCTTTTTTTGCGTGCGCCACACCGAAATCTACTTCGCCATGCTGACCCTGGCCTTCGGTATGATGGTCTTCTCGCTCATTTGGAACATGCGCAGCGTCACCGGCGGCGACGACGGCCTGGTCGGCATCATGCGCGCGCCCATCTCGCTGGGGCTTGTCAGGATTCCCATCATCAAGCCGCAATACTATTACTTCCTGATCCTGGCGCTGCTGGCACTGACCGTTTTCCTGATCTACCGCATCCAGCACTCCCCATTCGGTCTCGTCCTGGCGGGCATCCGCGAAAACGAAAAACGGGTTGCCTTTGCCGGCGTTTCGCTGAACAACTACCGTCTGGGGGCCTTTGTCATTTCGGGAACCTTTGCGGGCCTAGCCGGCGCGCTGGGTGCTTTGCTGGAAAGCCACATCGATCCCTTTTCGGCCCATTGGGGCCATTCCGCCGCGCCGATCCTGGTGACCCTGATCGGAGGTCTGCAGACTTTCGCCGGTCCCATGGTGGGCAGTGCGGTGTTTATCGTGCTGCGCGAAGTCATCGAGCGTTTCACGCATAACTGGATGCTGTGGCTCGGCATTATTCTTCTGGTGATCATCATGGGCTTTCGGGGCGGCATCGTGGGGATGCTGTCGGGCCGGAGGAAATGAGGCGCTTGCAGTTGTTTTAAGGGAAAAATGAAATGGCCCCTGAAATCTTGAAAGTGGTCCACCTGAACAAGTCGTTTGGGCGCGTCAAAGCCGCCAGCAATGTCAATTTTGCCTTGCAGGAGGGCGTGCTGACTTCGATCATCGGCCCCAATGGGGCCGGCAAGTCAACCCTGATCAACATCCTCTCCGGTTCCCAGCCGGCGGACACCGGGAGGGTTTTTTTTTACGGCACCGATATCACCCGCCTGTCAATCCACCGGCGCGTCCAGATGGGGCTGTGCCGTTCGTTTCAGCTGGTCAATATCTTCCCGGAGATGACGGTGTTCGACAACCTCCAGCTGCCGGCCCTGGCCGTGCATCGTCGCACGCGGCAGATATTGCGCTCGCTCCGCAAAGAAGCCGCAGTTCATTTGGCAGTCGAGCAACTGCTCGACCGGATCGGCTTGAAGCAGGAAGCCGGCACCGTGGCCAGCGCCCTGTCGCACGGCGACCAGCGCGTGTTGGAGGTCGGCGTGGCCTTGGCAGCCCAACCCAAGCTGTTGTTCCTCGATGAACCCACGGCCGGAATGAATCCGGTGGAACGGGTGCGCATTTTGGACAACATCCGGCGGCTTTCGAAAAACAAACAGACCACTTTTGTAATCGTGGAACACGATATGGATGTGGTCTTTTCTCTTTCCGAACGCATCATCGTGCTCCATCAAGGCGAGATCATCGGTGACGGCACGACCGAAGAGGTCAGGAACAACCCAAGGGTGAGAGAAGTCTATCTGGGCCAAGAGGTGGCGGCATGATGCTTCGGGTGGAAGCGATGAACGCCTACTACGGAAAGTCGCACATTCTGCAGGATGTCTCCTTTGCCGTCGAGTCGGGAGAAGTCGTGGCCCTGCTCGGCCGCAACGGAGTCGGCAAGACCACCTCGCTTCGCGCAGTGATGGGGCTTACCCCACCGCGCAGCGGATCGATCCACTTCAAAGGCGATGAGGTGCGCGGCAAGCCCCCCTATTTCATGGCCAAGGCCGGAATGGCCTACATGCCGGATGATCTGCGCATCTTCCCGGATCTGACCTGTGAGGAGAATCTGGAGATCGCGCACCGGCTCTCCGGACGCAACGGTTATTGGACCAAAGCCCGGGTGGAGGAGTTGTTTCCGGTTTTGGGCGAGCGCCGCAGGCAGTTGGGGATACTGCTTTCGGGCGGCGAGAAAAAAATGCTCGGCGTGGGACGCGCGCTGATGTCCAACCCGGACATGATCCTGCTGGACGAACCCTCGGAAGGGCTGGCCCCTTTGGTGGTCAAGAACCTGGCCCAGGTGATCGAAGAGATCCGGGACAAGGGCATGACGATCCTGATGGCCGATCAGAATCTCAAGTTCTGCCGCAGGGTGAGCGTGCGGGGTTATATCCTGGAAAAAGGACGCATCGTGCATTCGGACAGGATCGCGTCGATCTGGGAGGATGAAAGCATTATCAAACAATATCTTGCGCTGTGACACGCGGGGAGGAAATTCAAATGGCATTGGAAATGTTTGATCTTTCCGGCAAGGTGGCCATGGTGACCGGCGGTACCCGCGGCCTGGGGGAAGTCTGTTGCCTTGCCCTGGCCAAAGCCGGGGCGGATGTGGCGGTCTGCGGGCGCAGCAGCCCGGACCTTAAGCGCGTGGCCGAAAAGATCCACGCGCTTTCGCGCCGCGCCGAAACCTTTTTCATCGACGTAACGGACAAAAGGCGCGTGATTCAGACCGTCGGCGAAGTTCAGGCGGCCTTCGGCCGCATCGACATCCTGGTCAACAATGCCGGCGTCAACCATCGCGTGCCGGTTCTGGAGTATGCCGAAGAGGAGTGGGACCGGGTCATCAACACCAACCTCAAGGGCTACTTCCTGGTCGCCCAGGCAGCCGTTCCCCAGATGATCGAGCGCGGCTACGGCAAAGTGATCAACATGAGCTCCATTTTGGGAACCGTGGGGCTGCCCAATCAGGTGGCCTATGCCTCCTCCAAGGGCGGGGTGGACCAGATGACCAAAGTGATGGCCATCGAATGGGCATCCAAAGGCGTCCGCGTCAATGCCATCGGCCCGACCTATTTTGAAACCGATCTGGTCGCGCAGATCCGCAAGGATCCGCAACGGTTCAAATTCATCAACGAGCGTACCCCCATGGGACGCTGGGGCTATTTGCCCGAATTGGAAGGCACGGTGATTTTTTTGGCCTCACCGGCTTCGGACTTCATCACCGGCCAGACCATCTACGTGGACGGCGGCTGGACGATCTGGTAAAAAAGGAGTCTGCTGGATTGAAAATTTTTAAATCTCAAATTTCAAATTTGAAATTCTTTCAGGGTGACTGACGATGCAATCCCATGAAAGCAATCGGCTTTGGCTCGACACCTATCCCGAATGGCTGCCGGCGGATATCGAAACACCAGAGGGCAGTATTCTAGAGGCGTTTCTGCGCTCGGCCGATCACTATCCCAATGCCCCCTGCATCCACTATTTCGACCACAGCTACAGCTATCGACAGATCAGGCAATGGTCGCTGCGCCTGGCCGGCGCCCTGGAACACATGGCGGTTTTGCCCGGCGACCGGGTCATGCTGATCATGCAGAATATCCCCCAGGCGGTGATCGCCTGCCTGGCTGTCTGGATGCGGCGGGCCGTGGTGGTGCCGCTCAACCCCATGTTCACTGGCGCCGATCTGAAGCATTACCTGGACGACTGCGGGGCCGAACTGATCATCTGCCAGGATGACCTCTACCCGGACAAGGTCGCCCTGGCGGTGCAGGGCCGCGATAAGATCCGTGTCGTCACCAGCGCGCCGATCGATCTGCTGCCCGTGGATGCCGCCCGGCCGGCGCAGTTTGAAAATCTGCACAAGTTATCCTTCGATCAGACCCTTTCGCTTCTGGCATTGATCGCTCGCGAGGGCGCGGAAACCACGCAGGTCCTGAAGCCTGCACCCGAAGATCTGGCCTATCTCGTCTATACCTCCGGCACGACCGGTCCGGCCAAAGGCGCCTTGATTCGGCATGCCAACGTCATGCACAATGCGGTGGTGTATGAAAAGGCCTGCCGCCTGGATCACGGCGATGTGGTCTTGGGAGTCGCCCCCCTGTTTCATATCACCGGCATCGTGGGCCATGTGGCCATCGCCTTTCATCTGGGCATTCCCATCATCCTGGCGGCCCGCTTCGAGGCCGGCGAGACCCTGCGGCTCATCCAGAAGTATGGCGCTACGTTTACAGTGGCCGCCATCACGGTCTACATCGCCCTGCTGAACCACCCCCGCTTGAAGCAGTATGATCTGACCGGCCTTCAAAAGGCCTACAGCGGCGGGGCGCCGGTTTCCCCGGCCACGGTCCGCAAGTTTTACGAGGCCATGCACCTGACCATCTACAATATCTACGGCCTGACCGAAAGCGCCTCACCGGCCACCGTCACGCCGCTGGGCATGACCGGACCTGTGGATGAGCAGTCCGGCGCATTGTCGGTGGGCCTAGTGATTCCCGGACACGACGCCTGGATCGTGGACCTGGACGACCCGTCCAGGGAGCTGCCGCCGGGACAGGAGGGGGAGCTGGTGCTCAAGGGGCCGGGCATTACCGACGGCTACTGGCAAAAGCCGGAAGAGACGGCCAAAGCCATCCGCAACGGCCGTTTGCACACCGGCGATGTGGCCAAGCTGGACGAACAGGGCTGGTGCTACATCGTGGACCGCAAAAAAGATCTGATCAATGTCTCCGGATTCAAGGTGTGGCCGCGCGAGGTTGAAGATGTGCTCTACCGGCACCCGGCCGTAAAAGAGGCGGCGGTCGTCGGGGTCCCCGACGATTATCGCGGTGAGACCGTCAAAGCCTTTGTTTCCCTGACGGAAGAAGCCAGGGCCCAGCGCAGCGTGTCCCCCGCGCTGCTGATCGCCTTCTGCAAAGAACGCATGGCCGCCTATAAATACCCGCGCATCGTGGAAATCATCGACGAGCTGCCCAAAACCCTGACCGGCAAGTTCCTGCGCCGGCAATTGCGGGGGCGGTGAGTGCCCGGCTTACCCGATTGCAGGCCGGCCCGAATCCATCAAAATAACCGGAGGATATATCATGCCGCTTCGAACACCTGTGGAGTATATCGAATCGCTCCGCGACGACCGCGAGGTCTGGTTCCGGGGAAAGCGGGTGCCGGATGTTACGGAGCACCCCGTTATTGGAAAAGCGGTGCAGCACGCCGCCATCGATTACCGCATGGCGGAAAGCGATGCACACCGCGATCTGGCCGTGGTAGCCGAGGGCGGGCGGCAATACAGCCGCTACTACAAGATCCCCGAAAGCGCCGAGGACCTGCTGCTGCGCTCCCGTCTGATCGAGACAGCCACCGCGGAAGGGGACACCCTGGTCGTGCTGATCAAGGAGATCGGCACGGATGCGTTGTTTGCGCTGCTCGCGGTCACGGCGCAGATGGACAATCCCGTGTATCACCGGCGGGTGCGGGTATTCTACGAGTACTGCCGCGACAACGATCTGGCGCTCGCCACGGCGCAGACGGACGTGAAAGGCAACCGCGTCCAGCGGCCCTCGGAACAGGCCGATCCGGATCTCTATGTGCGGGTGGTCGAACGCCGCGATGACGGGCTCGTTGTTCGCGGGGCCAAGATCCATACCTCCGTCACCCCCAACGCCAACGAGGTGATCGTGCTGCCGACGCGCGCCATGGGCGCTCAGGAGGCCGACTGGAGCATTGCCTTCGCGCTGCCGGTCAACACACCCGGCGTAAAGCTCCTGACCAGCCCCTTCGGGGATGCAGAGGCCCGTCCGGGCGAGCGGCCGATCAGCGCCCGCCACAAGATGATGGAAACCATGACCGTGTTCGATGACGTCTTTGTGCCCAACGACCGGATCTTCCTCGATGGTGACACGCAAAGGGCCGGCCTGCTGGCGCTGACCTTCGTCGAGTATCACCGCTTCACGGCCGTTTCCTACAAGCTGCCGCTGGTCGATGCCATCGTGGGCGCGGCGGCCACCATTGCCGATTTCAACGGAATCCTGGGGGCATCGCATGTCCGCGAGAAGCTGATCAGCCTGATTGCCTACGCGGAGACGCTGCGCGCCCTGACGCAGAAAGCGGCCGAACGGTGCGTGGGCAAAGCCAACGGGCAGGTTGCGCCCGACCCGTTGATGGTCAACATCGCCAAAAGCCACTTTGCGCATGGCTACCATACAGCCGTACAGCACCTGCAGGAGCTGGCCGGCGGGATCCTGGTCACCGGCCCCGGGGATGAAGATTGGGCCAGCCAGGCAACGCGGCCCTATCTGGAGAAATACCTGGTCGGGCGCCGCGGCGTGGACGCCGCCCAGCGCATGCGGATGATGAACTTCATCCGCGACCTGACCGCGTCGGAGTACGGCGCGTACCAGGAAGTGCTGGCGATTCATGCGGAAGGGTCGCTGGAAGCGGAAAAGCTGCAGATCTTCAGATCATATACCGACAACGGCAGCGCCGGGCGGGTGATGGATCTGGCTCGCAAAATGGCTCAATTCTAAAGCGAGGAGTTCTTCCGAGGGGGTGAAGGAGCGTTGAATGAACCCCGCATCGATCGGACGGAAAGCATTGCGGCTGTGCGTCCGTGATGAACTCCGCAACGGCTGTACGCAAGCCAAGCCATCTTATTTCGTTGCCGCCGATTGGGCTATCCCGGCCAGGGCTTTTTCGGTTTTGGACAGAACTTCTTCACAACCGCTGATCTCATGGCGCTTTTTTAAATAGCCCGGATCATTGTACGATATCCAGACCTTGCCCTGATCATCCTCCCAGACCAGGGCTTTTTGAGGCAGATCAATGGCAACGCTTTGCTGGCATTTCATCAGCGGACTGCCTGCCGCCGGATTGCCGAAAATGATCAGCTCGGTATGGCGCAGGTCGATGCCGGCCTTGCCGGCCGCTTCGGAATGTTTGACGCGACTGACTATCGTCATCCCTTTGTCGCTCAGCAGACGCTCCAGCCGATCGGCGGTCTCCCGTGCACTGAAGGCGCTTTGCACATTGACGATCCCGTCCGCAGCCTGTGCGGAGAAGGCCACCAGTAAAATCGACAATGCCGTGAAGATAAATACTTTCATTATGGCTCCTTTTTTGTTTGGGGGGTAACTTCCCGGCGCCCGAGGCCGGTCCGTGTTTCTTGGATCGATCTGGATCTTATACAAAGCGGGAACATGTGGCCGATACAGCCTGAGAAATTAAACCAAAAGCCTAACGCGGAGTGCAGATAGAGATAGTAAACCTAAATGAAAAAAACAGTAATTACGAAAAAGGATTGGGCAACTTGATGACTACGCCGCGCTCCGGAACAAATTGCACCATTTCAGCAGCTGATTATTATTGCCATATCCCTCGGTCATTTGATGACCGTACTTACAACCAACGAGAGAAAGGAGTCCGCATGGCACGCAAATATATCGACTGCCGGGAATATCCTCAGAAATCGGGGAAAAAGTGCACGGTGGCCATCTCCGCAGATTCTGCAGAGGAGCTGGTCGAAACGGTTGTGCAGCACGGAATAAAGGTACACGGTTATGCTGATACACCGGATTACAGAGAACACATCCGTCAAAACATGAAAGAAGGCCATCCCCGCACATAGCC
Source organism: Desulfobacteraceae bacterium (assembly GCA_003599575.1). Classification (GTDB taxonomy): domain Bacteria; phylum Desulfobacterota; class Desulfobacteria; order Desulfobacterales; family Desulfosarcinaceae; genus Desulfatitalea. Next base: position 1,031 of record QZKV01000004.1, on the reverse strand, counting down.
GGCTAAAAGAATCGTCAGAGGAGCGGCAAGGCGCGCTCCGCCTGCTCTCCCAGAGGGCGCCAACCCAAAAACCTTGCGCACGCAAAGGAGTTAATATGAACCAGCGAGCAAAAACCGTAGCTGAGCGGATCAAATCCTTCAGCGACGAGGTCATTGCTTTTGTTGAAAAATCATCCGACGCGGATTGGATGAAAACATGTGATTGGGAGCAATGGTCCATGGGCGTCACCGCGCGACACCTCGGAGCCGCCCATTTGTCGGTTTTCAATTTGGCCGACATGATCCTCAAAGGCCAGGCGTTGCCACCGCTTAACATGGATCAGATCAACGAATCGGCCAAAAAGGACGCTCAAGCACATGCCGGTTGCTCCAGGGCCGAGGCCCTGGACGAGCTGCATAAAAACAGCGCCAAGATGGTCGCATTCGTTTCCGGATTGAACGATGACGACCTCGACCGCAAGGGCAGCATGCCGGCTTTCGGCGGAGATGTTTCCGTCGAGCAACTCATCGACTATGTCATTTTCATAAGTGCGGCCAAGCATTTCAAGAGTATGCAAACGGCGGTGGCGACTTAGATGCCGGTTTTGAGAAGAACAGCATGTCCAAGGCGATGAACTCGTAAACATCAATGTGCCGTTTGCCGTCATTTCAGCCAGGTCAGGTGCGGCGTGGTGCGACTCCGGCGCTACCCGATAAACGCAAAGCTGCGGAGCTGCCTGCGCCGCGCTGGTGAACGAGCCTGCATACGCGTTCATCAAAATCATTCATTCAATCCAGTGGACACCGGAGTACGGCAATTCAATACAGCCGGATCAAAGCCTGCCCGGGCCAAGATTCTGGGCCCGGCATGCCGCTTGGAGCGGTTCTTCACGGAGTCGTCAAAGCTTTCCCCGCTTGGGGTTAGCTGACTGCTTGGATTTAGCAGGCGGGCAAAAAAAAATTGAGGCAACCCTGCTGCCATGTCTCCTTCTTTTGAAAGGTGATTTAGGCCAGTGGCTTTGCGTCCCATCCTTTCGGGTGGTTTGCTTTTC
>QZKV01000102.1 GCA_003599575.1 Desulfobacteraceae bacterium | reverse complement strand
CGTTTGGGGAAGCTATATCTTCCCCTTTTTGAGCTTTGCCGTGTGGATAGACAGGGGCAGTCCCACAGCGGCAGCAGCGCGGAATGCGTGCCGACGTACAATGCAAGCCGGAGCTTCAAAGGCGTGGGTTCCCAAGCTGGAGCTTGGGAACCAGCGGAGGGGGGGAGGGCAAGCGCAGCGGTCCCACCGTGACCACCGATCACCGTGAGTGACCATGGCTATTGACACGCGGTGCGGATTCAATTAAGCAGAAGTGCTGTTTGAAGGCCCATTTTTCTTTGAACTATAATAAAGCAGGAGACTCCCATTATGGCAGACTACTTGATCAACATCTTATTGAATGATGAAAATCGCAAAAAAATCGAAGCGGCCGGTCTGGCGGACAAAATCATCGATCTCGGCGGCAAAAAGGCCATTCAGGTGCCGATGGGTGACAAGGAACAAAAGAAATTGACCAAAGGCTTCAAGGATCTGGACTTCGATGCCTCCAACGCCTGCGTTTTGCCCGCGGATGCCGAAGCCAAGCTGCTGAACATCATTCTTGACATGAAGACCCTGGATGTCATGAAATTTGCGATCATGAAGCTGTATAACCCGCTTGCAGGCAAGGCGCCGCGTTCGGCCATGCGTTAAAAGCCCACCTTTGCCGTTTTATAGCAAACAGAAGCCCCAGGTCACTCCAATGACATGGGGCTTTTTTGTCGGTGCGTCCGCCGGGCCCGCGCGCCTGTTAGCAAGCCACTGCCGGCATTCCGCATGAACGGGATTCAGCTAAGTACACACAGGCGTAAATGAGGTGAGGTATAATCTTGTCTTCAATAACGTACCGCTTTGGGAGATTTGTTTAGTCGGTGAATTGGTCGGCCTCGGGGCTGGTATCGGAATCGGTATCGGATCGATAGCGTATTCGATTGCGACCCCGATACCGGCCCCGACCCCGAATAGTTACGTCATAATATTTAGGAATATGTGTACTAAGGTCCACGGGGCGGATCGTCTTTTGAGGGCGCATACTCCAGGCTGCTGCGGATGAGGCTTTCGGCATCGCCGGAGGCTTCGTAATCGGTGTAGTAAATGGCGGAGGGGCGCAGATCATAGGCATCCACGCGTTTGGCCCAGGCCTTAAGGAGCGGCACGTGCTGGCCGACCAGGTGGCTGGCCGCCAGAAAAAGCACGACCAGGGCCGCGCCGATCAAGAGCTTGATCCAGGCGAGCAGTCCTGCCCGCGGGGCGGAAGCCTCGCGGGCAGGGCCGATCGAATGCGGGTGGTTGTCCAAGTTCATGACCTAAATCGCGTTGGTGACTTGGATGAAAACGATGTAGAACATGACCCAGGCGACCAGCAGGGTCAGGCCGAGCTGCAGGGTCTGGCCTACGACATACAGGGTAATCGGCTTGCCGCCCTTGAAATAGGGCTTGAACTCCTTGAAATTGGTCTCCAGGCCGATCGAAGTGAAGGCCAGGGCGAAGAACCATTCGCGGGCATTTTTCGTAAATCCCCTCAACACGCCGTGATCGATCATAACCGTGCTGACATCCTTGCCCATGTTCTGATCGATGAGGGAGAAGATAATCGAGGCCAGTATGAACCCGATCACGAATTTGGGGAAGCGGTACCACACTTCCCACCAGCTCACCTTCTGACCCGGCGCGCAATCGACTTTGGCGCACCAGTAAACGGCCACGCAGAAGGCCGTCACCCCGATCAGCACGTTTTGGATCATCTTGACCGTGGCGGCCACGTACAAGGCTTTTTCACCATAAAACGCGCCGGCCGCGGCAACCGCGCCGGTCGCATCGATGGTGCTGCCCATCCAGGCGCCGGCCAGGATCTGAGGCATTCCGACCAGCTTGGCGAAGGCGGGCTGGGCCACCATCATGATGGCCGTAAACACCATGGACAAGCCGATGGCCAGGGTCAACTCTTCTTTCTTGGCGCGGCAGGCCGCGGCCGTGGCGATGGCTGCTGAAACGCCGCACACCGACATGTCCGCCGAAATGGTGATGTTCAGCGTTTTAGAGGCCATCTTCAGTACGCGCTGGCCGAACCAGTAGGTCGCGATCAGGGTGATGGGCGTGCAGATCCAGGCCACGAAGATACCCGGTTTGCCGATGGCCAGAATTTTGTTGAACAGAATTTCGGCGCCCAGCAGAACCAGACCGGTCTTGATAAAGAACTCGGTGGAGACCGCGTGGGACACCCATTTGGGGGTGCCGATGGTGTTGCTGATCAGCATACCGAAGAAAATGGCCCATAAGGGGAATCCGACCCCCCAATATTTCATGGTGGCCTGGGTTTCGGCCATGTACGCCAGCACGGCAATGAAGAAGACGAAGAAGAATCCTAAAAAGAAGCGGCCGAACGATTTGCCCATGACGGCTTTGCCGATTCCAAAAAACAAGCCCAGGGCAATCGCCAGTCCGATCAAGGAGGGGACCCGATTGAAGGGTTTGTTGGCGGCCTTGCTTTTGGCCTTGGAAAGCTTGCCCTGCGCCGTTGTCCAGTCTTTGATATCCGTTTCGGCCTGAGCATTGAGCGTGGGGTCCCTGAACCCCGCCGCCGCTGCGGCTGCTTCGGAAGCGCGGGCCTTCGCCAAGACAGCGGCTTCGGCGGTTTTGGCTTTTTCGAAAGCCTCTTTGCCGGCCGCATTCAGTACATCGGCGGCCGCCTTGCTCCTGTAAATCGCATCCAAAGGATTGGTCGTCCAACCGCTGGGCGGATTCAGATAATTCTGCAGTGTTTTGGCAAAAGCCTGATCTGTGGCCTTTATGCCCTTTTTGGCGTTGGCGGCCTCATGCCAGGCAATCGTTTTAAACGGCGCCCTGGCGGCTTCGGCCTTCATGACGGCATTGTATTTGGCCAGATTTTCATTCATCCCGGCAGGCGGACGGGGCAGAAAAATCAATAGTCCGGCGATAAGCAGGATGAAACCGAGCCAAATGGCCATCCAGTCTTCCTTGGTATAAAGATCCTTGAGAGTGGTTTTGCCGCTCTCGATGACAACATAATCGGGTTCCGACGTTTTTAATGTGGTCTCAGCCATAAACCCTCCTATAATACGCCTATGTGGAAAAAAACCAGCTTCTGACACCTGTCCGCCGTCGCGCCGGACGGCCGGACCAAGGCAATATGTGCGCTCATCCCTCCTCACGGGGTCAGGGAAATCAGGACCGCGCACCTCCCTTTTCCATCACCTCCTTTTGCATGAACGCGTTGATGGGTTTTTATATCGAGCATGCTCCGGAAAGGAAACCAATTGATTGAATTGAATAACTGTAAACTCGCAAATTCACCTGGTGTCAATATCATTTATCCATTGTCCGCATAGCTGCTTTGCGAAGCTCATGCCACTTGCCGCAACCCTGCCAAAACCTTGCAAACAAGGCCTTGCGCCGTACCGCAAGACTCAAATCGCGAACCCACGCCGGGGCAAAGGCGTCAGCCTTTTTTACAGGTCGGCAAGGGGCTTGCCCGCATGAGGAGCCATCGCGGGGCCGGCGCAGCAGTGCCAGGATCTCTCTTCTCTTAATCCGGGTAAGATTGTTCAAAATCAGTGGCTCAGCGAAGCCGTAAAGTCCTTTATGGCCCCCCAATACCGATCGGGAGCAAAAAAGGCGATGTCGTTGTGATGAGCGCCCTCGATGGCAACGAAGTATTTAGGTTCCGGGGCCTTTGCATAAAGCTGCCGGCCCATGTCGATCGGGGTCACTTCGTCGGCCGTACCGTGCACGATCAGCAGGGGGCAGCGGATTTGATCGATCCTGCTCAGGTTGTCGAAAGCATCCCCGGCAAAATAAGCCAGAGGGCCGTATCCGTGCGCCTTGGCGATCTCTTTGCCGCTGGAAATGGGTGTCACCAGGATTACAGCGCCGAGGGGTTCGCCTCTGGCGATCTCCACGGCCACTGCGCTCCCGATCGAGCAGCCCAGCAGGATGACCTGCCTCTTTTGGAATGCGTGACGGGTCAGAAGATAATTCAGTGCGGAGCGGCCGTCCCTGTAGATGCCGCTTTCAGTGGGGCGCCCCGTGCTCTTGCCGAAGCCGCGGTAGCCTGCGCCCAGTACATTGAAACCCAAATCGGCCAGGCGCATCAGTTCGGGAATGCGCTGGGCCATATTGCCGGAATTGCCTTGAAAATAGATCAGCGCGCGGGGACTGGGCGGACGCGGCAGCCAGTAACAATGCAGCCGTTCCCCGTCGTCCGTGGTGATGAAAAGCTCTTCAACCCCGGACGGAAGTTGGCTAGTCGCGGGCAAATTCCGGCGGTCCGGGTGAAAAGCGCAACTGTTGATGACCCATGGATAGCTCAGCCATGCGACCGCCGCCAACACAATCAAAAACCAGACCGGTCGTTTGTTTCCCATATGCCTCCGGTAAATAAGGACTGCCCTTGTTTCCTTCATTTGGCGCCAAAAGGCAAGCGGATGGTGCATGGTTGTGGGGATGGACACACGCTAAGATCAAAGTGGTTTATTAAAATGCGGTTCTCTGCTAATTTGCGGTTTCATCCATCAACCCATGCGGAGCAGGATTTACAAACAACCGGAGGCTGGATGCACGACTGGATCGCCGCTGTCATTCTTGGGATCATCGAAGGCATCACCGAATTCTTACCGATCTCTTCCACCGCCCATCTGCTGATCGCCGCAAACTGGCTGCCGCGCCAAAGCGATCTGTTCATGATCGTCATTCAAAGCGGCGCCGTCATTGCGGTGCTGCCGATATTTCACCAGCGCCTGAGCCAGTTTATCTTCAAGTGGCGCGAGCGTGAAACCCAGGACTACGCCATGAAAATCCTGGTCGCTTTCGGCATCACGGGGCTGGGCGGCATCCTGCTGGAGGAATCGGGATTTCGGCTGCCGGAAACCCTGGGGCCGGTGGCCTGGGCCATTTTATTGGGCGGCATTGCGTTCGTGCTGATTGAAGGATGGCTGCGCGGCCGTTCACTGAGCTCTTCGGTGACCTTCCCCATAGTCGTCGTCGTGGCCTTGGGTCAACTGCTTGCCGCTGTCTTTCCGGGGATTTCACGCTCCGGGGCGACCATTTTGCTCATGCTGATGTGCGGATTAAGCCGGCCGGCGGCCGTCGAATTTTCTTTTCTGGTGGGTATTCCCACCATGCTGGCAGCCGGCGGTCTGAAGATCTACAAAGCGCTCGTCCATCCGCCCGCCGGCGCACTGCCCGAGCAGTGGGACGTGGTGCTGCTGGGTTTTCTGGTGTCGGCGGCCGTATCGTTTGTCGTGGTCAAATGGTTGCTGCGCTACGTCCGCAACCACACCTTCGTTGCCTTCGGCTGGTATCGCATCGGTCTGTCCGCCGTACTGTTCATGCTGCTTTTTTTGAAGGCCGCCTGAACCGAAGGGCCGGCATGCACAGGATTCTCCAGGAGAGAACACTGCGCAAGGGCGCGGTCATCGAGCCAAGCGGAATCTATTCGATGATAAACCTGCCGACCAGAGCCTTGAGTTGCCGGGACAGCTGCAATAACTCCTGGGCGTTTTTATCGACTTCCTGTCCGCTGTGTGAAATCCGGCCGGCGGCCTGATCGACTTCGACGATGTTTTCGGCAATGTTTTCGGCCACACCGGCGCTTTGGGTGATGTGGGAATTGATTTGATTCAAACCATCTGAAGCCTGGCCGACATTGTCGGCGATTGCCTGCGTTGCCGCAGTCTGCTCCGCGATGGCTGTCGAAATGGACGCGATGATGTCATTGACCTCATGGATGACTTGCGAAATCTTGCCGATGCGATCGACAGCCCCCTGGGTGGCGGCTTGAATATTGTTCACGTGCGCTTTGATTTCGTTTGTGGCCGTGGCCGTCTGCTTGGCCAATGCTTTGATTTCGTTGGCCACCACGGCAAATCCCCGGCCGGCTTCGCCCGCCCGCGCCGCTTCGATGGTCGCATTCAAGGCCAGCAGATTGGTCTGCTCCGAAATATCATTGATCGCCTCCGTCATCCGGCCGATCTGCTGGCCGGCCAATCCGAGCTGGTCGACTTCCTCGGACGCCTGCCGGGTCTGTGAAACGGTTTCGGCTGCAATCGCACATGCTGTCTGCGATTTTTTGGCGATTTCCTGAATCGTGGAATTCATTTCATCGGCCGAGCGGACGATCTTCTTTACGTTGTTGTAAGCCTGCTCCATCGTTCCGGCGACCGAATGCATGCTGGTGTTCATCTCCTCCGTGGAGGCCGCAACGCCATTGGAGCGGGACTTCAGTTGGCCGGCCCCCTCGGACATCTCGCCGGCCAGGGCGGAGAGATCGTTGGACGAGTTGTTGAGACTTTCGGTGATACCCGACATCTCTTTGATCATGGCCCGGATTTTGGATACGAAGACATTGAACCACTTGGCTTGTTCACCCAGTTCATCCGCGCGGTTCACTTCCAGCCGCCGGGTCAGATCGCCTTCGCCTTCGGCGATATCCTTCAGCATGGCGGCAATATTTCTTACCGGAAGGCTGACTCGGCGTCCGGTCAGAACAGAGATGCCGATGCCCAAAACAAGCCCGATGGAAAGAAATGCCATCAGGACCTTGAAGCCACTGTTTTTGGCGGCATCCACATGCTTTTCCGTCTCCTGCTTGCAGGTTTTGATCAGGTTCAGGCTATTTTCTTTTTTATTCAGCATGGTCGCCGTAATTTGCCGGTTGCTGTCGCACAGACGACCCATCTGCTCGAAAACGGCCGGACTATAGTCGTTCAGAGCCTGCGTGATAACGGGCGGGTATTGTTTTAGCTTGGGATCATCAAGGGTCCTGATGAGATAGGACCAATCTTCGAAAGCCTCTCGGAAGCCCTCCATGTGTGTTTTAAACAATTCGATGTAGCGCTCTTCGCCGTGCAGGAAGTAGTTGTTTTCGTCCAGGCGGGACGCCACTATCAAGGTGTTCAGCTTTTCCGTGGCGGACAGCAACTCCTGCTCATAGGCGCTGAATTCAGTTCCGCTGACCAGGCCGGCGTTCTTCTTTCGCTCCAGGGGAGACTTTACGTCTTCGGTCAACAAGCCGGTAACCGCAGCATAAGCTTTTGTCATTTTTTCTTTGAGCCGGTTGATTTGCTCCGAATTGACGGCGACTTCGTCGAAGGCCCGGCCATAGAGGACAATATTATCTTCGAGCCTTTGCAGATGATGCAGCATCGAGGCGTTTACCTCGGACTTAAGCCCGGTGATCAACCCCGCGGCACGCGCAATGTTGTCCCTGAAGGCCTCTGCAATGGTATCGTTTTGTTGCAGCAGATAGGTCCCCTGGTGGTCCTGGGCCCTGTACAGATATTCCGATAGTTGACCTGTCTTGTTGTAGAGGTAAATACTGCCGGCGACGTTGTTTAAGATGAAAATGCTGACCAGTACGCTGATTCCGAAAAGCAATAGAATCGTCAATGATCCAGCCGCGGTCTTGATCCAAAGCGGTGCATTTTTCAATTTCATCGGTCTCTCTCATCTTCCGTGCGCGAAAGGCCTCCCACCGGATCGAAGGGAGCTTCGCCCCGGCCGGATGGACGGGAGTAGGTCCAGCGGCTAACGGGCTCGCCTTTAGGGCAGATAGATCCCGGCCCCCACGTAAACGTTTGTGTCGCCCATCAGGCAGCCTTTGACGTAGGATTCTTTGGGAGAAAAGCTTTGCTGTCCCGGTTTGGGCCAGCGATATGCCACCCAATCACAGCCGTTGAAATAGGATTGACCGTTGTGCGTCGCCTGGCTTTTTTGGGCAACCTCCGTGAAGTCGGCAAAAAAGCGTTTGCCCGTATCATCCTTGAGCGCAATAAGAATTTTTCCGATCAGCTGGCCATTGGCATGCATCAAGGTCTTGCCCTTCAGATCATTGACAAAGACATAATTGTCGCCGCAAAAGCGGATCTGGCCGACTTTCTCCAGCCCGGCGGGACCTTCTTTTTCGAGGATGGCGACTGCTTGCTCCACCGCCTTGATCACTGCCTCCTTGCCGCAAGGCTCCCCGGCCCAGGCCGTCAGTTGCATCAAGAATACAACTACAAAAGCACCGACCATCAAAAAGCCTCTGGATTTCATTTCCACTTTCCTTTCTTAACACCTTTCCGGTGAATTCCGTTTTCAGCCATGCTCAATGATACGCGAGAAGCGAAGTTCACCGAGCATGGCCGCCTTGTACCCGTGCGGACACAAAGCCCTTTTTGAAATTATCTGTTGCAGGATCTAAAAGGAGCGGGAACATCCTGGGATCAAACAGCATCGGGCTGCATCAGAAGAAGCGCGGGACAAGCCGATGGCCTTTTCGCCGAAGCCTATTCCATCCGGATGGTCTCTATCTTCAAGACCTTACCTTCGCTTCGGCTTGCCCTTGCTATCGGCCTTTAAAATGGCGACTTTAGATAAAAATTCTGCACAAGGGCGTAGCGGTTGGATTTTGCATAATAGTATGGAGGATGAACTTCGAAGAGTTCATAAGAAGCTTGAAAATGCGTCACCCGGCGAAAGCCGGGGTCCAGAAGATCTTACTGGATTCCGGCTTTCGCCGGAATGACGAACCAAAGTAAATCAGAGTTTTTCCGAGGTCTTTGTCCATACAATTGTAAGTAGCTTAAGGCGCCACAGCGGCTGGTATTGTGTCTCACAAGTACGGTTAGAGAGCATGCAGTCCTTTTTCCCGCACAAGACTCATCATTGACAGATTCGGGAAAAAGTCCCCGATCCATCACCGGCGCCGGCGGGAGAAGAGAAGGAGTATAAGTTGATGGTTAAGGATCAATGAAATTATAATCTGATAAACGTCCCCATACTGCGTCCCATACTGCGTCCCCATACTGTCCCATACTGTCCTGGTGAAAAATATATGATCATTCAATCCTCAGAATTTTTTTATTGCGTAACAGCCAAAAAAAGGATATGCAAAAAAAATCAATCCCACCTCGAATACATGGAAGATAAAATAAGCATCGCTCATGAATAACCATCCGGGCGATCCGATAAGATACCTCGGCATATAGGCTTGCCTGCATATGCCTGTGTCTTTCGTAAATCTTTTACGACCATCTGCGAAGACGTCGTCTGGCAGTACTGTTCCAAAAGGTCCGAAAGCACCACCTGAAAGATAAAAGGTCCCGAATTACTTAGAGATAAAATCAACAGCGGGAGAGTCGATTATGGATCTTAAAAAGCATGTTCTGATGGTCACGAAAGTGCTCGCAATTTTTTTTCTGATTCATTCTATCTCCCAGGCGCAGCCGGTAAACGACAATGATCTGCAGGTCATCAAAATCTCCCCGAAAAATGAAAGTGCTGTGATCAAAGTCCAGAAAAAGGAAATTAAAGTGGTTACAGTCGGGGACGACCTGGGCAATTTGGGAAAAGTGATGGAAATTTCCAAAGGGCGGGTTGTGCTGCAAAGAAATACCGAAAATGGAAATGAACTGATCCTCATCAGAAAAGAAACCGGCGAAGATCAGCGAGTTGAGAAAATCTCCAAAGTACAGGGCCTGCCTCCCGGCCTTTATATGCCCGGATCCGCCCAGAGTCCCGCCCCCGCCGGAAACAAGATAAAATGAACCATACAAGTGACTCTTAAGAATTTTTTGACGGTTGCAAATGTCCCCCAAATTGCGTGGAGCGTGTCATGAAAATGAACTATTTCAGCCGATATCGCTCAGATGTTCAGAAGCTCTATTATAAAATCGTTCTTTTGCTTAGTGCGATTTTCATTACCGAAGCATCTTCCGCACAGGCTTTCACAGCGGCCACGATCGGTGATTACATCGATGTGACAGTCATCGAAGTCGTTGGAAGCTATGATACGCCCAGCCTGGATTCTCCGGACAATGCAATCCCCAGGCAAGCCATTGCCAAAGAATTTTACAGAACTCATGAAGATAATTACGATTTTTTGATCATTTTTTCAGATTTCGCTTACCAGTTGCCCATTGCTTCAGTTGGTGGGAACTCGGTTGCCGTACAGGGCATTTACCATGGCGTCAAAAATGATACCCGGGGGATTGGCAAGGCTCCTTTTGATCATTCCGATTTGTATGGAAGCAGAGGCAATCTCCAAGGGATCATCGATGCCGGATACATCGCAGCCCTGGCATCCGATCCGCTCGATATTGATTTTACCGATACAATGGGGCTTTTAAGTCATGAATTTCTTCACCGTTGGGGGGCTTTCGTCAAGTACAGAAAAGTGGATGGCAGCGTTGGCGAAGATCTGATTGGCAGCGGCGACACCCATTGGAGCTATCTCTTGGACACGAAAGGCTCAGTTCTTTACGGAAACCGCTGGCAGGTCAACGCAAACGGAACATTTACATCACTGCCGGGAAGAAAGTATTACAGTCCCCTCGATTTGTATTTGATGGGTTTTTTGGAAAAATCCAAAGTCCCTCCCATGCTTCTCATTCAAAATCCGGATATCGATCCCGACGGCCTTCCAGACAAGCTGGTTACGGTCGAGGGCACGGCCGGTTACGTTACGATAGACGACATTATCGCTGTGGAAGGCGCCAGGGTCCCATCGGTTGAGAATTCTCAAAAGCATTTTAAAATCGCGTGCATTCTTATCACCCGGCCGGAGACGTTCAACCAAAGCCAGATTAACCCCATCCGAACGATCCTGAAACATTGGGCGATTTGGATTGCCAGCCTTACCAACGGACAGGCTCTGGTACGGTTCGACGCTTCCCCGGCAAAAAACTACCCCACAAACCCGGGCATAGTCCCGCCGAGCCATGATCCGAAAAGCACACCACCGGAAATCAATGAAGGTGTTGCCTGGCTTATCGATAATCAGAACCCCGACGGCAGCTGGTCCGACACCCTGCGGACATCGCCAAGAGACACGGCCGAAGCATTGCTGGCCCTCAACCGTTTTGGTGCAGCTGAACAAAGCCGCAGCAAAGGATTTCAGTGGCTGGAGCAGACTCCTTCCAGGAATACGGATTACTTCACCAGAAAAATAAAAGCATTCGTCTCTTCCGGTTCTGCAGCCGGCGCAGAGTTGCTGAATGAGCTGCTGGCCAGGCAAAACCCCGATGGCGGATGGGGCAGCAACCGGTATTACGTGAGCAACCCGACGGACACCGCTCTGGTTTTAAAGGTTTTGGCAATGGCTGCATACGCCGACCCGATTGCCGTCGGCCGGGCCGTCGCCTATCTGAAAGGCCGGCAGAACACGGATGGCGGCTGGGGAAATGACGACCGGGGAAGCAGTGTCGAGCAAACAGCCGCAGTCCTGGCCGCATTCCATCTTTATCGGCAAACATTTTCATGTGACGATCACATTCAAAACGGCTTAGCGTGGCTATTGAGCAAGCAAAACACCGACGGTGGCTTCGGCAACAGCCCGAGCACGATCTATGATACGGCATCGGCCCTTCTGATCTTAAAGGAGATGAATGTGGCCGGTGGCAGCACGAGCAATGCCGTTAATTACATTCTCGGCCTCCAGTCTGAGGACGGAAGCTGGTTCAATAGTCCATATCAGACCGCCCTTGCCGTCAATGCCACCCTGACGGCGATGATCCAGCCGGATCTTTCGATCAACCCAAATGACATTTCGTTCTCACCAGCGTCCATTTCGAGTTTGCCCGCCGAACTGGTAGTCAGCGCAGTGATATGGAACAACGGCCTGACGGATGTACCGGAGGCCAAAGTCGCCATCTATCAAAATGCGGTCTCCGAAGAAAACAAACTGGGCGAAAAGCTCGTTGCCTTTCCCGCCAAATCCTCCGTTGAGGCCCAGTACACCGTGACGGTTGCGGAAGGCGGCACGCGTCGATATTTTATCGTTATCGACCCGGACAGACTCATCGTCGAATCCAGCAGGGTGAACAATACCGCCATCAAGGCCCTTTACCCAACTGACTCGTATGATCTCGAAGTATCGAGTGTCTCTGCGGCCCCGGGCACCGTAGACCTGATGCAATCCGTGGCGATCGGCGCATCCATAAAAAACAAAGGCACAACCAACGCTTACCAGGTAGCCGTACGCTACAGCCTGGATACCCCGCAGAGTGCCGTCCTGCTCCGGACCGCCCATGTGGATATCCCTGCCGGCGCAACGACCCACCATGAAATCACCTGGAAAGCGAATTATCCTGGTGAAAACTTGCGTATCAACGTGCAAGTTGATCCGGAAGATGCTCTTGCGGAACTGTCGGAGGACAACAACGCAGGTTCGGCACCGATCACCGTCAATGCTTCCACAAAACCGAATCTGAAGGTGACCCATACGGATGTCGCCTTCTCCCTTGAACCCGCCCACCAGGGCAAGGCGGTAGAAATATCCGTGCTGGTCCACAACACCGGCTATTCCGCCGCTGAAAATGTCCCGGTGGAGTTTCACGCCGGCGTTCCGGGAGAGGGCGGTTTACTTCTCGGTCGATCGGTCATCACTCGCATCCCGGGGGGTGAGAGCCTCGCTTGTAACTTCAGCTGGTCCGATATCGCCCTTTCCGGAAGCAGGATCGTGTTTGTCCAAGTCGATCCCTCGAACCAAATCGAAGAAATCGACGAGACCGATAACGGCACCTTCAAGAGCCTGGAGATTTTGGGACTTCCGGATCTTGCCGTTTCCACCACTTCCATTTCATTCACCCCTTCCGCGCCGGCGGAAGGAGAGACGGTAGGCATCCACCTGTTTATACAGAATACCGGGCAACAAGCTGCGGCCGATGTCATAGTGAAAGCAGAAGCGGGCACTGACGTGTTCGGAACAACCGTCATTTCGACATTCCCGTCCAATTCCACGGCGAGTGCTTCATTCACCTTTGATACCACCGGCCGTACGGGGGCCCACGATATCGTGGTTACGGTCGATCCGGACAACGAAATCCAGGAACTGAACGAACACAATAACGTGGCCGCCCGCAGCCTGGGAGTTCAGGACAGCAATTTGTGGCTGACGGAGCGATACATATCCCCGAACGGCGACGGCATTCAGGATGACACGCGCTTTTTCTTTGCGCTGGATATGCCTCAGACGGTCCAGGTGGTGGTAACGGACCGTAGAAGTCATATTGTCAGGGTTTTTACCGCGCCCGAATTCGAAAATGCCCTGAGCGGCAGCATAAAATGGGATGGACTCGATGACCAAGGCCGCGTGGTGGATGACGGCGATTATCAGATGCAGGTGCGGGGTTTAAATGGCGGCGTGATCTCCGGACTAGCGGTTGAGGTGGACAACAATCGATCCTCGATGATCGATGCGGTTGGGACATGCTTTTTGAAGCAAAACACGATCCTGAAACGCGATTACAGGTGGTTTCCAGATGACAGCAAGCTAATGTACAAAGATGATGGCCTATATACCGTGAACCCGGATGGTATGAATACCGTGCGGATTGTTCCTGATGAGTGGCGCCAATCTGGAGAGTATACGGGATATTTCTTCGATTATGGCGGGGCCAGCACTCTAAATGTGACCAAGTTTGACAAAAATTTCAACCAATATAATGGCTTTGCGATATCACCAGACGGAGAGTCGGCGGCCTTTATTTTAACCAAACTGAAAAGCAGCCAAAATGCTGATTACATACAGCTCTGGACGGTTGATCAATATGGAAAAAATCTAACGCTCCTTGATTCATATGACGCGGGAAATTGTGGTTCCTGCATAAAAATCCCAGAGGAATTTATCAGGAATCTCTATTGGTCTCCCAACGGCGCCTTTGTTGCGTACTGGACCTGGAACAGATTGACCAATACTTCTAAAGTAAACATCATCAACAAGGATGGATCGAAGAAAATCGAAATACTCCCTGATTCAACCCCAAACGATTTTTGTGTTCGCTGGAGTCCTGATAGTACCAAATTGTTATACATGACCGGGACAAGAATAATGAAAGTCGACACAGACGGGAGTAGGGAACCGATCTATAACCTGGAGACATACCCTGGTTTTTATTTCTCAGGTTATAGGGAATTATATTGGCTCGATAATTCCAAAGTCCTATTTCGGGATTACAAACAATCCGTCAAAAATGATTATTACATTATCGATGCAGACCTGGGAGACAGTCCAATAAAGATCAATACTGATAGGTATAGCCATAACATTTACATCAGTCATGAAGCTAAAAATTTCGCTGTAGTAGATGATATCGTTAACGGAAAAGCACGAATGTGTGATTTTAACGGAGACTGTACCATTCTTTACGATGGAACCGCCCCTTTCTATTGGTACATTACAGACTTTTTCTGGTCGCCGGATGGCCATAAAGTGGCTATTCAGGATGACAATTTCGGCTACATGATGATTACCGATGCGATTTCAGGAAGCAAAGACGCAATACCAGTTAGTTCCTACACGTGGGATTTGAACAAATGCGCTCTCTCTTTTGCCCTGCCTGCTGCATATACTTTGTGGCCTCCTCCGGAAGGTTTCTGTAATGATTATTTCTGGGGTAGTCATTTTACATGGCTTAGCTCTAGCTCGGAAATGCTTTACCTCGATGGAAGTGACAATTTCACTTTTATCAAGCTAAAACCTGATTATCTGGAATACTCAAGATTGCAGCACGATCGTCAAGTCATAGATCTATATCTATCCCCCAACGGTAAGTATATCGTCTTTGATGATTATGGTTCAGATTACCATACAATGCACTCTCTTCTAAGCCTCACCGCAAATGTCCGTGTCACAAACGATGCAACTCATATTAGCTTAAAAGGAACTGCAATAGACCTGAATTTTTCCCACTATTTACTGGAGTATGCCAGCCTGGAAAATCCTGATTTTTGGAACCTGTTATCACCCGCGGCAGAAAAACCTGTGGACAACGATGTACTGGCCACATGGGTCCCGCCGCATGATGGAATGTTTTATGTACGACTGACCGCTTTCGATAAAGCCGGGAACAGCCTTTCGACTCAAACCGTAGCGTCATGGGGCGCACGGGCCGCCGTCTCGAACTTCTATAAGGTCGGCGAATTGTTTTCTCCGAACAACGACGGGGTAAAGGATTCCGTTGAATTGCACTTCACCGTCAACGAGCCGGCCCATCTGGAATTCCAGATCCTTGACGAAAATGACGGCCTTGTTCGCACCATCGCGAAGGATTATCCCATTCCTGGCAGGCACCTCATTGCATGGGACGGTTTGGACGAATACGGCAGCATTGTTGCGGACGGACTCTATCAAATACGGATATTCGACTACACCTTTTTCTTTAACGTCGATACTGTTCATCCCTATGTATCGTTGGCCTTCAGCGAGTTGCTCCCGCATAAAGATAAAGGAATAAGCGTTGCCCTTTCAGGAGTGGCCGAAGATGCCAATTTCAAATCATGGTCCATCGAATATGAAGAAGGCGGGAATCCTGTACAATGGCATGAATTTGAAGCAGGCCAAAGCCGATTGGTGACGGTGGATCAGAACAACAGAATGGTCGTTGATGATTATGGCAGGCCGCAACCCAAGGTGCTGCGCCTTTTCTTCCCCGAAAGCATTGAATTCATGATCGGCAAACGTTTCAGGATCGTTTGTGAAGACTTCGCTGGAAACAAAAGCATCGCCAGCGCTTATTTCCGTGAAGAAAAAGGGGCGCTTTTTCGGTGGGACAGCGTTTTGATATCCCTGAAAAAAAATGCCGCCGGGCAATTTGCCCCGGGCAACCTGCCTGCTTGGAGCATTGCACCCGGCCTCCATCAAATCGAAGTTCTGGAAACATTCATAGAACCCTTGCAGCATATCACCCTTCAATACCGCATCAACAATCGATGGATTCAAGGCGAACAGATCGTCGACCCGGCCTCTGGAAGAATCCTTTTCCTATGGGACAATTCTTCATTCCAACCCGGTGCGGTCAAAGCGGTGCGCTTTGAGATGCAGAATGCTTTTAACCAGGTGCATTATTCCAACCCTGTTTATCTTGCAGACCCGGAGTTTGACATTTCCCTCTGTTTTACTCCGGAATCGATGGGATACACGCTGAATGCCCGGATATCGCTTCCCGATAATCTTGATACACAGGAATTGCAGGCCTTGAGTCAAACCGATCCAAACTTCAGGTCCTGGACGATTTTCGATGCATACGAAGTTTACGATACGCCTTTGGATGTCATTTTCATCGGCAACCATCATCCCATCGCCGACAGCGGTCATGCATACACCATCCGAATGGTCGGTACCGGCGAAAACGGCTCGCAATACATCAGCAATTCAGTCCAATTCCCCACGGGTCCATGTGAAAGCGAAGGCAGCGAACCCGAATTGCCATTTGCCGGAGAACTGACGCTGAATGTCATATACGCTGAAGCCGGCGCCTGCCAGGGATACTCCTCCTCCAAGGTGGAAGTCATGGCTGGGTTTACTGTTCGCCAATCATCGAGCATAAAACTTAAAACATTGAGCTACTACCTCAAGGAGTCCGCTGAATTCAAGCTGCTGAAGCGCTTGGACCTTGGTATGGAAAAGTGGAGCGGCATCAAAGTCGATACCTCCGGTTTGCCGGAGGGCGGTTATGAGATCAAGGCAATTCTTGAATTCGTTCATCAAGACGAGATTAGAACATTGGCCGCATGGGACCGCCTTGTGGTCGACCGGCGGCTTCCCGAAGCCGGAATCATCTATCCCGACAGAGCGGCGGAGATTTGCCCCGTGCGGATAACCGACCCGGCCGGAGATTGGTTTGCAGTCAACGTGGAGGGTTTTGCAACCGATGACTACGGTGTCAAGCGCATTGAATTATACTACAGTGAAGGGGAAAATACCGCCGCCTGGAAGCCGGCCCTGTCACGCGGGGGATGCCAAGACGGTCGTGCCAGCTGCCCCATGGTTATCGAATCTTCCAAGCAAGGCCACATTGGGGCCTGGGATGTCACAAACCTGAATGGAGAGATTTACACGATCCAACTCAGAGTCACGGATATCGCCGGAAACGTGAACTGCCATCGCTCCGTCGTGCAAATGAGCAAGATCGTCCCCCTGACCGCTTACACCGATAAGGACCTGTTTTCGCCTAATCAGGACGGCCTTTTTGATGAAGCCGACATCTACTTCACGGTGGGGAAATACACTGCCTTGAATATAAAAGTTTTTGAGGCAACCACGCCGGTCGTAACCCTTTTTTCCGGCCACGTAAATGCCGGAACCCATGACAAAGTTGTTTGGAATGGAAGAAATGACAGCGGCGCCTTCGTTCCGGATGGGAATTATACGATCCTTGTGAGGGCCGAGGACTTGTGCGGAAATGTCGTGGAAAAGCATTTGCCGATCGAAGTGGACAACACCCCGCCGCTGGCGATCATTGCCTACCCGCAGGCCGCCGATCCGCTCGGGACCGTCGTTCAGATCGCAGGCTCCGTGAGCGATTGTAATTTCAGCCTCTACCGGTTGACTGTGGAAAATGCGGTGTCAGGGGCTGTGTCGGTTCTAAAGAGCGGAGCCAATCCCATCGACAACGATACTCTCGGACAATGGAATACCTTCGGGCTGGAAGGCGAATGGACGTTGAGATTAAGTGGCGTGGACGATGTGGGAAATTCACGTGAAACCAGCGTCACCCTCCTGCTTGCCCAGCGTATGGATTTGATCAAATTCTTAAAGGCCGCCCCGGAACTTTTTTCTCCCAATGGAGACGGCAGGCTGGAAAACCTTCAAATCCTCTATGAGCTAGCCGAAACCTGCGATGTGGTCATCGACATTTACGATGCCGGCGCTGCGGTTGTAAAAACATTTGCTCTGAATTCGGTGCCTGCGGGTCCGCACTCATACCATTGGGACGGCAGGGACAACGCAGGGACCAGCGTGCCTGATGGAAAATACAAGGTCTCGCTCAAAGTCGCCCTTTCGGCCAACACCGCGATTCTCCAGGAGACCGCTGTGCAGGCGGTCGTGGACACCTTGCCGCCCGTGATCGAAATGCTACAGCCGCTTGATCCGGCCTATGTGAAACAAAGCGTCCTCATCAAGGGAACCATCCATGATTTGAATATCGATGTCTACACGATATCCTATTCGGATGACAGCACTACCCATCCCATCGAGACAGGCCATCAAAACCGCCTTGATCATCGATTCCAGGAGCTGGCCGACCTGGCGGAAGGTGCCTACACCCTAAAGGTCCGGGCTGGGGACAAAGGTGAAAACATCAGCGAGAGCGCAATACGTTTCACCATCGACAAAACACCGCCGGCAGTGGAAATCCTGGCGCCCCTCGAAGACGAATTGTTCGGCATGGATAAGGGCGCGCTCCCGGTGAAGGGAATCATCGCCGAAGCCAATCTACTGGATTGGACGATGCGATACGGAGCTGGATTTTCTCCGGATACCTGGACTACCCTCGCATCCGGAAATGCCCTGCCGCAGACCGAAGATCTTTGCACCTGGCAGGTGGGCCCCCAAGGCAACCTCGCGGACGGGCCTTATACGCTTTCTCTTCTGGTCAGAGACCGCGCGGGCTGGACAGCCGAGCGAACCATGCATGTCCGCCTGGACAACACCCCCCCGGTCGTGTCGATCCGCGATTTTACAAATCAGAATGGCTATTTGAGAGAACAGACCCCCATATCGGGATCGGTAAGCGACCGTCATCTGATCGAATATGCCGTCGAAATAGCTGAAAACGATTGCCCCGCCGCCGAAAACTGGTCGCTGCTGCGAAAATCTGCCGCGCCGGTGGAAGAGAACATGCTGGCCTTTTTGAGTCCGCTGCCCGCGGATGGTGACTACTGCCTGAAAATCCGCGCCGAGGATGCCATCGGCAACCGGACCGAGCTGCTCACCGGCTTCAAAGTCGATACCCAGCCGCCCGCCGCACCGGTTCTCTCCGCCGAGACGGTGTCCAAGAACGATATTCGTTTGAACTGGACGCAAAACCCTGAAGCGGATATCGCCGGCTACAATCTCTATCGCAACAATCTGAAACTCAACACCGGCTTGATTGCCGATATTCAGTACCTGGATCAGAATCTCAAGGAGGGCCGTTATACCTACATCGTCAAGGCAGTGGATTTGGCCGGATGGGAAAGTGCCCCTTCCAATGCGCTGGCCATGACGGTCGATATGGTCGGTCCGACGGCCCGCATAGACGCGCCGAAAGATGGTGCTTCCGTCAGCGGCACCGTGGATATCTTCGGAAGCGCCTCGAGTTCCGAAGATTTTAAAGTCTACCGTGTTTTCGCGGGATTGGCAGCCGGCCCCGAGGGGCCGTACGAATGGCACCTGATTCGCACATCGCCGGTGCCGGTGATCAAGGGGTTGCTCACGCCGTGGAGTACTTCGGAGTTTTCCGAAGGGCGGTATGCCCTCAAACTGGAAGCGGAAGATCTGGACGGCAATACCAATTCGCATCAAATCATGGTGACGCTCGACCATTCGCCGCCGGCCGCGCCGGTGCTTGTTTCAGCAACAGCAAGCGCCAATTCCGTCACTTTGACTTGGCAAGCCAATGGCGAGCCGGACCTTGCCGGTTACCTCGTGTACAGGAATCATGAACTGGCCAATGCCGGCAATGCCACAATTACTTTTTTCGGCCCGTATCTCGTCACCGGAACCGCCTACACGGATGCAAGTCTGCCGGACGGAGCGCACACCTATTATATCGTGGCCGTTGATGCGGCGGGAAACACCAGCCTGCCGTCCAATCGCAAAGAAGTGACAATAGATGCGCGCGCCCCCCGTGCGCAAATCACATCCCCCGCACACAACGGCAAGTTCGATGGCCTATTAACCATCAATGCCCAGTCGCCGGATCTGGACATCTTATCGGTTCTTTTTCAATTCAAGCCTTTAGGCGCCGCCGTTTGGAGCGATATCGGCCATGCCGTCACCGAAAGGCCGTTTACCGCCCATCTTGACTCAGCCGCTGCAGGCCTGAGCCACGGCAAATATCTCCTGCGTGCGGTGGCCACGGACAAAACCCAGCAAACAGATCCGGCCCCACCTGAGATTACCGTCGAGTATACAGACTTGATGCCGCCGGCTGTGCCTCAGGGGCTCGCCGTCCGCGTCGAAGGTGGAAATCTGACTTTTTCATGGGACGCCAACGCGGAACCGGATTTTGCCGGATACAATATTTACAGGATAGCCGATACAAATAATTTCAAACTGAACTCGAGCCTTATCTCTCAAAACAGCTTTGAAAGGATCGGATGGGAGGACGCCCGATATGTTTTTGCGGTTACGGCAGTCGATTCAAAAGGAAATGAAAGCCTGACTTCGCAAAGTGTTGAAGCACACATTTATACCCCTGTGCTCGAGCAACCGCCTTTTCCGGGCAAAGAAAGCCATATTACCATCAAGGGAAGCGCGGCGGCCGATGTAACAGTGGAGATGCACATTTCAGCGGCCTCCGGCGCGAACCGGACAGCGGTGACAACTGCCGGTGCGGACGGCCGGTTTAATTTTGATACCGCCCTTGACCCGGATGATGAATTCCGCATCACTGCAAAAGGCATCGATGCCTCGGGAAACACCAGCAAGATTTCTGAAATGGTTGCGGCTGTTTTCAATACCAGACCCTCGGCCCCGACCGGGCTGTCCATGGACGCTGCGACCGGGACGGGCCTGGCTTGGAATGCGAACAGCGAAATCGATATCTTCGGCTATAACATTTATGCGGATGGTCAAATGGTCAATGAACCGTCTTATCTGAGCGGTGGGACGACCAGTGCCTCCTGCAATACCAACACGAACAGGGCTGTGGATCGCAATAGCAATACCTATTGGAATTGTTCTTTCGAGCGTGATCCCGTGTGGTGGCAGATACAATTTTCCGCCTATGAGCTGGTCAATTATGTTGAAATCGTATGGTTTGGGGATGAAGCGAGCGCCCTTTTTGCGGGCCGGGACTATGAAATCCAGGCCAGGCTCGCAAATGGCTGGATGACCCTGGCCAGGGTTTCCGAAAATCATGAAAAGGTCAATGCATTCGATCTTGCCCCGCCTTTCGGAACACAAGCCATTCGAATCTGGATCACATCCCCGACCCCCTCTTCGGACAACCGCATCAGGTTGGCCGAAGTCCGAATTCTAAAAGAAAACCCCATTCGACAAACATTTTATGAAGATCTGGATCCGCTGAACGGCGAAATCTTTTATCAAGTCTCGGCCATTGATAGATACGGCACTGAAAGTTTGCTGGCCCGGGAGCCGGCCCCCGCCGTACCGCAAAATCTGATTGCCGAAGCAAACGGTTCAGACGTCATCTTAAACTGGACGCATAGCACGGGCGCGCCGTTCGCCGGTTTCAAAATCTACAAGAATACAGCCGGCGGGTGGAACAGGATAAACCAGGCGTTCGCCACCGAGACCACCTATCTTGATCCGGATCGGATCGCAGGCGCCCACACCTATCGCGTGGCTGCGATGACTTTTACGGGTAATGAAAGCGCCTGCTCCGATGAAGCCGGCGCGGCGATTACTCCTGAAGCGCCTGAAGACCCCCTTGACTTGAACATCACGCCTGTTTTTGAAGGAAAAGCCCTGATTATCTGCTGGGAACCGGCAGAGGGCGGCTTCATTGGATATCATCTGTACCGCGCAGGTTCCCCTGGCGGGGAATACACCAAGATCAACACCGATGTCATTACCGGTACCTGTTACACGGATATGGGATTGACCAACGCAAACGCCTATTACTACTTGCTGGTTATGGTTGATCCCAATGGCAATCAGATCATCGTTTCAAACGAAACCGCCGGTATCCCCCGCGATATCGCCCCGCCATCCAAACCGGTTCTGATCTATCCGACCGTCAGCGCCAATCCCACTACAGTAAAGCAATCGAAAACATCCGTGAAGGGGCTGTCGGAGGCGGAAGCGACGATAAGCTTGTTCCACAACGATAAACCAGCAGGTGGTGTCACTGCATCGGGTGCGACCGATATACAAAGACGCGGCATAAGCGGCATCGATATGATTGCCGCCGTTTCCCCGGACGGCCTGCTTGTGGCTTTTACAAGACCCTATGGCTGGAGTTCCAATATCCGGTATCTGGCAACTGATTCACTTGTGGGAACTTTCACGAGCAGTCTCCAAGACCCCGCCATCAAGTGGTCCTCCGATGGGAAAAGATTCATCTATGTCAATTCGTCCAATCGAATCCACATCTATGATGTGGAAGAACGAAAAACTACGCAGCTGACCAGCGATGTTAACGTGGTGGAGATATTTCCTTCCTGGTCGGCTGAAGGCTCCCGGATCGCATTTGTATCAAATCGGGGCGGCAGCGCAGATATCTGGGTCAGAGATATTGCCTCGGATACCTTGACCCAGAAAACGCAGAATCTTGCACCCGATTATGCGGAAATATCTCCGGACGGCCAAAAAATAGCCTATCTTAAAGACCGCATGCTTTTCTTGCTGAACCTGCATACCTTGCAGGTCATCGGGTTGGAGTATCAGATATCCGACCTCGCGGGCAGCGACCGTTTGGCTTGGTCTCCGAACAGTGAAGAACTTGCATTTGCCGCCGTGGCAAACAGCTCTACCGATTTGTTTGCCTATAACTTGATTTCGGCACAGACCCGCCAAGTAACATTTTCCGGCGATGCTGAGGTTGAATTCGACTGGGCGCCGGGTGGCGCACACATCATGTTTACCACTGAATACGACGAAGGAATTCAATTGTGGATCAAGGACGCCGCCGGACAAACCCTACCTGAAATGGTTGTGGAAATTGATAAATTTTCACCTATCAGCATCGATTGGCTGCCAACCGGAGAAATTTTCTATTCGGCATGGGGTATGGCGCATTTGATCAAGCCGGCAGGATTTTTCGAGTTCTCCGATGTCAGTTTGATTCCCGGTGAAAACAAATTCCATGCCGTTGCAAAGGATGCCGCTGGAAATGAAAGTTGGGAATCCGATGATATCCATGTCACCCTCGATGCGGATGCTCTGCCCAATCTCCAAGTATCGTCCGAAGATATTCACATTCTTCCCCAGGTACCCCTGCAGGGCGGCACTTTCGGCGCCAGTCTGGTTGTAAGAAATACAGGCACAATCCAGGCCGATGATGTCCATGTGGATCTCTATCTCATTGATGCGGATGGAAACGTCGGATTGGCGGCCTCGAAGAAATTCAGTACCCTTTTGCCGCATTCGGAAACGTTCGCGGGGTTCACTCTGCTTGCCGGGATGCCCGGAGAAAATACCGTCATCGTGGATGTCTATACGGAAGCCGACCTCATGGAGTCCACCTTTTCAGACAACTATGCGGTCAAAGACTTTTTTGTGTCCGCCCGGGCCGGCGTGGATATGGTCAGCGAACTCGATTTCCCCGAATATATCATCGATGACGATATGCATATTTCCGTCAAAGTATTCAACAGCGGTGCGCCAATGGAAGGCGTGTTGAACATTTGGATCGAAGATCTGAACGGCAGTATTGTAAAAGCCTTCGAGGGCATGCCGGTGCAGGCGGGCTATGGATTGTCCGAATATTTCCTGCTGTGGAACACCGGCCATACCTTTGCCGGCCCATACCGGCTGCGGAGCATCCTTTCCGACAGTTCGGGCGCATTGAAAGAGAATACGCTTTCCTTCGCCATCCTGCCCAATCTGATCCTGTCCACATCGCTCGCGTCGAACAAAACCAATTACGGTCCCCATGAGGATGCGCGTTTTGAGGTCACTGTTGAAAACCGGGGGCACAACTTCATCGTCCCCCTGCTTGAAGTAAAACTGAAGCTTGTCGACAGCGCTGATAGCGTCCTGTTTAGCGAGCAAAAGTTTATTTTAAACCTGTTGGGGGGTGGCATTGCCAAAACGGTCTTTGAATGGAACAGCGGGCTTCATCCGCCGGGCGCCTGCCGGGCCGATGTCGAGGTGAGCTACCACGAGAATGTCGTGTCCGCCGCCGAACGGTTCTTTGCGATCGATCCTGGCATGGCGATCACAGGTGTTATCGGCGCCACGCCGGAAGTGCTTTTGCAAGGCGCCCATGTCGTCGCAGACTACACCATTCATAACAGCGGCAATTTCAATGCCGGCGGCGCCTTGTCCGTCTTCGTAAGCCTTGTCGACCCCGACACCACGGCGCAGATCGAATACCGGCAGGAAAGCCTCGAGCTTGAGCTGAACAAGGACCATGCCGGGCAATTCATATTTTCCACAACCAATCTCGCGCCTAAATCCTATATGCTGATATTGAAGTATATGGGGCCGGACGGCTTTAAAAACATCGCCGTAGCCTCTTTCAGGGTAAGGCAGGATGGTTTCCAAAGCTCTCCACTGGATCATGTGACCGGAAGTATCCGTTATTCTCCCGACACCGCATGCGCCGGAGAGACGATCCAGTTCCATTACCAGATTCTAAATAACGGCCCCATGGACCTTTACAATGTAAAAGCAGCCGTGGTGATCCTTGATCCCGGCAGCGGCACCATCGAAGGCAGGTACGAGCAAAATATTTCCCTCCCCGCCGGCAGGAGTATAAGCGGTTATGCGGCGGTGCCCACCTTCAACGTGGGTCCCCAGTCTTATCAGGCGATTCTGCAGGCCGGCCTGCCCGCATTCAGCGAGCCCAAAATCCTGGCCGGCACCCACTGCGATCTTACAGCGGGCGTGTGGCCGCCGCAGGTGACCGTGTCGGGCGTCCGGCAGGGTATTCATTACAACAGCCCCGTAACCCCCGTCATCAGCGTCAGGGCCTGCCCGCCGGGAAAAGTGGCTTACCTGCTCAACAACGCGCCGTATGAATCAGGAACGCCCATTCAAACCGATGGGGATTACCTGTTAAGCATATCGGTCCTGGGCCAGGGAGAGCTAAGCTTTCAGGAGACGATCGGGTTCGGCATCGACATGACGCCGCCGGTTATTCTCATCACGGGTGTAACCCAGAACGCCTATTACAATTCGGATATCACCCCCCTTATCACCATAGCGGATACGCATCCCGGCCCACAGGCAATTACATTGAACGGACAGCCATTCAGCAGTGGGAGCACGATCAGCGAAGAGGGTGCTTATCTCCTGAAGGCAGAAGCCGCGGATGCGGCTGGGAATGCTGCCGCAGCCGGTTATGCCTTTGTCATCGACAAAACACCGCCCCAAATCGGTATCACAGGTGTCGTTGACGGAAACTCGTATGGCGAAGAGGTCATACCGATCATCACGGTGAATGATAATCACCTGGATACCTGGGCCGCAGATTTGAATGGACAGCCCTTTGAGTCCGGGACGCTGATAGCCCTTCCCGGAGACTATGTCTTAAGCGTGACAGCCTTGGATCTGGCCGGAAACAAGACCGAAAATATCATTCAGTTCTCAATTTCTTCCGGGCAAGCGTATTCCCTCGCCGATTTCGTTGTTCTGGCATTCGAGTCCGCGCTCTTCGATCGGAATATCAAGGTGCACAGTGGCGACGTCGGGGTGTTGAATGCATCGGACGGTCCATGGATGGGAAGAGAAAGTGAAGTAATGATTGGAAGAAATGTCTATTTCTCAGATGAAACCACGCTTTTTGCCGACGACCTGTTCATCGACATCAACAGCTCTGTATACAACGTCGCCTCCAACACCATCGACAATCGCGGAACGATCAGAGGCGAGGTCATCGCGTCGCTCGATCTGCCGCTGGAAATCGCATTGCCCGGTTTTCCGGCGCCTCAGCCGGGTCTTGTGGATGTCAAAATCCGCAAGAATTCATCGGCGACGCTTGACCCGGGCGCTTACCGGTCCGTAACCGCGGATCAAAACAGTACGCTGATACTGACCGGCGGCACCTATCATCTGGAAACCCTCACCTTGAAGCACAATATCAAACTCATTTTCCAAGGCCCCGCGGACCTGATCATAAAAGGCCGGTTCTCTTCGGAACATAACATTTACATCGGACCGCATGCGGGTTCGGGGACCGAAGCCGGCGACGTTCGAATCTATGTAAATGGCGCAAATGGGAATCCTCTCGCGCCGGGTGCCGAGCCCATGGCCGTGATGCTGGGGCATGGCGCGGATGTGCGGGCCATCTTCTATGCGCCCAATGGAACGATTCATTTGATGCACAATTCATTCCTGCAGGGCGCACTGATCGGCAAGTATATCAAGATCGACCGGAATTCAAACCTTTGGCTGGACAGCAGCGCAGGATGGTAGTGGAGGCGAAGACAGCCCGCTTGCATGGAAACAACCCGGAGAATGGAAAAAGGACCCGACATGAAGCCGAACGTATGTTGCCGCTTGTCCTGTTCATCCAGATCATCCCTACAGCCTGAAGCGTGTTTTGATCGAAGCAAACTGAATTGCGGTGGAGGTTGCCTGACAACCCTTCTTCTCGTCCTCCTTTTGCTGCCTGTTTTTTCATTTGCCGCAGATCTTCGGCTTGAAAAGAACATGCAGGAGCACCTTATCGAAAGCCGGAGCGTCATACTCAAAATGCAGGCGCTCGTGACCGGGGGGTCTCCTGCCGGTTCTCATCTCCAAGTCCTGAAGAATCTGGCCGACCAGATCCGCGAGACGCACACCGATCTCGAAAAGAGATTCCAGCTGAGGGCCGAACGCATCCGCACCCCTCATGCCGCCGCCCGGCACGGCGCCATGCTGTTGAACTACAAAAATACGATAGAAACCTACCTGGGCATCCTGGAAGGCCTGGCCGTAGAAAAGGATTTGACGCCAAAAAGCCTGGATCATTTGAAAACACTTGTGGATCAGATGCTCTATCAAAAGAAAAATCCCCTGTACGGCACCCTGCCGTACACGCATTTGCGTTATCCCGCAAAGCAGCCCCTTTCCTCACCTGTCATTGTTCCGGCCTACCAGGGAGGAAACAAAACCGTCGCGCCAGACGATCTGGATGAAACTCCCGAAACCGGCATATCCGAACAGATCGCCACTCTGGCCGAATCCCTTAACTGGAATCCTGTTTCGATTTACGAGTGGGTCAAAAACAACATCCAGACCGAATGGTATTGGGGGGCAATGAAAGGGGCACACGAGACCCTGAACCAAAAAAGCGGTAATGACTGCGACCAGGCCAATCTGCTCATTGCCCTGTTCAGGGTTTCCGGGTATCCGGCCCGTTTTGTCCGCGGCGTAATCGAGTTCTTCCCGGATGTGGAAACAGCCAAAAAACTGACCGGCGTAGACGGTGTGCAGGGTTTGGCCGAATTCTTCCAGAAAGCCGGCATCCCCTACTCGCCCGTTATTGCCGGGGGTGCGATTCAAAATTTCCGGATCGAGCACATCTGGGTGGAGACCCAGGTGCCCTATGCCAATTACCGGGGCGCTGTCATCGATGAACATGGGAAAAGCTGGATTGGCCTGGATACTTCGATAAAGGTCGAAGGCTATGCAGAGAACGCGCCCATCGATCTGCCGCAGGATTTTCCCCTGGCCGAAATGCGTGAAAGCTTCCTTTCAAGCGTCCACGACATGACATTCCTCGAATTCTTAAGAACAGAAGTGGATGACTTCTTCAGTCAGCACCCTTTGGATGCCTCTTATGAGGCGCTCCTTTTAAAAAGAAGCCTCAATCCCGAAGAAATGATGATTCTTCCGGCCGGGCTCCAATTCACCCAGATCGCCATCACTGGTGAATACACCCGAATTCCTGAAGAACTGATGCACAAATTGCGGTGCAAAGCCGTGGATACGGAGCAGCGCATTCTTTTTGATACCGTCATCGAAACCCATAAACTCTCCAATCGTTCGCTGGTCCTCACGTATGAACCGGAAACCGTCGAAGATCAGGAGGTCATCAACAGTTACGGGGGATTGGGAAACACCCCTTCTTACCTGGTTCGTCTCAGACCGGTATTGGAACTCGATGGTGGACGGGTGGTCGCCGGAAGCGGTGGTTTGCCCATTGGCGGCGATTTTGATCTGACCTGCGAGCTGATTTCGCCCAACGGCATCGAACGGGTTACAAACCCTCACACCATAGGCAATATTTCAGCCATCGGAGTGGTTTCCCAAAAGGCTGTTTTGCCTGTGGAGCGCCCTGCGGAGGATAAAGGGGCGGGAGACCTTCTCCACGAAACGGTCATCGATTACATCGACCGCTGGAACCGATCGGAAGAGGAGCTGGCCTCTCTTCTGAAGGTAGCCGTCATCAGGCCGATCCCCACACTCGTCTCCCTCGGCGGAGTGGTCGATGTCGCTTATCTGCTGGATAACCCCCATGGCTTTGATTGGAAGGGGGTCTACGTCGATGCCGATTTCAGGGCCGTGGAAGTGATTTCGAGCGCCGGGCAGTCGAACGAAAAAGAGATTCAAAAGCTTTTCATGCAGCTTTCGGCACTTGAGGGATCCGTGCTGGAAAGCAGGGTCCTGGAAGAAAACTTTCAGGTGGATGCCGTATCGACCGCCAAGTTTTTTGGTTTGGCACGCCAGCATCAAATCCCCATCCTGTCGATCGACGGTTCGAACGCGGGCACCGTCCTGGCGCAGTTGCCCTTTGAAGATAACGTCCTCAAGGATATCGCAGCCGCCGTAAACCAGGGCTTTGCGGTCAGGATACCCCAACAGGAAATCGTTTATGAAGACTGGATGGGAACAGCATACACCAAGGAATCACCGGCTACCGGGGAGTCCGGATGGATGCTCTCGGGCATGATTGCAGGCGGTATGAGCGCCTGGGGAACAGATCGCTGGCCCGAATACTACTTAACCCGGCTGGCCAATCCCTATTCAGAAGCGGTGAGCTATGATCCCCGGTCTGAATTGCATATTCAAAAGATAACCGCCACGGACCTACAAAAAGGCACGGCAGGCACTGTCTTGCCTGCCCCGTTGCAAATCCTCGTAAGAGACGGTGATCACCATCCTGTTGCAGGAGCCGATGTCGTCTTCACCATCAAAGCAGGCGGAGGAACGTTCGGCAACGGCGGCACTTTCTCGCAGGTGAAAACGGATGCCAACGGCATTGCCTCTGCAACTCTCGTCTTGGGCCAAAAGACCTCGAGCAATCCCAGCTTCTGGTGGGAGAAAACCTATACCTACAGCCAGCAGGTGGGTGAAAACATTGTGGACGCGTCCCTTGCATCCGGCAAAGCCGTCACCTCCCCCTTTACGGCTTACGCATTCCCGGGCCCGCCCCATGTAATCGAAAAAAGCAGCGGCGACGGCCGCAAGGGCTCCATTCTTTCTTGGGCGGGCTTTATTACGGCGGTCGTAAGGGACCGCTTCGGCAATCCCATTTCCAATGTTCCGGTCCATTTCACGGCGTTGCCGGCCATTGAAAATGCGGCCTGCACGAATCCCAATCAGGACATCCGCCAGGCTTCGCTGGTCTCGCCGGATGATGCCTGCATCAGGAATTTTCCGACCTGGGGAGACTGCAGCTCCGCCGTATCCGCATTGACGTTGATCAGTGGACATCTCGGCGCAATGCCGCATGTGCTCCTGGGAGCAATTCCGGATGCCGACTACCCCATTCAGGTGACGGCAGGGGGGCTGGATACGGCGTTTACCCTCCATTCATACCCGTTTGGAAACTGCAGCGGAGGAGAAATCCCCGCCGATACCCTGATTGTCAGCTATTTCTATGAAAGCAGCCCGGACGGCCGCAGCATCGATGCCGGCAAAGCCGGCGCAACCATTCCGCTGCGGGGAGATATCCGCTTTCTTAGAGAAAAGGAGACGGTCGCAAGCGCTGCGGTTTCCTGCGCCGATGGGAGCACAAGGGTCTGCGACAACAAGCTGGTTGGTTCAAGAGAGTATTTTAACGAAAATGCCTTCAAATCGGCCGGCGTCCTGTTCGCATCCCAGCCGGGCACCAATTTGGGTGCCGGTACTTTCAGGGTCGATTACGTTTTGCAGCCGGGCGTAAATATTGTCCCCATCCAGGGGACCGCCACGGTCGAAAGAAACCAAACGGTTTGTGACAACTGCCAAATCGTCCCGCAAGACATCACCTTGTCGGCCGGCACCAGCGTCAAGGTTTACGGCATCGATTTTCAAACAGAGCCCGAAGTGATCGTGCCTGTAGATGAGTTCGGGTATGCCACTTGTGACACACGCGTGAACTACACCATCGTGCCCGGCGAATATAAGGCCGCTTCGGCTTATGTAGTCATCTATAAAGACGGCGCCCCGATCACTTTTATTCCCACAGAAACCCAGGGAGAAGGTTTTGGAACCATTGCCCGGGGATTTCAATTCGACCAGGCCGGCACCTATGAAGCCCAGGTGGTATTGAATGCAGGGACCGGCGTCGAGATTGAAAGTGATCGCATAGCCCTCAGGGTCGGTGATATCAAGGTTCACGGTATTTATCTGGAAGACGGGCGGTCGTCTCTGATTCCGGGAGAACCGATTCAACTCCAATCCGAGACCACCCCCGGCGGCCGCAAATTGATCTGGACCATCGAAGCAAGCGGCAGCGGGGTAAAAGCCGAGATCGATTCCGCAACCGGCGTCATCACAGTGAACGAAGACTCCCCTTCCGATGCGCAAACCGGCTGGGTCCTGGTGCGCGCAACCGATGCGCAGGTTGATTGCATTTACAAGGAATCCAGACTCTATCTATGCGGCGCATGCACCGAATGCCCGCCCGGCGGTTTGACTTGCAGCATCTCCGCAAGCATCGACGTCAGCATCAACCTGGGACGTGAACAAGGCGGACAACAGTCCGGCACTCTTTACATCAAGGCGGACCAGCCTTCTGCAAGCCTTGCCACACCCTGGTCGCTTAAACTCTCCACCATCGCCAAAGGGGTCGAAGCAACGTATGCGGATGGCAACCAGCTGCGACAGGTGTTAACAAGACAAAGTTTTGTGGACATCGTCGCCGGCAGCAGCTTCAGCTATGACATCAGATTCTATGCACCCCAACATATCGTAGGCAAAAGCGACGGGTTGTACGCAGTTGCCGCTTGGGCGCACCCATTTTCAACCATCCGAGTAGAAAATCCGGACAGATCTCTTTCAAAATTCAACCGCCTGACCGTGACCGAAGAAAGTCAGGGCATGACCGCTGTCAATGAATACCTGTGGGATGAACAAAACAAGGACTGGTCACTGACCCAGGGCGGCGGGTTTAAAATAGAAGAAAGAACACAAACCTTCGTTCCGGATCTCAATCAGCGCAAAGTCACCCATGTCACCAAAGACAGCACCGGCCATATCGCATCCAGCGTCGAGACCACCTACCAGGTGTTCCCCTGGGGAGAAGAAATGGTCGCACAAACCACCGGGACCGGTGCGGCGCAGCTTCGCACCAGCTTTGCCTTCTACGTAGACCCGGACCAAACCGGCAGTTACGGCCGCATCAGATCGCAGACAAATCCGGACGGCTCGCAAACGATCTACCACTATGATGCGCTGGGGAGAAAAACCCTTAAAGAGATGCCGTGGCTCGATCATCCAGCCGGACATGCTGTGCGCTACGACTATGCGCCGGTCGCCCCGGAGGACTCGCGCGAACCGCGCTACGAGCGTCAACCTCGCACCATAAGCGAAGAAATCCAAGGCACGATCATTTCGAAAACCTATCACGTGTACCTGATCGACGCATCCGGACTGCGCACCACCATTGCAGAGCGGTGTGCCACGGCTTCGGCCGCTTACGGCGATGCGGCCAATCAACGCACCGTCCAGCACTACTTTGCATCCCCAACCGGCCTGGCCGAATCCGGAAACCTAAAAAGTGCGCTATACCCTGACGGGCGCATGGATACGTACAGTTATGAGTACGGCACCTACCTGCCCGCAGCGGACCCGGCCGCGCCCGGCACATTTGTACCCGGCACAGGCCAAGATATGCGGACCTTTATCACCCACGGCAGCGCGGCAAACCCGGCAGGTATTGCCAAC
The DNA here is from genome assembly GCA_003599575.1 of Desulfobacteraceae bacterium. Lineage (GTDB taxonomy): Bacteria > Desulfobacterota > Desulfobacteria > Desulfobacterales > Desulfosarcinaceae > Desulfatitalea. The sequence goes on along the minus strand of QZKV01000102.1, from coordinate 2,065 downwards.
CAGAGCTTGCGCGAAGTGAGCATCGAAAATGTCCTCGGCAGCGAGCTGATGCGCGAAACGCAAGTTTTAACCGGCAGCGGATATGCGCAAATTCAGTGGGCCGTTCACCATTACAGTGAACTTGGCCACCTGACCGACAGCTACCAGTCGGACGGTACCCACCTCGCAAGCACGTGGGGATGTTGCGGGAAACAATCCGAAACCGACGCCCGGGGGATCACCCGAAGCTACACCTACGATGCCTTGAAGCGCGTTGAAACCGCCACCAAAACCGGCATCGGAACCCAAAGTGACATTACCACCACGTACACCTACGATGCCCAGGGCCGCAGGTTGAGCGAAACTGTAAGCGCGGGCGCCTTGTCGCAGACCTCAAGCACCCGCTATGATGCAAGCGGGCGCATCCAAAGCACCACCGACGCCGCAGGGCTTGTAACGGTGTATGCTTACGATGAGATCAATCGCACCCGCACCGTAACACTGCCCGGCGGGGCAACCGAGATCACCGCCCAACACCTGGATGGAAAGACCCTGGGCATCACCGGCACCGGTGTGGTCCCACAGCACCATGAATACGGCGTAAATGCCGACGGCACCCAGTGGAGCAAAGTTTATATGGGCGGAACCGGCGCGGCCATGTGGGAAAAGACCACCACCGATATGCTTTCCAGAACCGTCATGGTAGAAAAGACGGGCTTTGCCGAAAATGAAATAACGCAGTTTTTTTACAACCATCTGGGCCAAATGACAAAAGCCAAAAGCACCGGCCTGGCCGATACGTTCTATGTCTATGACGAACTCGGCAACCAGGTGCGGTCCGGTCTGGATGTGGATGGAAACGAGGTGCCGGAACCATCCTCGACCGACCGGATCAACGACACCGGCACTGCTTACGTCCTGGAACAGGGCGCCTGGTGGCAGCAGACCATCAACAGCGTATATGCACAGGATAATGATAGCCGTTCCACAATCGTTGGAACGCAGCGGACCCAGGTCTCCGGCCTGGGAACAAACGGCTTGATCGGAAAAACCGCTGCCATCGACATCCATGGCAATCAGACCCTGACCGCCACCATTATCGATCCGGCCACCAAAACCGAAACCACCACCATTTCCTATCCGGATTCGGCCATCACGGCGGCAACGGTTGCGGTAAACGGCCTTGTCACCACAACGACAAGCAAAACTGGTGTGACACTCACCTACGCCTACGACCCGCTGGGACGAAGAACGGGCGTAACAGATCCGCGCACCGGCAGCAGCATCACCCATTACAACCACCTGGGCCTGGTGGACTATATCGAAGATGCCGCGGGCAACCGCGTAAGCTTTGCCTACGATCCGGCCACCGGGCGCAAAATCAGCGAAACCGACGCCCTTGGCAAAACCACCCGCTTTGCCTACAATGCAAAGGGTCAGCTCATTCACACCTGGGGCGCCGGGCCCTATCCGGTCAGTTATGCTTACGACAGCTTGGGCCGCATGACCGCCCTGACCACCTTTCGCGCAGACGAGGGCTTTGGCGCGGAAAGCTTCCCCATCTCGGCCGCCGGCGACACCACACGCTGGCATTACCATGCCGCAAGCGGCTTGCTGGAAGCCAAAGAATACGCCGACGGCACCCGGGTAAGCTACACCTATGGCCCGGCCGGTCGGCTGGCCACGCGCACCTGGGCGCGCAGCAGCTTGACCACCACCTACAGCTACCATGCGGCCACCGGCGAACTGACAGGCATCGACTACGCGGATCAAACGGCCGACATAGCTTTTACCTACGACCGGCTGGGCCGCCAGCACCAGATCACAGATGCTTTCGGCACGCGCAGCTTTGCCTACAACGCCCAACTCCAGCTTGAATCCGAAACCATTGCGGGCCTCTACGATGCCGTGCTCACCCGCACCTTCGAGACCACCGGCCTACCAGGCCGCGCTGCCGGAATAAGCCTGGGGAACGACTACAGCCTAACCTACGGCTATGACACCGCCGGCCGCTTCAACGCGATTGCCTGGAACATCAACAATCAAAGCGGCTCCGGGAACTACAGCCATGTGCCAAACTCCGATC
>QZKV01000084.1 GCA_003599575.1 Desulfobacteraceae bacterium | reverse complement strand
TGTTTCATAAAGATTAAAAACCCGGTGTTTGTCAATAAAAACGATTTTGCGGCTTGACTATTGCGGCCTATTTGCATGGCAGTTGACCTGAATTCCCGGGTTGTGAAAACGAGTAAGGTGAAACCTTTTGCGGGCCTTGGTTTCTATTTCTTGGTGTAGTCGAAAACGCCCTTGCCGCTTTTGCGTCCGAACCGTCCGGCGCGGACCAGCTTCACCAGCAGGGGCGCCGGGCGGTACTTGTCGCCAAGCTCCCGGTGAAGGTTTTCGATCACATGCAGCAGGGTGTCGAGCCCGATCAGATCAGCCAGCGAGAGGGGGCCGATCGGGTGATTGCAGCCCAGCATCATTCCCTTGTCGATGTCCCCGGCACTGGCCACCCCTTCGCCCAATACGAAAAAGGCCTCATTGAGCATGGGGCACAGGATGCGGTTGACGGCGAAGGCCGGCGCCTCTTCGACCACGATCGTTTCCTTGCCTAGCGACCTGCCCCACTCGAGGGCGGTCTTCAGGGTCTCGTCGGAGGTCTCGCAGCCCTTGATGATTTCGAGCAGCTTCATTACCGGTACCGGGTTGAAGAAGTGGGCGCCGATGAACTTTTCGGGCCGCTTGGTAACGGTTGCCAGGGCTGTGATGCTGATCCCGGAGGTGTTGGTGAAAAACAGGCACTCGGGCTTCACGATCTTCTCCAGTTCCTGGTAAAGTTTCCTTTTGACCTCCATCAATTCGATGATCACCTCGATGACCACATCGGCGTCGGCGGCCGCCGCTGCGAGATCGGTGGTGGGTTTGATACGGCCCAGCAGGGCGTCCATGTCCGCCTGGGTGCGCTTCCCCTTTTCGACCTCGCGGGACAGGTTCTTTTTGATCGTGTTCATGCCGCCTTCGACGAACCTTGGCTCGATATCATGCATGGCGACCTGGTAGCCTGCATTGGCGCACACCTGGGCTATTCCATTTCCCATGAGGCCGGCGCCGATGACGCATACTTTCCGAATGACCATTTTCATACCTCCTGTTCATGCTGACAGATTCAACTAAGGGCTTCCGTTCGGTAGGTGCACTTTGCACCGGCCGCAGCGAGTTGGCAATCGATTTTTCCATGTGTCAGTTGAGCTGGTAGACCCGGTACGGGAAGGCCTGCCACATCACCCATTGGAAGTCGTTGTCCTTTAGCAGGCACTCGTTGTAAATCGTTTTGCGCGTCAGGTACATGGCATAGGATGGTGAGTTTCCCGTACTCAATGATCGAAAAAAGCGTTCCATTGTCAGCGCCGCGATGCTGTCGAATTCATAGCCGAAAATCGGGGCGATATAATAATGGGTACCCGCCTGCTGAAAGGCTTTCAAAAAATCGATGCCCAGGCCTAACTTGCCGGTGTTCAGATAGACCAATTCGGGCTTCAAGGAGGCAAGACTCCACGAACGAATGGCTAAGTGCGGCAGCTCAATTCCTTCAGGACTTCCGCTGGCGCTGATCAGCAAGAATTTCGCCGAGCCCAATTTGGCAATGTCTTCGGAGCGGATTTCCCGGCTGTTGAAATGCTGCGAATTGGGGAAGTATTTCTTGACATTCAACACGGCTTTGCCAGGTGCGGTGGTCGGATCGGCAATCATGCAGCCGTTCCAAGATGCCGACATGGCAAAACGGCCATTCGTTTTTTTGCTGAACTTGTATACGACCGGTTTTTGGAGAAATAGCGGGCTGCCCTGGTAAAAAAGGGCATCCAGCGGGAAAAGCATCTCATCTTCGGTTATCACAAACTCGATTTCCGTGGCTGTCTCAATGAGTGCATGAACCGGTTGGAATATGGACTGGCCGACTGTTTCAAGCAGCAGCTTGGTTTCGTCCGACACGGAAATTTGATTCCCGGACGATGTTTGTTGCGATTTATCCTGCTGCTGCAATAAGCCCTGCACCGCCTTGTATTGTTGTTTTAAGAAACGGTTGGCATTTCCCACCATGCTGGTTTCATTTTCTTTTGTCTCCAACAGAGCGTAAATCGTCTTGAGCTTTTGAACGACCATATCCTGCGCATCAATTGTGTAAGCACAGGACTCTCGATCAAGGTTGGCCTTGACATGCAGGGCATTATCGACCCGGGTGATATCCATGGTCAGCTTTTCTGCAAAACCAGGTGTTATGAGACCACAAGATAGCAGCACGACCACGCAGGCCGCTATTTTTTGAGGATATCGTGTCAATGGGGCCATCAATGTGTCCTCCCTGAATTGAGTAAGGAGATCCGGTCATGCATTTGACTCCAGTAAACACGGTCCGTTGTGCGAACCTGTTTTCGATGATTACACGATCTGGTCGCACTGGAGCGAAAAACATAAACCGGAATATGGAGTTCCTACCGCAGGATCGATCCAATTTTGCTTAACGGGGCAAATATGGTGCAACTATTGCTTATTACGTGGGGTTTTTTTCGTAGTCGAGTATGTCAATAAGTCAGGTGTATGTCAATGAATCGTTGGATGCGGTCTTTCGATACCTGGTTGGGCATTCATCCCAGAACGATCGTTGCGCCGGCCAGCAGCAGCAGGATGTATATAAGCGCCCGGAAGCGACCCTGTCCCATGTTGCGATGGAGCACCTCCCCCAGGATGATGCCTCCGATCATCACGGGAGCCAGGGCCGCCGTCATGGCCAGGGTGGCCGGCGTCATCTTCCCCAGAAGGATGTAGGAAAACAACAGAACCGTGTTGGCGCCGAGCCAAAGGGCGGAAAGCGTGTTTCGGAAAGCGGTTTTATCAAGCGCCAATCGATCGGCGGCATACACCACCAGGGGGCCGCCGGAAGCGTACAGGCCCTGAATCACCCCGCCGCCGGCGAACCACAAGCGGGCGGCTTTCGCAGACATCCTGGTCTGGATATGAGCCGCGCTGGACAGCAGGCGGAGCTGCTGACAGCTGATGGCAACGACGAGAAGGCCGAAGATTCTTTTCAACCAGATCCCCTGGACCAGCGCAAATACGGCGATCCCGACCGCAAGCCCCATGGTCATGAACGGAACGATGTCCTGAAACAGCAGGCGGACCTGCAGCCGGCGGCGGTGGCGGAGCACGATAAAGGCATTCAGGCAGACATCCAGGGGAATCGCCACGGGTAAAATGAGATCCAGCGGATACAAATGCGCCCCGAGGGTGGCGGTGATGATCATGCTGCCGAATCCGGAAAGGGCCTGTATGGTGAAGGCCAAAAGGATGATGCCCGTGAAGATCAGGAAAGAATGGTCAAGGACGGGCGGCATGGTTTGGCATCTTTCGGATTTTGTTTTCAGAACGGTTCCAGCCGCCTGTTTTTTTCCTCTGCGGATTCAGTAATTTCCGATTAAGTTTTTGCATCCCCCTGCAGGATCGTCCAACCGCAAAGGGGTAAGAGTCGTACTCGTACGCGTACTCGTTCTCGTACTCGCAAAACATGGCTTCGAGTACGAGAACGCGTACCGCTGCGCTGAGTACGGGTACGATATGCAATTTCCTAACCGGAAATTACTGCTGCGGATCGGGAGAAAATCTCCCTAAATCCCCCTAATCCCCCTTTTTCAAAGGGGGACTTTGCGGCCGGGCCTCTTCAAAGGGGGACTTTGCGGCCGGGCCTCTTCAAAGGGGGACTTTGCGGCCGGGCCTCTTCAAAGGGGGACTTTACGGCCGGGCCTCTTCAAAGGGCCTTTTCAAAGGAGGACTTCCCGATCGCCTGAATGGATTTTTCCTCCCCCGGCGCTCCTGCGACGCGCATATCGCGCGCGCTCCATCGCAATATCATATAGACGGCCAGGGTGTACACTCCCAGGAAAGCCAATCCGGCACCAAAATAGGTCACGGGAGAGGCCTGCGTTCGGCCCATCAGCGGCCCCATGACGCTGAGCAGGACCGGGATCGACAGCGGAAAGGCCAGCCCGCAACCGAAAACCAGGTCGCTCGATGCCGGCGTTTTGAACTGGGGGTCCACGATGCGCGACAGGGTCAGGCCCGTGCTCAGGGTACCGGTGAGAGTGCCGAAGATGGCCGCCATGCGTTCGATGGGATGATCCAGGCCGAAGAAATGCATGGTATGCAAGGCCAATCCCACCGTGGCCAAACCGCCCACAGTGGTGGTGATCAGGATCAGGGCCAGGTACTGCCGGAAGATGCCGATGGAAATGGCGGCGATGGACGCCACGACCATGAAGTCCAGGGCGGCCCCGGAAATCCGGGTAAGCGAGCCATTGTCCAGAAGATGCGACCATCCCAGGCGCAGAATGGCCTTGCGGAACGAGATGGCCATAATGGTGGCGAAAATGAAGTGCAGCCCCCAGATCGTGCTTTTGGCCTGGTCAGCCGCGGCCGGAAGCGCAATGGCCGATTGCAGCAGACTTTCGAACCCTTTGAGCAACGCGAAGGTGGCCAGGTAAACCAGACCGACCAGGGCCAGTTGAAAAGTCATGCTGTCGATGGCCGACGGCGTCGTTACCTGCCGGCCGGCTTCCGGCTGCAGGGCCGGGTCGCGGATCACGCCGCGCCGTTCGTCTTCGGGCAGCCGTTCCGCAAGCAGCCGTCTCGCCCCGCGCGTCTGCCAATAGACCAGGCCGACGCCGATCAGGCAGGCCCACAGGTATCCGACGGCGGCAAAGGTCAGACCGAGGCTGCCGGCCCCTTCAAAACCGAGCGGCTCCCAGGATTTGCCCATTGCATAAGCCTGCCCCGGCCCCTGGCCGAAGCCCAGGACCAGGAAATAGCCGAAGGTGGGAAACAGGTCGGGTTGAAACCAGGCGATCGCCGCAAAACAGATCAGGCACCCAAGAAACGCCTGGAGGGCATAACCGGTGGTCAGGATCAGCCCTGTGACCACCATGGGCCGCCCACCGCCCGATTTGGCCGGGCGCAGGGCCATGGCGATGAACGTCAAAGCCAGCAGGTGGTAGACGTAGCCGCCGAAACGATCGCCGGCGATCGGAACGATTCCGGATATCTCCGAGCCTGCCGCCAGCAGCAAGAAGCCGGCCACGATATTGTTGGGCACGAAGAAGGTTTGCAGCCATTTGATGCGCGTGCGCAGAAAAGTGGCCAAAAGCAGTGCTGCACTCAACAGGCACAGGTCCAGGATGAACTCCCAGCTTGCATCCACTATCCGCCTCCTTCAGTGTGTGATACCGGCGAGCCTTCCGGCACCCGCGCTTGGATCCCGCAAGTGGAAAAAAGCCGGCCAACTTCGGCCGGATCGATTCGTTGCGGTGGCATGCGCAAGGGCTGCCGGCCGGTCCGAAGCCTGGGCAGCTTGGCTTCCCACCAATGATTGTAGGCGAGCAAGACCACCTGTGAAATGCCGCTCTCTTTCAAGATCCGGCTCATTGGCCGGATGCTGTCGGCCCCCGTGTTGATGCCCGGAACAATGGGGACGCGCACCGTCAGGGGCATGCCCGATTTTTGCAGAGAGACCAGATTTTCCACGACCCGGCCGAGATTTCCGCCGGTGTAAGTGCGGAAGCCTTCCTCGTCCGCCAGTTTGAAATCGAAGTAGATCTCATCGATCAGGGGCAGCAGCGGCGCAAGGGTTGCAAAGGGGTAATGGCCGGCCGTTTCCACCAGAATATGGATGCCCTGCTCTCTGAGCAGCGGAAGAAAGCCTTCCAGGAACTTGGCCTGTAGAACCGGCTCGCCGCCCGACAAGGTGACCCCGCCGCCGGAGGTGTCGTAAAAGGGGCGGTCCTTGAGGCAGATATCGAGCAGCCGCCCGCACGACCATGTTGCCCCGATCAGCCGCAAAGCCTCACCCGGGCAGGCCTGCGCGCACGTGCCGCACAACCGGCAGCGCTCTGGGTCGATGCGCGGGCGGTCGCCCAATTCGACGGCCTGGTGCGGGCAGACGGACGCGCAGCCCCCGCAGCCGATGCAGCGCTCGGCGTAGAAGGCCATCTCCGGGTCCGGCCGGATGGATTCGGGATTGTGGCACCAGGCGCAGTGCAGGGAGCAGCCCTTGAAGAACACCAACGTCCGGATGCCGGGTCCGTCATGAATGGAAAAACGTTGGACATCGAAGATCAGGGCTTCGCCGTCGTCTTCTGTTTGCATGGCCACTGCCCTTTGCCGGGTCATCATCCGCAAGCGCACCCCCCATCTGTTGCGCAGCCGGTCAGACGCTGTATGATTTCATCTTTCATGGATTCGGTCAAATCATTGAAATAGGCCGAATAGCCCGAAACGCGCACCACCAGGTCCGGATGCTTCTCGGGGTGCTGCTTGGCCTCGATGAGCACGCCGGGGTCTACGATGTTGAATTGTACCTGCATGCCGCCCATCTTGAAATAGCCCAGTATAATTGCGCCCAGCAGGCGGTCGCCGGCCTCGCCGGCCAGCATATCGCGGTTGAACTGCTGGTTGAGGGCATACCCGTTGCCGATCAACCGCGTGTCCAGGGCGGCCGCCGAGGCGAGCGAGGCCGTGGGGCCGAAACGGGACCGGCCGTTGACCGGTGAAGCACCGTTGGCCAGGGGCTCGCCGGCCCTGCGGCCGCTCGGCAGGGCCGGCAGCATGGCGCCGAAGCCCTGGTGGGTGGTCATGGACCAGAAACCGGGCAGGTAGTGCCCGCCCCTGGAATTTTTTTTGCGGAACACGGCCTGCGTAAAATGCGCCGATAGCCAGTGCACCCAGCGGTCGGCGTCCGGATCGTTCTGTCCGTATTTGGGCAGCCGGTTGATAATGTATTGGCGCAGCGGTTCCCGGCCCGCGAAATCCGCGTCCGCGGCACCGATCAGGCCGCGCAGGGAGATCTTTTTTTCTTTGAAAACGGCGGCCTCCAGCGCCAGCAGCGCATCCGCCAGATCGGCCATCCCCACGCCCTGGAAGCCGGTCGTGTTGTATACGGCCCCTCCCGCATTGACCTCTTTTCCGCAACGCGTGCAGCCGTCGATGAGGATGGAGAGCAACGGGGTGGGACGGTGCCGGGCGTGGGTGGTTTCGATGGCGTTGTTGCCCTCCGTCGCGCTTTCGATCATGGCGTCGAGCTGCGCGGCCACGGCGGCTTTCACCTGCTCCATGCCGGTCAGCTCGTCCAAAGCGCCGGTGCACGGCCCCACCTGCCGGCCGTTGTAAACACCATTGTGCAAGGCCAGGTGCAGGGCCATGGGCAGATTCAGAAAAACCGCTCCGGCCGCCGGAAAACTCTTTCCGGGCACCCCCCATTCCACGCAGCCCACAATGGCATAATCGTGCGCATCGGAGGGGCTGAAGCCGACGCGCTGCAGGGTCGGGATGACGGCCGCGTCATTGAAAAAGGCCGGCATGCCGCCGCCTCGTTTCAGCACCCGGCAGCACAAGCGCAAAAAGGCCGGCGGCGTTGCGGCGGTCAGGCGGACATGCAGATTCGGCTGGCGCAGGCGCACCTGGTCGTAGGCCTGGAGCATGAGGTAGGACAGCTCGTTGATCTCCGACGCGTCGGCGCTGCCGCCGCCCAGAGTGATCCCCGAGGCTGAAGACATGCCGCTGAAATAAGGTGTGGCCCGCTCGAAAAAAAGCGGAAGCAACTCTCCCGACTTGATCAGGAAACAGCCCAGCAGTTCCGTCGCCCGCTGCCGGGTAAGGCCGCCGGCGGCCAGTTCCCGTTGATAATAGGGCGCCAGATACTGATCCATGCGGCCGAACGACATGCCGTGCTGAAAGCTTTCCTGGTGCAGCATCACGTGGGTGATAAAAACGCTCTGCAGGGCCTGGTGAAACGTTTCGGCCGGCTTTTCCGGCACGATCATGAAGATAGCGGCCATATCGGTGAGTTCCGCCTTGCGGGCAGGATCGGTTTCGGCCGCCGCCAGCCGGGAGAGATGTTCGGCCCAACGCTTTGCATGGGCTATGGCGGCATCGGCGACGATGAGCCCGGCCTGGTAGAAAGCCCTTTTGGACAGCATCTCCCGGGAGCGGGCTGAACCGGCCGCCCCGCCCGATTTGCGCGCGGCGGAGATCTGCTCCTCGACGGCCTGGCATTTGGCCATGATCTCTTCACGGATGCCGGCGAAGCCTTTTTGAAGGAGCGTCTGGTAGTCGGGCGTGATATGCGCAATGCCCGAAAACTGGGTCAGAATATAGTAGCACCCCTCGAGCAGCCGGTTGAACAGCTCCGGGTCGCGGCTGTAAAGGCTCACGCGGCACAGCACGGAACGGTTGAACCAGAACGGGAAGACCTCTTCTTTGAGAAGGCGGATCTGGGCTTGGGTGATCTTGAGCGGATTGGGCCGGCGGTTGGATATTTCTTCCAATTCGGGCATGAGCAGCACGCCGGCCAGATCCGGATGGATGGGGGCGCCGATGCGGTGGGAGGAAGGGTTGCCCACGATCAGCTCATGGTCGTATACGGTCAAGGCCGTGCGTTCCAGAATATGGGCCAGACCGCGGGCATAGGCGATTGGCACGGCGTCCGTGTCAATACCTTCTCTTTTGAGGTAAAAGCGTGCCAGGCGGGTGTTGAGCGCCACCTGCCAGCGCTTCTGGACCTTGCCGCGGCGGGTGTTCTCCAGCGATCGGGCGAAAAGCTTGAAGTGCAGCGCAGCCATTTTCTTGAGCGTCCGGCTGAAATCATGGTGCGCCCGGAAATAGTCGGTCAGAAGCTCGGCCTTGCGGGTGCACAGGTGGTAATCGGACGACAGCGAGTCCGCGCGCAGCCGGGAAAGGCGCGGCAGCGGCATGATCGGTCCGGGATCCACGGCCTGGGGGCGCCGATCGTCGCAACCTTTGTCGAAGGACCGTTGATCAAGCGGCATTTGTTTTCCTCCTTTTACTGCCGAATATCTTTTCTATGCCCTCAAACAGGCTGACTTCCGGATAGAATCCAAGCTCCTGTTGCATTTTGCGGGTCACGTAATCATAGGGCCGCCCGACATTGCGCACCGCATAGCGGGTCAGGCGGGGCGTTTGGCCTGTCCGACAAGCGCGCCATTCCATCAGGGCGGCGGCGGCAAACGCCACGGGATAGGGGATGTGGCCGCGCGGCGGCTGCACTTCTGCGCTGCGCGACAGCATGGCAAGAAAAGCAATCCAGGATGGATTGTCGGGATGGGTCAGATTGTAGACTTCTCCTGCCGTGCGCGGCCGTTCAAGCAGCATTGCGATGAAGCGGGCCACATCCTCCACGTGGATGGCGTTTACCGCGTGGGTGCCTTTGCCGATAATGCGCGCTTTGCCGCCGGCCAGATTCTCCACCACCTTGGGAAGAAAAAGACGATCGCCGGGCCCATAGATCATGGTCGGCCGCACAATGGTCGGGGCCATGGCACCGCCGCCGGCGATTTCGGCCAAGGCGTGCTCCGCGTCGATTTTCGTGTCCCCGTAAGGATCGCCGATTTTCTTGAGAAGAAAACGTTCGGTGATTGGTTGGCCGGAAACCCTTCCGTAGACCGATACGCTGCTCATGTGGATAAAACGCCCCACACCGGCGCGGAGCGCCGCTGCGGCGACATGCCGGGTGCCGTCCCGGTTGAGTCTGCGGCAGGTGTCGAGACTTTGCCCATACCCGACCGCCCCGGCCAGATGGATCAGCGCATCGTGGCCGTCCATGCGGCCGGTCAAGGTCTCCGGGCGTGTGATGTCGCCGAAGACAATCCGGGCGCCCGCGGCTGCGGACGGATCATCCTGGTACAGCAAAAGGGCGGTGACCTGATGCCCCGCCGCCAGCAGATGGCGCGTCAGCGTCTTGCCGACAAACCCGGTGGCTCCGGTCAGCAGTATTTTCATTCATGTCACCGCAATCTTTCCGATAACCCGGTTGTACAGCCATGGGAAAAAACGATTGATATAGGCCGAATATTTGACCGCCGGCCCGACAAGCACCTCGTCTTTGCGCCGTTCGATCGCCCGGATGATCTGAGCAGCACATGCTTCGGGGCTCATGCCCTTATCCTGCCGGGGGTCCATGCGCGCATAGGCGCTGCCGTCGCCGGTCAGCGCCCTTTGGGATATTTCCGTGCGGATGCCGGCCGGACACACCAGGGTGACAAAGATATTCTTCCGGACCAGTTCGGACCTCAGCGCATTGAAATATCCGTGCAGGGCATGCTTGGATGCGCAATAGCCCGAGCGCAGCGGGGTGGCCATCTTGCCCATGATGCTGCTGACCACCACGATGTGCCCGAATCCCTTGGCCAGCATGTGCGGTAGTACAGCCTTGGTCAGGGCCACCTGGCCCAGGTAGTTCACCGCCATAATCCGCCGGTCTACTTCAAAGTCCGTCTCCATGACCAGGGCCCTCTGGCTGATGCCGCCATTGTTGACCAGCATGTCGATGCGGCCGAAATGGGCCAAGGCCGCCGCGGCCGTATTTGGAAAGTGGTCGTGATGGCCGAGGTCCAAGGGCAGGACAAAAACATGCGGCGTATAGGGGGCGCACCGGTCGCGCACGCGGTTCAGGGCGCTTTCGTCTCGCGAGGATACAATCAGCCGGGCCCCGCGCTGCGCCAGGGCCATGGTCAGAGCCGCGCCGATGCCGGTGCCGGCGCCGGTGATCCACACCACTTTATCATCGAAAAAGGTAGAGCGTCTGGGCATGCGTTTTCCATTTCAGTGAGGTTCTTTGGAATAGCAGCAATATGGGTGCCAATCGGGATTATTGTGAAGGTTCATTATTTCAGTGGGTTAACAGCAGTAAAAAAATGCGGTCCGGAAAAGCGTCGCATATTGCAAACATGCTTTGCAGTTTGCTATGGTCCTGGCACGCGCCGTGCCGGCTCCTACCGGTTCGACGTTAAAAGTTCCCATCAAGCTTCGGCCAAACGCCACGGAGTTTCAGGCCATGAAAGCAGACGATCTACGCACGCGGGAAGTATTGACCCAGCGGGGGCAGGGGGATTTCCCCGTCTTCGCGGGTTCACGGATCATGATCATGGGCACCCGTTCCCTGGGGCAAATGACCGAAGATGTCACCTCGATTCTGGGCGCAGAGCAGACCACCCTCATGCTGGAACGCAGCGGCTACCATGCCGGTCTGGCTACTGCGACGGCCATGGCCGAACATTACGACTGGGATTCCGACCTGGAGTGGTTCCGCGCCGGCGTCCTGCTGAGGTCCATCTGCGGTCTGGCCCACGAGCGCTTGGACCAGTTCACCTTCGATTCGAAGAAAGGGCTGTTTCAAGCCACCGGCACCTGGCGCGATTCTCTTGAAGCCACCCAATGGCTGCGGCAAAAAGGACCCAGCCCGACCCCTGTGTGCCATATCCTTGCCGGCTGGGCCAGCGGCTATGCCAGCGGGTGTTTCGGTGCGCCGGTGTTGATCAAGGAAACCGCATGCCGGGCCCAGGGAGACCGGGTCTGCCGTTTCGAAGGGCGCACACTGGAGGGGTGGGGGCTTACGCCGCCTGCGGTCGGCATGATGCACGGCCAGACATCCATGAAAGAAAGCATGGACCGCATGCGGATGCAGCTGGCCGCGGCCTGGGAGGAGGTCGAATGCCAGCGGGCCGAGCTGCAGAGCCTCAAAAGGGGTTTGGAGTGCCCCGGCCCGGACCAGGGATTTGTCTACCGCAGCGAAAAAATGGCGCAGGTCCGGCTGCTGGCCGAAAAGGTGGCTCCATCCAGTGCCACGGTGCTGATCAGCGGTGAAAGCGGCACCGGCAAAGAAGTCCTGGTGCGGTTCATCCATCGGTATTCGGGCCGCCTGAGCAAGCCCTTTATGGCGGTGGACTGCGCCACCCTGCCGCAGCACTTGCTGGAGTCGGAACTCTTTGGTCATGTCCGCGGCGCTTTCACCGGGGCCGACCGGGACAAACGCGGGTTGTTCGTGGAAGCCGGCGAAGGCACACTTTTTTTGGACGAGGTGGGCGAGCTGCCCCTGAATCTTCAAGCCAAACTGCTGCGCGCGCTCCAGGAACGGGTGGTCCGCCCTGTCGGAGGGCTCGATTCAATTACCTACAAAGCGCGGATCGTCACTGCCACCAACCGGAACCTCGCCACCATGGTTTCCGAGGGCCGGTTCCGCGAAGACCTTTTTTTCAGGCTGTCGGTGTTCCCCATTACATTGCCGCCGCTTCGCGAGCGCCGTGAGGATATCCTGCCTCTTTCGCGCTATTTCCTGGAAAAAATATCCCCTGGACATCCCGGATTCTCTCCCGAAGCGGTGCGCAAAATGAGTCTGCACCAGTGGCCGGGAAACATCCGGGAACTGCAAAACGCGGTCGAGCATGCCGCCGTGCTTTCGCCGGGCCATCACATCGGTCCGGAACATCTGCCCGCGGCCCTGAGCGCAGCCGCTCCCAACTCGCTGAGCCAACTGGCTACGGACCTGCCGACCCAAGCCGAGCTGATCCGGCGCTACACCCAGTATGTGCTGCGCCAAACCAATGGCAACCGGGCCCATGCCGCCCGCATCATGGGGGTGCATGTCAGCACATTGTGGCGGCGCACCAGGGATGAAAAGGATCCGCCCGGTCCGGAAAGGGTGGGATGGGTGGGGTCGGGCCAAGGGAACTACTTGAATCTATGACGAATGAGTTTAAAATTGGGGCGCTTTTTGGTTCTATAACTATAATGATATTTTCGGCCATGAATATGCAATTTTACGATTACAGGCCATGCCAAAAGCAAGCCGGCACGAACATACCAAGGTATATATCCGGCAGCAGGCATAGCGCCTTCTTTATCCGTGATATTTAAAACTCATTTGCTCGCGAGTTCTTTGATCAGGTGCGTTTGCGCGGTTTTTTCCCAGGTGACTTGCACCCATTCCCCCACTTCAAAATCGCTCAAATCCGCTGTCTGGCCGTTTTTCTTCAGGGTCGCGTCTCCCACCACCGGCCCTCCAACTGTGTAGTTCTTATCTTCTGCAATCGGCACTTCCACTACTACGGTATCCGCATTCAAATTGATGGCGGAAATGCGGCCGCTGCTGGTATTGAGATTCGGCTCCGCAGCCGCAGCCGACATGATCCAGCCGGCCAGCAGCATTGAAAGAAAACCAATGAGTGTTTTGGGTACCGATTTCATGGTTGGACTCCTTCAGTTAAAATCGATTTTTCCGGTCCGCATAGATACGCAACCAGTTTATGAAAAATAATGGTGCGAAGGGTAGGCGTCGATCCGGAAAATCCTGTATTTCCCGGTGACTCGCCCTTTTTCATGTCGGCGACATAAACCATCCACTCCCGCACGCGGGCCCCACTGGTGGGTATTGACATGCCCGAATGGGAGGATAGCTATAAAGCACCAAATGATACATTTGCTAGCGGGAAGTATGAAAAAGGAACTTCTTAGAATCGCATTTTGAGGCCTAAAAACGGTTTAAGGCTTTAAGACGGGTATTCTCGGGAAGTTTTTGATTGTACATCAGGGCCATGGCTTGGCCCGACCCGGCAGACGAAGCCTGGTCCGACTGGCCCAACCGGTGCAGACCGCAACCGGCAGACCGCAGACCGGCACGACACGGCAGACCCGGCAGGTACCGCAGACAGTACAACAGACAAACCTCGGCAGGCGAGACGGCGCATGCAGCTCAAGCTGGAGCTTGGTAACAGGGTTTTTTACTGGACTGCTCTATCGCTTCACTGCATTCCGGGCCGGCGCGGTTGACAATATCGATCATTTCCTTGCCACGGATGGATCTGACAAGGCCGAGGGAATCGGCTTCCGATGGGTTATCTTTCTTATCTGTCCAACCGGGTATGTTGGTCAGGCTGAAAGTTCTACAGCCTCTTTAGCTTCGCCGTTAAATCGGAGACAGTTTTCAAATCTTCTATGTTAAAAACCATCTCGGCGATCTCGTCGATCGTTTGGCTGTCAATAGACCCTCCTGCGAGCGAATGAAATTTCTGCACGGCAAGCCCACGATTGTTTATGAAAGCTTCTAAATTCGCCTGCCTGAGATCACCCGCAAACACCTGTCCATCCTTGGTAATGAACCGGATTTCAGTATCTAAAGGTGTCATTTTCAGATCGGATTCCAGGCGGACCATTTTGGCGACTTTTAGAATCTCGGGGTCGTTCAGGCGGCTTTGATAGGTATCGATCTGCAAATCCCTGGTCACCACTGCGGCTCCCAACATGAATGGTTTACTGAGCAGTGCCAGGTCAGGTGTGGCAAAGGGACCATTAAAGTCGACGCCGGGATAGGCCTTGTTATCCGGTGAAACTTTGACGATGATTTCTTTTAACATATCCGCCGTCAGGGAATGCTTTTTAATCACGTTCAGGGCGATATTGCATCCGATTTGATTATAACCGCAAGTGGAATATGGTTTAAAATAGGTCTTGCTGATATCATATTCTTTCCCCAATGTTTTGCTTTCCGCCATCCAGGCCGATACAACTTCATCTTTGACTTCGTTTCCACAAAAAGCGGAGATAAACCCACCATCGCCTTCCAGAGCGGTTGCAGCCGACCTGGCCCCGTTTTTTGCGGTAAGAGCGGCCATCATTCCGCCCATGATAACCACCGAGTTCTGAAAACGCCACTCCATCGATCCGGTATTAAAAGGCTCCAGCAGACCAAGCGAAAAACTGGCGGCCCCCGCAATCGCGTTAGCCGTCTCGACGGCGTTCAGTTTTAGAATTTTTGAGGCGGCGGCGGCGACACCAAAAGGACCATAGGTTGAGGTACCTCGAAAGCCACGGCCGACGGAATGGGCAACCGCCGGTTTGGCCACCCTTCCCATGGCTTCGTAGCCGACAACGATGGCGGGGACAACCTCGTCTCCGGGTCGGTCGTATGCTTCGGCAATTGCCAGAACCGAAGGGACGATGAGATTGCCGGCATGCCCCCTGCTGGATTCATTCATGTCATCATGGATCATATTGTGAACAAGTGCGCAGTTACTGACCGCAGCGAAGATATAGTTCGATGAAAGTCCTTTAAACCAGACCGTAGCGGAATTCTTCGCGGCAGGAAATTCGCTGAAAATATCGCATACAATCCGGGCGGTATCGGTTTTGTGGCCGGCATAGGCAACTGCAATCGCATCGAGAATTGCTATCTTGGCCCTGTCGACGATCTGGTCGTCAAGATCCTTAAGCGTAAGGCCGGCAAAAGAATCGGCCATAAGAGTTATAAAATTGCTCTGCATTTGCCCCCCTTTTGTTGGTTTTCTTCATAGTCCTGATAGATCTTAGTTGTAATACTCTTTTTCCAAAACCAACATGTCGTGCCCCGGCAAAATGGTCGCTTCAAGCTTCTGTATTTTATGCAATGAATCGTAGTAATCGCGGAAGTTGATATAGAGTCCGCTCGGCCAGGGAGGCGTGTGCTTTAAAGAGTCGTATAGCGCAATGTTATCACCGGCTAGGAAGTAGCGGTTGTTCTCGGCCTCTATCAGTACGCCCTGGAAGCCTTCGGAGTGACCGGGGGTGAAAACAACCGAAACCCCTTCCACAATTTCTTTATCGCCATTCACCGTTGTATAGGGAAAATTATCGATAAATCTTTTCACATAAATCGGGGATAGAATGGGGATCGGATTACGGGCGGATTCCAGTTCTTTCTCTTGGACGATGAATTGGGCATTGGGGAACAGATCGTTACCGCAAACATGATCCCAGTGCATATGTGAAATGAGCACGATATCGATATCATCGGGTTTCAAGCCGAACTTTTTTTGCAAGACATGGGGCAATTCCTGCTCAGCAGGCCTTGTATACGGCGACACCCATGGCTTTAGCTGCGGATCTTCGGGATCGCAGCCGCCCGTGTCGATCAATATCTTTTTGCCGGCGGCTTCAAGATACCATACCAGTATGGGAACATCGATTTTTTCGCCATACCCAAGTTTGAAAGTAAAGCTGTCCTTGTGGCGTGAAATGGTTCCGATGTGCAGCGGGTAAATTTTGATTTTCGACATCAATTTTCCTCCTGGTGGCCTGTCTTAAGGTTATTCAAGAGTCGTTTGACTTAAATTCATTTCAAATCTTTGAAGGGATCATAGGTCCGATACGCTTCGCCCAGATCGAGGAAGCGTCCCATCCCTCCATCCAGCGGAATTACGGCCCCGGTGATGTAAGCGGCGCTGTCGGAGGCGAGAAAACTAACCAAGGCCGCGGTGTCATCTGTGCTGCCGAATCTGCGCATTGGAATTTTCTCTATGATCTGATTGCCGATATCTGTTTGCAGCATATCGCGGTTGAGTTTAGTGACGATGAACCCCGGACAGATGGTATTGAAATTGATTTTGTGCGGTCCCAGCTCGGCGGCAACGATCGGCGTCATCGCGATAATGCCTCCTTTGGCGGCCGTGTAGGCGGGGGATCCCATCCCGATCATTCCCATCAAGGAGGCAATGTTAATTATTCTTCCCCCCCCGCGTTTGATCATCTCGGGAGCAACATATTTGGTGCAGCGGAAGACGCTGCCCGTATCGACTTTAAGAATCAAGTCCCACATATCCTCCCTTGTTTCCAGCAGCGTGCTGCGCACACCGATTCCTGCATTGTTCACAAGAACGTCAATCTTTTCATAATCCCGAATAATATCCTGTACCATCTTCTGGATCTGCTCGGAATTGCTGACTTCCACCTGTAAGACAAACGCCTTGCCGCCTTCAGCATCAATGATGCGCTTGGTTTCGTTAGCCGCTTCGCAGTTGATGTCGATTACGCCAACCGTGGCGCCCTGCCGCGCAAAACGGAGCGAAATCTCACGACCGATGTCTCCACCGGCGCCGGTAACGACAACCACTTTGTCGCTGGAATCAATCTTCATCTGATTTTTCATAAACTTAAGCCTCCAGTTCACATTTTTTGTATTTGCGGCTTCCTATGGATGATTATTCATTCTTAGCGGAACCCATGTCCGGGAAATGCGGGAAACCCCCGTCTACACAGATTACCTGGCCGGTTATATACCCTGCAGCAGCCGAAGCCAGAAACGCGACGACTGGGCCTATATCTTCTGGTGCGCCCAATCTTTGCAAAGCAACGAATTTACTCCGCAGCGCGGCCGCATCCGCACGTTGGTCATAGGTGAGTTCGCGGGTATACTCAGTTACGATAAAGCCCGGTATGACGGCGTTTACCCGTATACGGTGCTTCCCCAGCTCGGCGGCAAGCGTTCGCGTCAGGTTGATAACGCCGGCCTTGGCGGCGCCGTAATGCATTCCCTGTGTGAAATGATACAGCCCCGCCAGTGAAGCAATATTGATGATAGCGCCATTGCCTTGCTGGATCATCATCCTGGCCGCCGCTTGACTGCAAATAAAAGCACTTTTCAGGTTGAGATCGATGATGGCGTCCCAGGTGGCGTCATCCATTTCCAGGGGTGGAACCATTTGTCCCGGATGGGCACCGCCGGCGTTGTTCACCCATACGTCGATGGTTCCAAAAGTGTTTACAATTTGCTTCAGTAAGCCGTCGATCAAGCCGCGTTTTCGAACATCAAGCGGGACGGCCATGGCTCTATACCCAAGCTGCTCTATTTCTCGCGCTGTCTGAGGGCCTGTTTCCGGATCGATTTCTGCCACGACGATGTTGGCGCCGGCGTGCGCAAGAGACATACAAATGGCTTTTCCAATACCGCGTCCGCCGCCGGTTACAACTGCGGTTTGCCCTTGAAGGCTGAACGGCATCAGACCAGGCAGATCATTTCTTGTGTTGATATTTTTTGTCGATGACTGCATTTTCAAACCTCAAAATATCTTCGATGGCAACCAGAGCACCAGTTGGGGAAATATCGTTAAGAAAAGAATGCCGACCAGCAAAAGAATGACAAAGGGAAATGACCCGGATACGATTTGCTTAAATGAAGCATCATCGGCAACGGCTTTGATGGCATAGAGATTGAGCCCGACGGGCGGCGTAATCAATCCGATCTCTAATAACAGCACGAGGGTAACACCGAACCAAAGAGAATCGAAACCGAGCTGCACGATGATCGGCTGCACCACCATAACCGTCAGAACCATCATGGATATGGCGTCGATGAACATTCCTAAAAATAGGTAGGCTATTATCACAAGCGTCCAAACTACCAGCGGATGCGTTTGTAAACTAACGACCTGGGTGGCGATTTCAAATGTTGCTCCCCAGCTGAAAAGGGCAAACGAAAAAACCTGGGCACCGATAATGACAAATAATAGCATGCTGGTCATGGAAACCGTGTAGATCAGGGATTGTCCGAATTTTTGCCAGCTGTACTGCCGCGTGCCTACTGCTATTAACAGACTAAAGGCCACACCCAGGGCCGCAATTTCAGTCGGTGTTGCCCAACCCAGGTATATTCCTCCTATGATAACGATCAGGAGGAGCATGGTAGGCGCAATGTCGTAAGTGGAAAGCAGCAATTCCCGCGGGGTCATTTTGGATGACGCTTCAACAGGGGCGATTTTCTTATCAAGCGCTGCCCGGATCATGATATAAACAGCAAACATGGCGGCCATAAGAAAGCCCGGTATGATTCCCCCGATGAACAGACGGCCAACCGACTCGTTGGTCAAGGATCCGTAGATGATCATGGCAATACTCGGCGGGATCAGTATGCCAAGGGTTCCACCGGCCGCCAATGAACCATAAATGAGGCCTTTATCGTATTTCAGCCGCACCATCTCCGGAATTGCGACCGTTCCCATTGTGGCGGCCGTGGCAACGCTGGAGCCGCTGACGGCGGCAAAGATGGTGCATGCGGCCAGATTGGCCTGCAAAAGCCCTCCAGGCAGCCAACGAACCCATACAGAAATGGCCCTGTAGAACTTCGCGCTGGTGCCTGAGCGCACCATGATTTCTCCCATCAGAACGAACAGCGGAGCGGCGGCAAGAACAAAATTGGTGCTGTTGTTCCAGACCACCGAGGAAATGCCCTTGAGCAGGTTGACATCCAGGATGATAATAGAGCCAAGGCCCACCAGCCCAAGAGCACCTGCAATCGGCATCCCTGACAAAAGAAGGACAAACAGCGCTATAAACATGATAATGCCAACCAGCATGACTTTTCTACCCTTCTGTTTTCTTTAGGCCACTTTCCACTGTACTTCGTTTGAACCATTGGATGATGCTGCCAGCCACTTGGATGTCGGCGAGAATGAGCCCCAGGAATAAAACGCTCTGGGGTATCCACAAGGGAGTGTGGGAGATTCCCCCGGAGTGGGCGTCGAGCTCCAGGGATTGCATGAATAAGCGAAAGCAAACGCCCGTAAGCACTATATTGTAGCCTAAAAACAGAAGCAGTGAAAAAACCAATTCCAGATAACGGCGGTGGCGGGCATTTAAGCGATCGCGCACAATCACTACATTTAAATGAACTTTGCGGCGGGTCACATCGGCCAGGGAAAAGGCCATCATTAATGCCAGACTGTAACCCGTATATTCGATGGCAATATGCACACTGGTATGAAATAATTTTCGCGCAAGTATTTCGATAACAATGAGCGCTCCCATGGCAGCCAGTGCAATCGCGCTCAACAGGATTCCAGCCGATGAGATCCGACCGACCAGACGATCAATTGTGGAGAATACTTCGCGAATCTTCATTACGATACCATCTCCCGGAGAATACCTTCTTACAGGTTAAAACCTTTCAGAGTCCCCAATCGCCTCGAGGCAGTAGTTGAGCATCGCCCCGCCTTCAGGTCCTACCCTTTTGATCCAATTGGACCATGCATTTTGCCGGGCGATTTTGCGTAGTTGTGTATACTCTTCCTGGGTTACATAGTTGACTGTCCAGCCGGTCTGCCCGGACATGAACTCCTCGCATTTGGGAATGAAGTTGGTCGTAAAGTCGTTGATCGCCTTTGCGGCAACCTGGTGCTCCTCAATCAATATCTTCCGGAAATCAGGGGGCAGGGAATTTAACTTGGACTTGTTGTAGAGAAAAAAAGAACTGCCGCCCTTCCAATGCACGACGTAAAGTGATTTTGACACTTCAAACCATTTCAGCAGCTGCGCGCTTTGGCATGATGAGATGAACCCATCGGCCACGCCTCTCTGCAGAGCCGGATAGACCTCCGCGCCGGTCAGCACCGCCGCCGATCCCCCGAGTGCTTTTAACGTTTCGGCGCCTTCCGGGGAATATTCTCGAATTTGCTTGCCACTCAGATCGGCGGGTTTACTGATCTCGGAGCGGCCGAAAATCTCATTAATACCCCAGTTGATTCGCCCCACCGGCACGGCGTCGAATTGATCCCAGACTTTTTGGACCCGCTTGTCAACCTCCGGGTGGTTCCAGACTTTATCGACGATTTCATAAAAGGTGTGATAATTTTTTTCGAAAGTCAGCTGTAGAAACGGCAATTCCGTGGCACCTAAAAGGGGCGCATCCGTGGTATTGTAGCCGCAAAGCATGCTGACCCCATCGGCCAGTCCGTCACGAACAACCCGCAATGCTTCATCGGCCTTGTAGGGCGTCTGCATGAAGTTTACAAACTGGATCTTTAACTGCCCGTTGGTGCGGCTTTCAATTCGTTTGAATGCTTCAATAAGTATTTTCCCGTTTGGATGCATATCCGGCGCGACGGCCAAAAACTTCCAGTTATAGACCTTGGCTTTTTGGTCCGCCTCGGCGGCCGAGAACATCACGCAAAACATTACCAAAGTCAAACCCAAAGACAAATACCACTTCATTGCGCCACATCTAGACTTTGCCGACATACTTCCTCCTTTTCGCTTTTCAGCGGTTATGGCGGTGGAACTTCATTTGTTATTCAGCCGGGTCTCCTGATCTGAAAGTTTTGAATTGTGTGTTTGCCTAGCCAAACAGCCGGCAGGGGTTTTGCTTCAGCATGGTCGAAATTTGCGCATCCGATACACCCGCGGCTTTCAGTTCAGGCAGGACATTTTTAAAAAGATGGCTCGGATGCCATTTGGCCAGGGACGGAATGTCGGACGGATTGATCGACAGCGGGCGTCCCAAAAACGCCATGATGTAGTCATGGGAGAGTATCAAACGCTCAGTGAAGCCCCTTTTAATCAGCTCTATCAACAGCGGCAGCTTGGCCGAATCCGGCGGCGAACCGGCGAGCCCCTCCAGGCCCAGTCGGTCGAACGCGCTGTATACCCCTGAGGCCAAGACATTCAGATGATATTGCAGATCGGTGCTGTTGCTCATATGTCCGATTTGAATTTTAGCAGGCTTGACGCCGGCAGCAATGAGAAGATCGGCCTGTTCTCTTCCCATGGTGCCCATTTCGGTGTGGGTGATGATCGGCACACCGGTTTCCTGCTGGGCTCGTGCCGCTGCTTGAAATACCTTGTTCTCATAATCGGTGATGGCCCCCTTGCCCGAAACAAGTTTTATGACCCCGGCCTTGATCGCCGACTGTTTGATCCCCACGGTAAGTTCCTGCAAAAAAAGGTGATAGATTTCTGCGCCGATTTCTCCGAAGCGGGCACGAAACTTCCAGTATTCGGAGCCGCCTCGATTTTCACCGTACAGACCCGTGGCGCAGATGATCTGCATTTCAGACTTTTCCGCGATTTCTTGATATAGATCCGCCTGGCGGCCGAAATCGGCCGTAGTTGCGTCAACAACCGTATTGACGCCGAGCGCCCTAAGTTCTCCCATTAGTTTGACGGCTTTGGCGACCAGGGAGGCACGATCAAGCGGGGCTACCGATTGATCTACTTCCCAACCGGGATAGCCCACCAGAATGTGTTCGTGCATCAAGACAACGCCCAATTCATCAACGCTTATCGGTCCGGTTACTGTATTTACGGCTGCAAGTCCCAAAGGTTTGCCTCCTGTCTCGTGAAAATCGCATCAGTCAATGGCACCATCGCATCATTCTACTGCGATTTCATAGTGAATGGTATAATGCGCCAGGGCTGCTTTAATTTGTTCTTCGATGGGCTTGTTCTCACCAATCCCGGATTGCTTGACGGTGATCCTTGCGGATGTGCCGTGAATCTTGTCCTCTGCTACGGTCACCTTAACAGAATCGGTCAAGCCGCATGTTGATTCGATCGATTTTTGATAAACACGTTGAATTGCATGCCACTGGAGTGCAGGTTTAAATATCTTGCCCACAGCCGTCAACGGCATCTGGTCTATGATGGTCACTGTTTTGGGTACAGCCGCGCGCTCTCCTATGTTGTTACGAGCCCACTCCAATATTTCGGCTTCATCCAACCCGCTGCCTTCGGTCAGTTCCACGTAGGCTGCCGGGACTTCGCCGGCATGCGCA
This sequence comes from Desulfobacteraceae bacterium, assembly GCA_003599575.1. Classification (GTDB taxonomy): domain Bacteria; phylum Desulfobacterota; class Desulfobacteria; order Desulfobacterales; family Desulfosarcinaceae; genus Desulfatitalea. The sequence continues at coordinate 12,253 of QZKV01000084.1, read as the reverse complement.
TCCGGTTGGCCCACGGCCGCGGCCAACTTGACGCCCTCCAATTTATAGAGCGCGCCCTCGATGACTGCCGGGTCGATGTTGTGGCCGCCGCGGATGATCAGTTCCTTGCGACGGCCGGTCAGCCACAGGTAGCCATCGGCATCCTGGCGGCCGAGATCGCCCGTGTTGAACCATTTTTTTTCGGGGTCGATCCAGATGCCCTGGTTGTGAATATCTTCCACATAGCCTTTGAATACACAGGGGCCTGATACACAGATCGATCCGATCTCATCGGTTTCAGCATCACGCAGGAATTTGCCGTCCTTATCCAGGACAGCTACTTTGATCCAGTGGTACGGCAGGCGGATGCCGATGCTGCCCATCTTGCGCTCCCCGTCTTTGGGATTTACGGCTGAAGCGCATGCCGTTTCGGTTAGACCGTAGCCTTCCAGAATTTTAAGTCCGGATTTTTCTTCGAACTTCTTGAATAATTCCACCGATAAGGGCGCTGCACCGCACAAGGCGTATCTGAGCGAACTGGTATCCGCGTCGCCCTTTGGAATATTGAGCAGCACACCCAGCACCGTTGGAACGGCGGAGAAGAAAGCCGGCCGGTAATGGTTTACGATCTTCCAAAAGTTCTGCATGATTTTTGGGTCGCGGTAGCCGGCCGGGGACAACAACACCACGTGTCCACCAGTTGAAAAAGGCATCAATCCGGTTACACAGGTTCCATTGCAATGAAACAGGGGCAAGCCGCACATAACCGTCTCACCGGCCTGAAGCTCAGAGGCTATGGCGATATCAAAGGCCAGCACCACCTCGTTGTAATGGGTGCGTTTGGCCAGCTTGGGCCTCCCGGTTGTGCCACCGGTGTGATACAGTGAAGCAATGTCATCTGGTTGAATTGCACGCTTGAAAGTCAGACGATCCGCCGGGTACTGGTCGATTTTTTCATCGTACCCGATGATTCCTTGACTCTCATCGGAAGGCCCGAATACTCGGATGACGGCCTTTAACGCCGGAATATCCTTACGGATGGCTTGCACTTTCTGCCAGATATCGGTGCCGGGGTATTCTCCCAAGGCGACCAGCACCTTCGTTCCGGCTGCCACACAGATGTCCTTGATAGTCCCGGCATCCAACATCGGGTTGACGGGATTTGCAATGCCTGCAATTTCGGCCCCCCAAAGGACGAAATGAGTATGCGGCAGATTGGGCAGCAGATAGGTCACCACGTCTCCGGGCATGATCCCCATATCGTGCAGCATGTTTGCAGTCTGATGGATGCGACCCAACAGTTGGGCATACCGAATCACCACTGGATCTCTATAGCTATCCCCATCCATGATGAAACTGATTGCCGGTGCATCCGGGGCAAGACCAGCACCTTTAGCGATTATCTCGTATGTGCTCTTTGCCTTTACACGCTCCCAATAAGGAAATTTTTCAATTTTCGCGATGTCCGCCAAGCAGCCGATTTCGAAAATTTCTGCCATAATGATTCTCCGTCAAAAAATTTGCTGTCATCTATTTTTGGCGTTCAAATGAATATGAACTTAAAAGGTCATGGTCTGTGGCAGCCACAGAGTGATCTGAGGGAACATGATCAATATCGCCAGCGTCAGCAGCTCCAGTAGAACAAATGGAGTCAATCCTGCAAAGACATCTTCCAAGTGTACTTTTCCAGCGGCAGCCGAATGGACGATATAGGCGTTAAAACCGATCGGCGGAGTGATGACGGCGATTTCAGTGGCCTTGATCATTAAAATGCCGAACCATATGCCGCTGAAACCCAGTTCAATGACAATCGGATGTACGATTGGCAGAGTGATTACCATCATTGAAGGTGGGTCTAGAAAACATCCCAGTAAAATAAACAGGAGCATGAACATGATGATGATAAGCATCGGCGAAATCGCCAGATCGGTTACCCAATTGCTGACCGTATTCACAAATCCGCTCAGCACCCAAAACCTTCCGAAAAGAGAACCGCCGATAATGATCAAAAACAACGTTGAAACGATCAGGCCGATTTCAAGCGATACATTTTTCAAGACCGCCAGGCTGAGCTTTTTACGGAAACCCACGATGATCAAAGTGGCGGCTGCTCCGGCAGCTCCGGCGGAAGATGGCGAAAACAGTCCGGTGTAGATTCCACCTATGATGACCAGGAAAATGGACATGATAGGCCAAATGCCTTTTAATGAAGCGACTTTTTCGCCAAGACTGCAGCGCTCTTCCAGGGCGGGCGCCAATTCCGGATTCCGGACAACTCGCAGGTAGATGCTTGTGAGGTAGATAACCACAGTCAAGACACCCGGAACAATCCCGCCGACCAGCACCTGGCCAATCGGCTCATTGGTTATCACGCAGTAAACAATCATGGTAAGGCTTGGTGGTATCATGGCAGCAAAAGTGCCTGATGCTGCTATGCAACCAACCGACAACCGTTTATCGTAGCCGGAACGAAGCATCTCCGGCAACGCCAGCGGGGTGAAGATGGCCGCATTGGCCACGGTCGATCCTGAACAGGCCGCAAATGCGCCCGAGGCCACACAGGTCGCCATGGCCAATCCCCCCGGCAATTTTCCGAGCCATTTGCGGGCTGCATTGAATGCTTCATTGGTAACGCCGGCCTGCCCGGCCAAGCTGCCGATGATGACAAACAGTGGACAAACAGCCCAAGCATACTGTGAGCTCAAGCCATAGGCCGCACTGGCCATATGTCCAAAGGAGCCCTGAAAGCCGACAATCAGCCCCATGCCGATTATGCCCAGTCCACCCAGGGCGTAAGCAACCGGCACACCGAGCAAAATCAGTGCGAGCAAAAGAATGATGCTTGCCACTCCGAGCAGGGTTGGATCCATGCGCTGGCCTTCCTTGTTGATGCCAATGCAGTTTACACAGTCGTGCTGCATGAACTGCATTCTACCGGAAAAGACGTTTGGTCCCCTTGATGCTATCGATAAATAGTTGCAGTGTGATCAGGGCGGAGCCGGCGAACATAATGAACTTGGTAGGATAAATCGGAAATCGGATTCCGCTGGATTCAAATTCCCGGACCGCCCAGCTCTCCCAGAAATAACCCCAGGCCGACCAACTGAACAGGACGAAAAACCCCAGACCCATCAGCAGACCGAAAAGATCAAGACCGGCTTTCCAGGGGGGCATCAAACGCAGTGTTAAGAACTCGACCCGGACGTGCCGCTTTTGAGTTTGCGCATAAGCTAATCCGCCAAAGACCAGGGCAACCATGAGTGCTTCGGTGCTCTCATAGGTGGCAGGTACCGGAGAATTGAAAAGTGTTGTTCCCAGGATATCCAACGCCCCGGTCAGAATCATCAAGACCGTCGCCAGAGAAGTAATCGACGCAAACCAGGCGCCCGCCTTTTCGACGGACTTTTCAATCAAACGCGATGCGCTACCCCAACAAAGCATATATCCATCTCATAATGGCATCACATGCCCAAATGTCCGATTCCTGACCGGGCGCATTGCTGCACTACCGATATTCGACCCAATTCACTTTGCCTGGCCGATAACTTTTTGCCATTGTGCTTTTAGCTCGTCGGCATCCTTGCCGAGCCCTTTGTCTTTCATCTCGGAAACCCATTGATCAAGGAAGTTGGGGCTGGCATCAATCCACTTCTGCCGTTCCGCCGGATCGATTTCGATAATTCTGGCTTTCAGGGCAATCAACTTTTCGCGCGCCTCTATATCCATTTTGGCACGCGAATCAAGCTCCACCTTGCGGGATTCCACAGCGGCATCGGTGAAGGCTTTCTGTTGTTCAGGTGTGAGTTTATTCCAGGAATTCAGATTGATCCAATTTCCCCAGCCGATAAAGGTGCCCAAATTCCATAGACAAACATTTGGCGCGACCTCATAATGCTTTTGTATTAAACCCAGCTCCAAAGGCCAAATCGCAGCGTCTACCACTCCGCGTTTAAGCGATTCGTATACTTCGGCCGGAAACACATTGACCGCCACGGCGCCTGCGGCTGCAAAGGCATCCGGCATATAGGCTCCCCAGGTACGCACCTTTATGCCCTTCCAGTCTTCGAATTTCGTCAAGGGCTTGGTAGAGAATACCTGGTAGGGGGAGAGCACATGGTGAAACAACAACCTCAAGTTTTGCTTTTTAATCTCTTCCTGAACCCCCTCCAGCTTGGATGGCAGGTCAACGGCCGTTCGGTAAGCCTGGTCCAGATCGGACATGGTGAACGGAAGGTTGTTGGGTGCAGACCACAACGGAAAAGCGCTGGTAAAATAACCGGTCGGGAAACTGGCCATATCGACGGTGCCGTTTTTGACCAGGCCCAGCATTTCCTTTACTTTGCCGAGCGTTTCTCCGTAGAAAATTTGCACCTTGACCTCGCCGCCTGTGATCTCTTCCACGCGTTTGGCAAAATGGCTGTCGGCTGCTACAAAAATCGGATGGTCGGGAACGTAGTGCGCCCATCGCAAAGTCACTGTTTTGGCGGCAGCCGGGGCAGCACCCATTAAGACCACGGCGAGTAAAATCGAAAAAATGAATCTCAGCTTGTCTTTGCCCTGCATGTGGCACCTCCTGCTATGAGAGAGAAGATCACTTGCAACCGGATCAACGGACAGCGACGGCCGCCGCCATAAATCCGCCATCCACCCTTAGAATGTGCCCGGTGATGAAATCCGCATCATCCGAGGCCAAAAACAATGCCGCCTTGGCAATATCAAAGGTTTTCGCAAGACGGCCCAAAGGCACCATTGCTTCACGCATTTTCATGCCGTCAGCGCCAACGACGCGCCGCACGTTTTCCGTGTCCACCACGCCCGGGGCGATTGCATTGACCCGCACGCCGGCAGCCGCAAGCTCGGTCGCCATCAACTTTGTCAAGGCGATAACGCCGCCCTTGGACGCACAGTAGGCACACCCCATCGGCACGCCGATCTCGCCGGCAATGGAGGCAATGTTGACAATGTTGCCGGTGCGCTGCTTGGCCATCTGCCTTGCAGCCGCCTGGCCGCACAGGAAGTACCCTTTAAGGCTGACGGCCATGACCTTGTCCCACTCCTGTTCGGGAAAATCCAAGAATCTTGCGTAGTGGATATAGGCGGCATTGTTGACCAGAATATCGATTTTGCCGAAGGTTTCGACTACCGTGTTGAAGTAATCGTGGATCGATTCACTTCGGGTAACATCGACTGTCCGGGCCACCACCTGCCGGTTGATGGCTTTGATTTCGCCGGCAATGTTTTCTATCTCTGCGGGTAATATGTCGAGGATGGCCAGATCGGCACCCTCTCGGGCAAACGTCAGCGCGATTTCCCGGCCGATACCGCGCGCTCCGCCGGTGATTACTGCAACCTTGCCTTCCAGTTTTTTCCCCATGGCACCCCCTTTATTGGATGACGTATGCGTATCGTCATTAGCGCAGCTCATCTCCTCTCCAGGCCTTTACATCGACGCGAAAATTTCTTTGCGAACAAAGGCAAAGCCATCCATGAGCCGGCGGGCCGTTCGATAAACCGCGATGCGCGGGATTCGAATCGTATCACCTTCGATACATGCATCCACTTCAACTTCGATGACACCGGCCGGATGCCCCAGGCGAACCCGTCCGTCAACCGAAATGTTTTTCCGCGCCATCGAGTTTACAATGGTTCCCGGTATCATCGCCGCGGCGCCGCAGCAGTTTGCTTGCGAGGCGGCGTAAGCCTTGTGCGTTTGACCCATAAAAATCATGCGCACCAACACATCCACATCCTCTGCGGCAGCCGGTTTCCTGGTGACGTGGTTCTCATAATCGGCAGGTGCCGCCACCAACGTAAGAAATGCCATGTGCCCCAGTTTGTCGGAAGCAACCTTGGTAACGGCCTCACAGCGATCAAGAAGCGCTTTATCGGAATCCATTTCAGCAGGAGTTTCGGTGCCCTTGATACCCATATCTTCGGCCCGTACGAAAAGCCCCGGGTTGCCCACATCCACCAGCGACGCCTCTACCGACCCCAGGCCTGGCACCTCAAGGTAATCGGTGCGATTGCCGGTGGGCAATACCGCACCCGTAAGCGCACCGGCGGTGTCCGCCCAATTAAGCTCAATTTTGGCTCCGGTTCCGGGGACGCCATCGATGGCATAGTCCCCGGCGAATTGGACTGTTTGATCCGGGGTGGGAACGGTGATCGAGATAATCCGCTTGATATTGCGGTTGTACACGCGAACGGTGGTCTCACCGGCCTTGGGATAGACGAATCCCTCTTCAATTGCATAGGGTCCGACAGCAGCCGAAATGTTGCCGCAAACGCCGCCATAGTGAACAGTGGGCGACGTTATATCGATCTGGGCGAAGTTGTAATCCACATCCGCATCCGGGCGTGAAGGCGGGCCGATAATGGCCAGCTTGGAGGTCAGTGGATCGGCCCCGCCCAGACCGTCGATCTGGCGTTTATCCGGGCTGCCGAAAAGCGCAGCGATGACCTTGTCGCGCAACTTGGGTTCAGCGGGAAGATCGTAGTCCTTGATAAAAAGTGCCTTGCTGGTCCCTCCCCGATAGATGGTAACGGGTATGCGCATCATTTCAGTAGTTGTGGCCATAACGACTCCTCGCGAAATGGGGGTTAACGCAGCAGATCCGCAAGCTCGGCTATATCATCGATTTTTTCCAGCTTTTGGACCGCATCAACGATTTTTCCACGTCGATCCTGATCGAAGTAGATTTCGGTCAGTTGATGAAATTTATGGGTCAAATCTCTCCAGGAGACCGGATTCTCAGGATCGCCCTTTGGATAATCAACATGCGCTTCAACGGTTCGGCCGTCCTTCAGTCTGGCCACAAGCGTCGAGGGATAAAATTTAGGGTAAGCCGCCTCTGCGGCGGGGTCCACCTCGGCTGTAATCTTATCGGCCAGCGCATGAATCGCCGGGTCCCTGTAAACCTCCTCTTTAAATTCATCCACCCCTGTACGGTGGCGCACAATGCACAGGGCGATCACATAGGGCAGGCTGAATTGGGCATCGACATGGGTTTTCGGCCGGTATTTGCGCTCTGCCGGCTGGGTAAGGGCCGTAATGGCCCAGTTGCTGACCTTTGCAAGGATGCTGTCCACGTTGTCGGCCCGCACCCCCTGATCAAACAACTTCATCGCGCAGTCGGCGATCGGCCCGGCAAACCGGCAGCAGGCATGCACCTTGATACTGGTGTCTTTCATCTCCCATTTCACGCCCAGGTTTTCGGTTAAGCGGCCCAAATCGTATGTATCTTGATAGGAGTAAGCGCGCACGAAGCCGACCGGCCCATCGAAGATGGTGCGGGCGCCCACAAAGTTCTGCTGCGCCAGCGACGCGCAAAGTACGCCGCTCATAGCCGGTTCTCCAGCCTGAATCGGTTTTTGCCAGGAGCCCTCGGTGGCCCACTCGAGCGTACCCGCGGCAAAACTTCCGGACAGACCCAGAGCCCAGGTGGTTTGCTGGCTGTTAAGTTTCAGAATCAGCGCACTGCCCAAAGCCGCCCCGAAAACACCGCATGTGCCGGTGGGATGGAAGCCCTGATAATAGGTCTTTCCCAGAAATGCTTCGCCGGTCCGGATCATTACTTCGAGCCCGAGAATAAATGCGCGCATAAATTCCTTGCCCGTGACTCTTTGTTTTTCTGCGAGCGCGAACACTGCCGGGAATACCGATACGGAGGGGTGCATGGTGCCTTCGCGGTGGTCGTCATCGTAATCGTAAATGTGCCCCATGGTACCATTGATAAAGGCCGCATTGGCGGGTGAGGTCTTAAAGCCACTGGCAAATACCGAAGCAGTAGGATTGCCGCCTTGTTCCTTGAAAACATTGATTACGGCCTGAGACTGTTTTTCTTTGCTTGCACGCACAATGCAGCCGGTTACATCCAGAATATAATGCTTCACTTTTTCGACGATTTCAGTCGGAATATCTTCAAATCTTCGGTTGACCGCAAAATTCGCAAGCTGTTCGGCAATGGGTGTGCCCATTGTATTGACATATTCTGCCATCTTCTTGGAAAGCGCCTGCATTTCATCCCTCCCTTTAATTGATTAAACCTTTTTCAATTTTAATAAAAATGAAACGCCTCTTCAGTATGACGGAGGCGGTTTCATTGATGATTGGAAAATTTTTTATCCAGGCGCATATAGGTGTCTATGTTCATCAGGTGATTGAACTCATCGAAGTTGAAGCGCATTCCCTTGGCAAGCGCAAAACGGCCTTCTTCATTGAGTAGACGGCTCAACTGGTAGGCACCTTCGACAACGCCCAACAGCGTGACACCCGGGAAGATCGCCAATGCGTATCCCATTTCTTTGATCCGGCCAGCCGTCATATTCGGGTCCGGCATGGCCGCGTTCAGCAAGCAAGGTTTGGCCAACAGTGAAGGAATCCGCACCATCTGCTCAGGATCCGGTGCTTCGACGAAAAGAACATCCGCGCCGGCGTCCGCATACAATTCCGCCCGGCGGATCGCTTCTTCGAATCCATGCGTGGCAATGGCGTCTGTCCTGATGACCAGAAGAGTTTCTTCATTTTCGCGCGCGTCCACGGCCGCGGCAATTTTGTCCACCATCTCCTCGGCCTCAATCACCTGCTTGCCGGCCATGTGGCCGCAGCGCTTGGGCCAGGTCTGGTCTTCGAGTTGAATCCCCTGCGCCCCTGCTTTCTCGTATTGTTTAACCGTATGGTAGACATTGACCGGGTTTCCGTAGCCGGTGTCGGCATCTGCGATGATCGGGATGTCGACCGCATTGCAAATGCGGGTCAAGACCGCCAGCATGTCTGACATTGTCAAAAGGCCGAAGTCCGGATAACCGTGTGAGGCAGCAACGCCAAAACCGGTCATGTATGCGGCTTTGAAACCGACCCCCTGTACGATTCGGGCGGTCAAGGCATCGAAAACCCCGGGCAGGACCATAAACTCACCTGCCTGCAAGCGCTTCTTTAACGAAGTTGATTCAGCCATTGTTTTTCTCTCTTATTTGTTTAAGCATGCCATCAACGCCGCCGGCTTTCAGAAAAGACAACATGGTCGGGTGCAGTGGTTTGGCCTTCAGTGCTTCAGCGCTCTCAAAAAGCTTTACCTCGGCGCGCTCCAGGTTGATGCTCAAGACGGTGCCGGTTTTCACCTGGGCGGAAATATCTTCGACCACCAGGACCGGCAAACCGATCGCAATCGCATTCCGAAAAAAGATGCGCGCGAAGCTTTCTGCCAGCACGCAGGCGATACCTAAATGTTTTATCACCTGCGGGGCATTCTCACGGCTTGATCCGCAGCCGAAATTACGACCGGCGACCAGGAGGTCTCCCGGCTTTACGGTTTTGCTGAAATCCGGAGCGATGGCTTCGAATGCGTGCTGCGCCGCCTCGTCAATGGGGGCAGCCAGCAGCCGACCGGGCACAATGACATCCGTGTCGATGTTATGACCGAATACCCAAGCTTTTCCTTCTATGCTCATGGCGCCATCACCTCCCGTGGGTCGCAGAGTTTACCCGCCAGAGCCGATGCGGCAACGGTCGCCGGCGAGGCCAGAAAAATCTTCGCATCCGAACTTCCCATGCGCCCCTTGAAATTGCGATTGTTGCTGGCGACACAGACCTCACCAGGCCCCAGCAAACCGCCATAGCCGCCGAAGCAGGGCCCGCAGGCCGAAGGACAGATAACGGCGCCGGCTTCGGAGAGTATTTTTAGCAGCCCCTCTTCCATGGCTTGGCGGTATATCCGGGTGGAGGCCGGGTATACCAGCATGCGGACATGCGCGGCGATCTTGCGGCCATCCAGTATTCGGGCGGCGGTTCGTAAATCCTCAATGCGCCCGTTGGTGCAGGATCCAAGGAAGGCCTGATGAATGACTTCTCCAGGGAGGTTGGAAACCGGTGCGACCCGGTCGACACTGTGCGGCATGGCCACTACGGGTTCGATCTGCGAGACATCAAACATATGCTCGCTTGCGTAAGCCGCACCCGGGTCCGCTTCCAGTGCCGGCACATCTTCGATTCCCAAGGCATGCAGATAGCTGATCGTTTTGTCATCCACGGCGAACAAGCCGAATTTGGCACCCGATTCCACCGCCATGTTGGTTAACACCAGCCGGGAATCTATTGAAAGTTCAGCGGCCGTATCGCCGCTAAATTCAATGGACGCATATTGAGCGAATTCGCTGCCCAACCGGCCCGCGACAGTGAGACTGATATCCTTGGCTGAGACCCACTCGGATAGATGCCCGGAGAGATTGATCCTGATCGATGGCGGTACCTGCAGCCACAGTTCTCCCGTTGCCAGCACGTAAGCCATCTCTGAAACGCCGATTCCGGCGGCAGCGGCGGCCAATGCACCGTAGGTGCAGGTATGGGAGTCCGTGCCAAGGATGAGGTCACCCGGCCGCACATGGCCCCGCTCCACCATGACCTGGTGACAGATGCCTGCGCGCTCGCCGTAAAAATGCTCGATTCCGAAAGCCGCCACCATCTGCCGGATGCCGGCATGAACGGCCGCTATTTTATCGGTTGGCGCAGGTACATAATGATCCAGAACGACAATGACGCGCCGGGAATCCCAGAGATGCTTAATGCCGTGCTCACGCAATTTGAGGCCGGCCAGAAAAAGACCCTCATGGCATAGGACCCGATCGACTGGCGCGGTGATAAAGTCACCGGCCTTAACAGTACTTCCAGCCTTGTTGGAAAGTATTTTTTCCGACAGCGTCTGAAACATTGGATAACCTCTCGGTTGATGTTCCAAAAGACGGAAAGAAAGGTTTTGCTCCTAAGAAAAATGGGCGGTGTTAAGCAGCAAACCTCCTTTTGCTTGTTGCATTACCGGGAGCAAAACATGGTTAGGCGCCTTATAATATGGCATCTAATCATTAGTGGAAATTTTTTTAGCGCTTGAAGTTCTGCACGGCAGTCCCGATCCTTACCAGAAAGTTAATAAACTGCTCCCGTTCGTCTTCTTTCAAATCGGCCACCAGAATCGAAATTTCGCGATAGTACCCAGGCAAAATTTCATCTAGAATCTTTCGTCCGGTCGAAGTCAGTTGGACGATGAATTTGCGGCGGTCCTCTTTATGCTGAACCAGATCGACCAATCCATCCTTGCTCAGGTTGGTCAAAAGGCCCGTCATGGTAGCCCGGGTGACACCTACCTTATCCGACAGTTCCGAAGGGGTAATCTCTTCATTCGGATTTCGATTGAGAACGATCAAGGTCAGGAATCGGCCCTGCGACAATCCATAGCGGCTTAAAATCTTATCAAAGATAACCGACAGATCACTACCGGTCCGGAGAAGCATGATGAGGCACATCAATGCGGAAGGATCGAGCTCGGAATAACGTTGGGCCAGTTTATCGAGCGTGTAGCGAGGCGGAATGTCCCTTAATAAAAACATGATAAAGAATCCTGAGAAAATGATTAATGTATGGCACCTAATTATTAGGCGCCATACTGTTTGTCAAGAAGAAAATGATACCACCCATCACCAGTGCAAACCTTGCCCTCCGTGACAATGAAGGTTGGACATTCACTTTTCTAAATAAGGTCGGGCGATGGGACGGTGAGCGGCTTTTTGAACGGGACTTCGCAACAGATCTCTTTCCTCCAGAGGTGAATTCCGCAGCTGGAGCTTCTGAAATAAGGAACCACGTGGTGTACGTCAGCAGCCGGATGCACTCAAGGGGGCGGCGCTCAGTGCGAATCGACGAACCAGTCGATCAGGCGGCGGGCGATGCTGATGGAAGATGGGACCGGGGGCAGGTTCGACTTGAAAAACCAGCCCGCTTCCACGATTTCCTGTTTATCGATGGTAATCTCGCCACCGGCATATTCGGCCACAAAGCCGATCATCAGGGAATTGGGAAAGGGCCAGGGCTGGCTGCCGAAGTAACGGATATTCTTCACGGTGATGCCGACTTCTTCAAGGATTTCGCGTTCAATGCAGGCCTCCAGGGTTTCTCCCGGCTCGACGAAGCCCGCCAGCACGCTGAACATGGGCACCTTGAAACGCTTGTTGCGGGCCAGCAGGATCTGATCGCCCTTGAGCACGGCCGCAATCACCGCCGGGTTGAGGCGCGGGTAGTTGGTCAGCCCGCAGCGGAGGCATTGTTTGGCGCGTTCGTCCGCTTTGTCCTCGGTCGGTTCACCGCATCGTCCGCAGAAACGGTGGCTCTGGTCCCAATCCACCAGTTGATTGGCGCGGCCGGCGGCCCAGAGCAGTTCCTCGCGTATCGAACCGAACAGCGCCCGCAGATCGATCCATTCCAAGGTCTCCGGCAGGACGCCGTTGC
>QZKV01000052.1 GCA_003599575.1 Desulfobacteraceae bacterium | reverse complement strand
TGATCCTGAATGGGGCCACCGGGGCGCCGGCCGAAAGCCTTTTCAAATGCCGCGGGGGCCATGTGGTCGAACACCGCGGCCTTGTAGCTTGCCGGCGTGCCGATATCCTGCCAGTAATGGCCGCGAACCACCAGGGCCTTGATCTTTTCTCCGGCTTTGAGCATTTGGGCGTACGCATCAATAATGTGGGCGGGACCGCGCGGCGGCAAGAAATCCAAAACACGCCGGTCCAGCACATGAATACCGGTAAAGGCCATTTTCCGTAAAGCTTCTTTCGGCTGCGCGGCGGGATCGAAGCCGGTGATACAGTGATCGCCATCCACCTGCACCGAATTGAATTGCGCATGGTCATGCATCACCATGGTGACCGCATGCGGGTGGTCGCAATGGTAACGGTAAACGCCGGCCAAATCGATGTCGGTCACGACATCGGCATTGATGACCAGCAAAGGTGCTTCGGCCCAGAACCCGGCCACATTCCGGATGGCGCCGCCGGTGCCCAGGATCTCGGGTTCATGGCGGGTTTGCACCTGCATGGGATAGCTTTGACGGGTGACGAATGCTTCTACCTGTTCATGCAGGTGATGGGTATTGATCATGACGGCGTCGCACCCGGCCCGGTGCAGTTGGGCGAGGATCCGGTCCAGGATCGGCCGTTGATTAAGCGTGAACAACGGCTTGGGTGTATGCCGGGTGAAGGGCAGCAAACGCGTTCCCAGCCCGGCGGCAAGAATCAGGGCCTTCATTGTTTGATCATATTCATGAAGCTGCGGATTTTATGTTCATAGTCTTCGATGACTTCGCTGTTCTCGGCGCCTTTTACCCCGTGGCTGGTGAAAAAGCTGATGCCGTTGTCATAGTTGATTTTGGAAAGCGACTCGGGGAGCGTCAATTCGTGTTGCTTGAGCATGCTTCTTCCCAAGGCCTGGATTTTTTTAATGCGATCCTTGACGCCGGTTTCGCAGCGGGGGGTTTCCTTGAAAAAATGCAGGACCACCCAGTAGGATTCCAGATAGGTCAGCAGAAATCGGGCGAACAGCTTCATTTTGCGAAAACCGGCGGAGGTGATCTGATAAGTGTCCGGCAGGGTCGGGTGCGGGATCAAAACGGCATCGTCAATAAACGATTTGATGCTTTTGCGCACCAGGCGTTCGGGGGGGCTGCTCTGATCAAAGGCGAATTCGTATTTGAAAAAGTCCTGCAGAAGACGATAACAGTCGTGCAGGTCCACAGATGAAAATTGAAAGGCATCCTTTGCCAGAATGGCCGATGCGGTGAAGGCGGCCGGCACAAAATGAGCAACGCAGTTGTTTTTGTAGTATTCAAGTTTCAGGCGTTGACCAGGCGGCAACAGGTACTGGGCCATATCGGCGGGCAGGTGCCTTTCTCCGGCGGGCAGTTCGATCATCTTACGCTGGACATAATTTTCCAGCGCCTGCTCGCAGGCACGCAGCGGATCCACCATCAATGTGTCGGTCAGCCTGGCATGCTGCGAATTGAGGAAAGCAAGATAGTTCTGCACGATTTGCATGAGTTCTTGCGAAGTAAACCGCAATGACGAGCAGTTCAGCGCGGCCGACGCCACCAGCGCATGCGGGGTGATCACGCTGACCTGGTCGATGGCATTGATAACCCGCCAGCCCAGGTTGCGGCACAGGGCGTTTTGCTCCTTGGCCGACATGGGCTCGAGGGAAGATTTGTTTTCCTGAAGCAGTTCCGTAAGCGAGATCGGCGTGTGAAAATTGATGTAAATTTTTCCATGGCGCCGCTTCAGGTAGCGGCGTGCCCGGATCACCTGAGAAATATTTTCCGGCTCTTTTTGACCTCCGATCACTTCCTGCAAATAGGCCGTTTCCTCCAGGACCTGGTCGTAGCCGATGAAAACCGGCGCGAAAATCATGTCTTCGCAGGCGCCTTCCTTATAGGCATTGAGCAGCATCGTGATCAGCCCGAGTTTGGGCATCAGCAATTTTCCGCTGCGGCTGCGGCCGCCTTCGATGAACAGCTCGATGTTGAATCCTTCTTCCAGCAACTTGAAGATGTATTCGGCAAAGACTTTGGAATAGACCACCGCACCGCTGAAGGAGCGGCGGATGAAAAAGGCGCCCACCGCACGAAAAAAATGGCCCAATGGCCAGAAAGAAAGATTCTTGCCCGCGGCGATATGCGGTGCGGGCATATTGTGATTGTAAAGCACGGTGGAAAGGATGATATAGTCCATGTGGCTTTTATGGCAAGGCACCAGGATCAGCGGGCCTTTGCGTGACATTGCTTTGACGCGCTGAAGCCCCTCTCGATCCACTACGACCCCGTCATACATGGTATTGAGCAACCGCCCCACCCCCCTGGCTGCCCAACTGACATAGAAATGGTTGTATTTGGCCGCGATTTCATTCAGATAGGTATCGGACTGCCTGCGAACCTCAAGCAGGGATTGTTTGCGGCTTTCCGAATACTGGTTCATGAACTGCCGCAGGCGCTGATTGGATAAAATGCTTTCCTTAAATTCTTCATGCGATTTGATCACAGGCCCTGTAATGCTCTGCCGGTGACGGTTATGTTGCATGATCAGCTGTCGCCGCAGCATCAATGCCTGGTACTCGGGGTTGTTCTCCGAACGAGCGGCCGATTCGATGAATTGACGAAGATCGAGCGGTTGTGAAATTTCCACAAACACTTTGCTCGGGCTGCGCAAAAGAATCAGCATGCGGCGGATCAGCCCCGGTCTCTGTTCGGTACCCAGAAAAAAGTCCCGCAGGCGGAGGTAGGCCGGTTCGGGGTGCTTGCTGAAAAACATGAGATGCGGGATCAGGAACACGGGTCGATCGGTTGTTTTTTGTAGATCGATGAGGAAACGCAGCGGGTCGGTTTTGGCTTTTACAAACCGGCGGTAAAAACCGCGGCGCTCCACCAGCGGCAAAACCGCTGCGCGCCCGTTGAGCAGCTCCTGATGCCAGTAACCGGTGCTATAGGGATCGAGCCATTGATATCTGCTCAGCAGCCAGTGCAGGTGGGCCAGAAGACTTCTCAAAATCCGCGCCAGCGGCTGCAAAAGCCATGGGCGCATCCCGAAGCCCAGTTCGGGCGGAGGCACCTTCAATTTAGGGTAGCGGGTGTGATAAAACAGCTGTTCAAAATAACTTTTATGTTTGATCGTATAGACCCGGATGGCATTGGAAGGCAGACGCCGCAAAATTTCCAAATGCTCTTCATCAATGGTGATTCCATTGAATAACCGCGTACGCAGCCAATGCGTCAGGCCTTTACGGGGGGGCAAATGGAACAAAAAATGGTTGTGGGTTTCCTTGAGCAACCGCATGATCCATTTATGCCATCTGCTGCGCCAAGAGCGCATGGTACCGTTTTCAGGAAACTCCATGAACCTGACTACCTCCACTGTTTTGCGCCTGCGTCCAAAACGGAACGCAAGCTAACAGAATTGAGGGTTATTTGCAATCGGACGGATGGTATTGAGAGCGGTTGTCTACGGCCGGAAGGGTGGCTGATCGACTTCGGATTTCTTGAGCAGAACTCCTTTACATCGTCCATCCGATGGTTAATGTCTGGCGAAACGATTCCGGCGAAACCGGTTAAAATGCTGCAATTTCAAGCTGAAATCATCAAAACCCCGGCAAAATTTACTTGCACCGACTCAGGGCATTGTGCTAACTGAGCACCGATATTGCGGGTGGGCCGGCGGATAAGAAAGGGCCCTGTCCGCTGTAATCGCCGGCGGAATTGATGATGACGTTGCGCCTCAAGATATGTAAGCCTTGCCTGAGAAAACATGTCTGCGGCGGTCGGCCCTGCGACTTGAGTGAACGATCCGCATTGAACCAAGCAGGGCGGTTTCCTTGAAATGGTCCTTACTTTTATTTGTTAAAGGTATCAATAGTTACTTACAGGCTTATTTAAAGGAGGTTGATGCTTTATGAAGACGTTAATCGGCGGCGCAATTGCAGCAGTGCTCGGACTCATCGGTTTGACCGTGTGGTTCAGGCCATTTCTTCAACTCTTGGCGGGTGCCATCCCCATTATGCTGCTGCTCGGCGGCGGTCTTGCCATTTACCTGGGGTTTGACGAGCTGAAGGATTCCTGGAAAAAAGAGGAAGTGGAGCCCACGGAAGGCATTGAAAGCACGGGAAAATATAAGCAGGAAATCGATGAGCTGAAAAAAGAGATCGAAACTCTGAAATCAGAAAAAACCAGCTAGATCCAGCCCTACAAATCGATCCAAACCCCTTCCGCCTGAAGCCCGGGCCGAGGGGTTTTTTTTATCCTTGACCCTTCTGCGCTTCTGTCGTGCGAGCCTGAATCGCCTGGACCGCCAGCCGGTCGGCGCGTTCATTGTCCGGGTGTCCGGCATGCCCTTTTACCTTGATAAAGCGCAATTGTTTGAAGGCCCCGGCGAGCCTTCTGATCTCTTCAACCAGAGCCGTGTTCAGCCTTGCCTTCCAGCCTCGGGTCAACAAACCTATGGCATAGCTGCTGTCGGTAAAAAGCAGGACAGGCAGGTCGCGATTTTTAACCGCCAGCAAGCCGATCCGGATGGCTTCCAGTTCCGCGATATTGTTGGTGGCCTGCCCCAGATAGCGCGATATTTCCTTGGATTTTCCCCGGTAGCGCAGCACAATGCCGATGCCGGCCGGTCCGGGGTTGCCGGAACAGGCGCCATCGGTGTAAACGCAGATGGCGTTTGCGCATGCCTCGGGCGAAACGGCTTCGATATCCATGACAGGCTGCTGCGGGGCTGAGTTTCTTGGGGCCCGCGGCGATTTTGGGGAGGGCGGTGCGCCGTCCGCATCCAAAGGCAGGATTTTAGAAGGTGCGATCCAGTATTCGTGGGGCTGGTCCAACTGGTACTTAATCAGCGCCTTTCCATTTTCAAGCAAGGGTCTTTGGCCGGCATCCACTGCCATCCACACCTTATTTTCTTTGAACCGCATGCGTTTCCAGTGAGGATGATCTTTAGGAATCAAAGCAGAACCTCTGTTTGGTAAAATCATTGATGCTTCGAAATCTGATCCGCGTCACGGTCTGGTTCAACTATCGACCATCGACCATGCAGCGACTCGACCCAAGGGCTATTTATATAGGTAGTATCTCCGCCGCATGTCGTCATAGGCAGCGAGGTTCTCCTGCCAGGAGGCCTCGATGGCGTCAAGCGGTTCCGATGCTTCCAGGCGCAAGCGGATCTGCTGGTCGCCCAGGATAAGATCGATGGGCAGGCGCTCGTATTCGTATTCATACGGCGGTTGTTTCCACTGAAAGGAGTCCCCGTGGCAGCCCAGGATGGTTCGGAGCAGGCAGAGGCTGGCGTGGTAGGGGCGAAACTGTTCAGGATCGGTCACATGGAGTTGAAAACCCCGGCAGACCTGACCCTGCCATTTGTTGAAGGTCGGCTCGAACTCCATGGGGCGCAATGTCGCGCCAGGCAGATGGCGACCTCCCAGAACCTTCAGAATTCTATCCGGATCGATGAAGGGTGCGCCGAACAATTCAAATGGTTGCGTGGTGCCGCGGCCCTCGGAAACATTGGTGCCTTCCCAGATCACTTGCCCGGGATATACCAGGGCCGAGACAGGCGCGGGCAGGTTGGGGGAGGGGGCGACCCACGGCAAGCCGGTCTGGTGGAACTGCATATCCCGCCGCCAGCCGCCCATCGGGATCACTTCCAGATCGCAGCCGATGCCAAATTCCGTGTTGAACATCAAGGCCAATTCGCCGATGGTCATGCCATGGCGCATGGGAAGCGGATAGCGCCCTACAAATGAGCTCCATGCCGCATCCAGGCAGTTGCCTTCCACCAAGGTGCCGCCGATGGGGTTGGGACGGTCCAGCACAATGATTTTCTTGCCCAGGCTTTTGGCCGCTTCCATGCAGTACGAAAGTGTATAAACAAATGTATATACACGTGTTCCCACATCTTGAAGATCCACCATCAAGATATCGATGGGTTCGAACATGTCGCGGGTCGGCCTGCGCGTCCGGCTGTACAAACTGAATACCGGGATCTGGAGCAGCGGGTCGCGGCGGTTGCCCGATTCGATCATGTTGTCCTGCTTTTCAGCAAACAGGCCGTGCTGGGGAGAAAACAAACTGGTCAATTTCGCGCCGAAACAGCCGGCCAGCAATTGCCGGGCATGATTCAGGTGTTTGTCCAAGGAAGCCGAATTGCACAACAGACCTATCCGCCGGCCGCGAAGATGCGCCGGCGGAGAGATCACCAGTTGTTCGAGACCCAAGGTTACGGCGTTCATGCGTGTTCCCGTCATTTTATGAAAGCACTGGCGAAAATTCGCTCCAGAATAGTTGAACGCCTTGCGAAAGTAAACCCCAACCATCGTCCTTTTTGGCGCTGAAACAGCTTGACACACTTTGGCGAACCCAATACATAAAAAGATTCGTCAGGGGCCCGAGCAGACGCCGATGGGTACGGCCATTGAAGCGCCCGGGCGGATGCGGGGGGAATTCGAGAATGCCTGCAGAAATCCGCTTGCGCGGAGTGGTCATCATTGTCGGCAACTACGGCAGCGGCAAAACAGAAGTCACCATCAATCTGGCTGCGGATCAGCGCCTTAAGGGCAGCCGGGTGCGTGTGGCCGATCTCGATCTGGTCAATCCCTATTTCCGTACCCGCGAGGCGCGTCGCGCACTCGGCGCCTTGGGAGTTGATGTCATCCTGCCGCCGGAAGATTGGTTGCAGGCCGACTTGCCGATTCTGGCGCCCCAGGTGGCCGGTCTGATTCGGCAACCCGGGGAATTGGCCCTTCTCGATGCGGGTGGCGATGCCGTCGGTGCCACGGTGCTGGCGTCTCTGGGGGATGCATTTGCGGCCGCTGATCCATCCTTGCAGATGCTGCAAGTGGTCAACCCTTTCCGCCCCAACACGGCTGATGTAGAGCAATGCCTTTCCATGTGCAGATCGATTGAAGCGGCCTCGCGCCTCAAGGTGACCGGATGGATCGGCAATGCCCATATGATGGACGAGAGCACGGCCGATCACATCCATCAAGGCTATCTGTTGATGCGCGCTCTGGCTGAAACCAGCGGCCTGCCTTTGGTATGCATGACCGTGGCGGAGTCGTTGGCGCACCAGGCCGCATCTTTACCCATTACCTGTCCGCTGTTAACCATCCGGAGGCAGCTGGTGCCGCCCTGGCGCAAACCGGCGGCGCTGCATCCGGTCGAATAAGGAGAAACAAGGCATGCCCCATTGCTATCAAATTGATGCAGATCGATGCAAAGGATGCGGCTTGTGTGTGATGGTGTGCCCCAAGAAAGTGCTGGCGATTTCGGCCCAACTGAACAATTCAGGCTATTTTCCAGCCTACCAGGGCAGGCCGGAATTATGCGTGCTATGTGCCGTCTGCTGCACCATGTGTCCCGATGCGGCCATCACGATCACCGAAATTGCGGACCCATGTCAGTGCGCCGCAGAAAACGATCGTGCAAAATGATGCCATTGAGGGGTATATACAATACCCACGGCAATTGAAAAGGACCATCCAACGGCAACGTCTGATTGACTCAACATGCGCCTCTGTCCGGCGGACGTCGCGCGGTGACCCCAAGGGAGCGAAAAGATGTCCAAAGTTCTGATGAAAGGCAATGAAGCCATTGCCGAGGCCGCAATTCGGGCCGGATGCCTCAACTACTTTGCTTATCCAATCACGCCGCAATCCGAAGTGGCCGAATACCTTTCCTGGCGCATGCCTGAGGTCAACGGTGTTTTTTTGCAGGGCGAGAGCGAAGTGGCGGTTTCGTACATGGTTTTCGGGGCGGCGGGCGCGGGTGCGCGCGTCTTTACCACCTCTTCCAGCCCGGGCATCAGCCTGATGAGCGAAGGCATCAGCTATATGTGCGGCGCGCAATTGCCGGCCGTTTTTGTCAACATCATGCGCGGCGGCCCCGGATTGGGCGGCATTTTACCTTCACAGGCCGATTACCTGCAGGCCACCAAGGGAATAGGGCACGGCGACTGCCGCATGTTGGTCATGGCCCCGGCCAGTGTGCAGGAAGCCGCCGAGATGGTCATGAGCGCCTTCGCGCTGGCGGAAAAATACCGCAATCCGGTGATGATTCTGGGAGATGGACTGATCGGGCAGATGATGGAGCCGGTCGAATTCCCCGATCACCTGAAAAGCGAACCCAGCAACAAGGATGGTTGGGCCACCAACGGCATGGACCAGCGCAAGAGCGGCACCCGCAACTTGGTTCGATCACTGTACCTGGATCCCGAGTTGCTGAACAACAACAATTTGATCCTGCGCGCCAAATACGAACGCATGAAAAAAGAAGATGTGCGTTATGAGGCTTACCACACGGACGGCGATTACAGCATTTTGATGGTATCCTACGGCACCATGAGCCGCGTGTGCAAAACCGCCATTTCCATGCTTAGGGAACAAGGCATCGAGGTGGGGCTGATCAGGCCGCAAACTCTTTTTCCCTATCCAGAGTCGGCCGTGCTGCAGGCCGCCCGGAAAGAAAGCTGCCGCGCCGTTCTGTGCATCGAGATGAGCATGGGACAGATGGTGGAAGATGTGGAGCGCAGCGTACGCGGGACCCGGCCGGTGACGTGGTACGGAAAATGCGGCGGTGATGTGCCCACGCCCGAGGAGTTAGTGGACCTGGTGCAAACAACCCTGTCGTCGTTGTGATGTGAGTGGATGCAACGCACGCGGTCCCTGGCGAAGAGGGGCCGGCCTGAAGGAGCAAGAGCATGGCGAAGACCTTCCAAAGACCCCAGTGCATGTTCGACCAGCAGACCCATTATTGCCCGGGATGCACCCATGGCATCATTCACCGGCTGGTGGCGGAAACCATTGACGAACTGGGCATCCGCGGCCGGACCGTGGGGATCGCCCCGGTGGGTTGTGCCGTTCTGGCGTACAATTATATCGATTGCGATTTTCAGGAAGCGGCCCATGGCCGTGCCCCCGCAATGGCCACGGGGATCAAGCGCGTCCGGCCGGACTTGGTTGTGTTTACTTACCAGGGAGACGGCGACCTTGCCAGCATCGGCATGGGTGAAATCATTCATGCGGCCAATCGGGGTGAAAAATTTACGACGATTTTCGTCAACAATGCCGTTTACGGCATGACCGGCGGGCAGATGGCGCCCACCTCCATGCCCAAACAGCGCACCACCACCACCCCCTTCGGGCGCAACACCGAGGAGGTCGGCATGCCCATTCGGATGGCGGAACTGCTCGGCGCTCTGGTGACGCCGGCTTATATCACGCGCCAGACCGTCATCACCCCGAAATACGTTCAGAAGGCCAAACGCGCGATCCGGCAGGCCTTTGCCTACCAACTGGAGAAGCGCTGCTTTTCCTTGGTGGAGGTGGTCAGCACCTGTCCCACCAATTGGGGCATGACGCCGCAGGAAGCCATTCAATGGGCAAAAGATGTTCTGTTGCCCTACTATCCGCTGGGGGATGTCAAAAAGCCCGAGGTTGATAAAACAATCCCGGTGGAGGCCGCTTGCGTGCCGAATTGATCGTGATAGGGAACAACGATTCAAGCCGCATGCCTCGGAACAGTAAGGAGCTATCATGCAAAGTGAAGTGATGTTTGCCGGATTTGGCGGTCAGGGCATCCTGCTCAGCGGCAAAATTTTGGCCCACGCGGCCATGGAAGAGGGAAACGAAGTTGCCTGGATTCCGTCTTACGGGCCCGAAATGCGCGGGGGTACGGCCTACTGCCTGGTGGTGATCAGCGATCGTCCGATTGGGTCGCCGATCATCAAAAACCCGATGCATCTGGTGGCGATGAACCGGCCCTCCCTGGATAAGTTTGCCCGGCTCATTAAACCGGGCGGTGTCATTTTGACCAATGTCTCACTGATCCCGGAAGGCTCCGGCCGCGACGATGTAGATGAAGTGAGGCTGCCGGCCGGTGAGATCGCCGTCGGCATAGGCAATGGCAAGGCCGCCAATATCGTTGCCCTGTCCGCCTTTGTGGCCCGTTCAAAGTTGGTATCCCTCGAGACATTGAGACATTGCATCGAAACGGAGTTTGAAAAAAGGCCCAAACTGATCCCCTTGAATTTACAAGCCATGGAGGCCGGAATCGAAGCGGTGCAAAAACTGCCGAACTAGATTGTGTCCTGGGTTTATGCCATTAAAAATTCCCGAATATATTCAGACCATTGCTCCCTATGTACCGGGCAAACCGATCGAAGAACTGGAACGTGAATACGGTATCACCGATTCGATCAAACTTGCCTCGAATGAAAATCCGCTGGGACCGCCTCCGGCGGCGATGGCCGCCCTCGGCCAGGCCTTCCTCAAACTTCACCGCTACCCGGATGGTGCCGCCTTCGAACTGACGCAGCGGCTGGCGCGGCATCTAAAGGTCGCGCCGGAACAGATCGTCTTGGGCAACGGATCGGATGATCTGCTGGGTATGCTGGCGCGCGTGCTTTTGCAGCCCGGCGATGAGGTTCTCGTTCCGGACCCGTCCTTCCTCATGTATACCATTGTGGCGCAGAGTGCCGGCGCTGTCCCGATCAAAGTGCCGCTCAAAGCGACCCACATCGATCTGGAAAAAGTGGCCGCGGCCGTCGGGCCGAGAACCCGCCTGATCTTCATCTGCAATCCCAACAATCCTACCGGTTCCGCGGTCCGCCGCAAGGACCTGGAAGATTTCCTGGCGGGCTTGCCGGCGCATGTGGCGGTGGTTTTGGATGAGGCCTACTTCGAATTCGTGCGCGATGAGGAATGCGTCTCGGGGATTGTATTGCTGGCCTCCCACGCGAATGTGGTTACTTTGCGCACATTCAGCAAAGCTTATGGTCTGGCCGGCCTGCGGGTCGGTTATGGCATCATGCCCGGATATCTGGCCGAATTGCTCCACCGCGTGCGCATGCCCTTCAATGTCAATACCCTGGCCCAAGTGGCCGCCACGGCTGCGCTGGACGACACCGATTTCCTTGGCAGGACCCTGGCCACCGTGCACCAGGGACTCGATTTTCTTTATGCGGAGTTGACCAGGCGGGGATTGCGTTATTTCCCCACCCAAGCCAATTTTTTTCTCGTGGATGTGGGGCGGCAGGCTGCGGATGTTTTTGACGCATTGCTGCGCTACGGCGTCATCGTGCGGTCCATGGGAGCGTATGGTTATCCCAATTTCATCCGGGTCAGCGTGGGGATGCCCGAAGAGAACCGGCGCTTTCTGCAAGCCCTGGATAAAGTGTTAAGTGCGGAATTGTAAAGTTTAAGAGTGATGGCTTCGTAAAAATCCTCCCCTGGTCATGCCGGACCCGTCATGGGCTTTCGAGAGCATCCATGGATATTTGAACTCTGGATCATCCTCTGCGCCGGAACGGCGGAAAACGGCGGGTTGATTTTTTACGATTTCAACAAACTAAAGATCAAAGTCAAGCGGCGAACTCTTTCACTGGATGGCATCCGTGCATGGACAATCTTCAAAACGGCTGATCATCACCATCGACGGTCCCTCCGGAGCGGGGAAAACCTCGGCCAGCAAGCTGCTGGCGCAGAAGCTGGGCTATCGCTACATCGACACGGGGGCGCTGTATCGTGCGGTGGCCGTGGCCGCCCATGCCGAGGGTATTGCCGCGGACGATGAGAAAGGATTGGATGCGCTTTGCCGGCGCATATCCATTGATCTGCAGTCCTCGCAGGCCGGTTTGCGTGTGATTCTGAACGGCAGGGACATTACGGCCGAGATTCGCGCCCCGCACATCTCCATGCTGGCTTCGGCGGTATCGGCAAAACCTGTGGTGAGGACCTTTTTGCTCTCCCTGCAAAGGTCCCTGGCCAATCAAAAAGGGGTCGTGGCCGAAGGCCGCGACATGGGAACGGTGGTTTTTCCCCACGCTGAAGCCAAGTTTTTTCTGGATGCCGACCCGCACCTGAGGGCTCAGCGCCGTTACGAAGAGTTGAAAGTGCAGGGCAAAGATGCGCCCAACCTTGAGTCGATCGAAAAAGATATGATCCAACGCGACCGGAACGACAGCACCCGTTCGGTCGCCCCGCTTGAGCCGGCTGCGGATGCCGTTCGGATTGATTCGACCACCCTTTCCCTGGAGCAGGTTGTGGAGTGCATGTTGAACCACGTTGCGCGCATCTAAATTTTCGTTGCATTCGGGTATCCTCTTGGGTATAGTGCCCGAATTACGCAACCGGTGCTACGGTGCGAAATCTGGCCTAGGGGGAACTTTTAATCACATGAATACTATTGCTGAAAACGAACATCCAACAACACACCAAAATACTTCTGCATCAGACGCCGAAGAGAAATCCGCCGGCAGCCCGGATGCCGCTGAGACTTCCCCATCGACCGAGGGGTCCATGGACGACCTCATGGATCTTTACGAGGAAAGTTTCAAGCGCTTTGCCGAAGGTGAAGTGGTTACCGGCCGCATCATCTCTGTTGATAAGGATCATGTGCTCGTAGATATCGGATATAAGTCCGAAGGTCAGATTCGCATCAACGAATTCATGGATGAAAAGGGCCAGATCAAAGCTCAACCCGGAGATAAAGTTGAAGTGATGGTGGAATGGTGGGACGATGAAAATGAAGTGGTCGTCCTGTCCAAGGAAAAGGCCGAAAAAGTCAAGGTCTGGGAAGAGATCAAGAAAGCGTATGAGGCCGATGAACCGATCGAAGGTATTATCGCCAGCCGCGTCAAGGGAGGCTTCTCCGTCGATATCGGCGTCAACGCATTTCTGCCCGGATCTCAAGCCGATCTGCGCCCCGTGCGCAATCTCGATGAAATGGTCGGCAAGAAATACAAGTTCAAAATCCTCAAATTCAACCGCAAACGCAGCAATATCGTGCTCTCCCGCCGCGTTATTCTTGAAGGCGAGCGGGAATCCAAGCGCAGCACCACGCTTTCTTCCATCCATGAAGGCAAGGTGGTCAAGGGCATCGTCAAGAACATCACCGAATACGGCGTGTTCGTCGACTTGGGCGGTGTGGACGGTCTGCTGCATATCACCGACATCTCCTGGGGCCGCGTCAAGCATCCTTCGGAACTCTTCTCTGTCGGGGATGAAATCACGGTCAAAATCCTTAATCTGGACCTGGAAAGAGAACGCGTATCCCTGGGCATGAAGCAGCTGGCGCCCGATCCTTGGAGCATGGCGGCTGAAAAGTATGCGATCGGGTCGCGCGTATCCGGCCGGGTTGTGAGCCTGACCGATTACGGCGCCTTTGTGGAATTGGAAGAAGGCATCGAAGGCTTGATTCACGTCTCCGAGATGTCCTGGACCCGCAAGGTACGGCATCCCAACAAAGTCGTCTCTGTAGGAGAAGAAGTCGAAGCGGTCGTATTGGATATCAAACCGGAAAACCGGCGCATTTCGCTGGGCATGAAACAGGCCATCCCCAACCCGTGGGATGTGATCAGCGACAAATACCCGGTGGGCACCACCATCGAGGGCAAGATCAAGAACATCACCGATTTCGGTTTGTTTATCGGTATCGACGAGGGCATCGACGGCCTGGTGCATATTTCCGATCTGTCGTGGACCAAACGCATCAAACATCCCTCCGAGATTTACAAAAAGGGCGATACCGTGCAAGCCATCGTCCTGGAGATCGACAAGGACAACGAGCGGTTCTCGCTGGGGGTCAAACAGCTGCAGTCCGATCCATGGGAAACTGTGGGCCAGCGCTATGATGTGGGCAAGGAGATCACCGGCACCGTAACCAATGTGACCGATTTCGGCGTGTTCGTGGAGCTGGAAGAAGGCATCGAAGGCTTGGTGCATGTGTCGGAGATCAGCAAGGAAAAGATCAAGACGCCGGTGGGCATGTTCCATGTCGGTGACGTACTCAAGGCGCGCGTGATGAATATCAACAGCGAGGAACGGCGCATCGGCTTGTCCATCAAACGGCTGGAAGAAAGCGAACATGAACTGATCAGCGATTACGTCAACAACATCGGACCGGCAACATCTTCATTCGGCGAACTGCTGCGCGAGAATCTTCAGGAAAAGCTCAACGAAGAGTAAATCGGCAACCTTAAATGAATTCACGGCCGGCGGAGGATTTTGCTTCTGCCGGCCGTTTTCTTTTAAAGACGCTGTTAGGAAAACTACAACCTTTCCGATCGGGCGGCAGTGCTTTCAACTAAGGAGAATACATGTTTTCCCGCAGGCATCCCTATCTTTTCTCTATCTTGATGTTGGCCGGCCTGGGCACCGTGGGAATGATTTTTTTATCTCTCATGGTCATGGCGGCCGTTGGCAGGCATGCGGCTTTCGACGGTGACAAGGTGGGCATCGTTGAAATCGTCGGTCCCATTATCGACAGCACCCGGCTGGTTGAGCAGATCAAATCCTTTCGCGAAGAGGAAAGCGTCAAAGCCATCGTGCTGCGTATCGACTCTCCCGGCGGCGGCGTGGGGCCCGCCCAGGAGATTTATCGGGAAATCCGCAAAACCACAGCCACAAAGAAAGTGGTCGTTTCAATGGGGGCTGTCGCGGCTTCCGGCGGATACTATGTGGCAGCCGCCAGCGACGGCATTGTTGCCAATCCCGGCACCATTACCGGCAGTATCGGCGTTATCATGGGATATACCAATTTCGAAGCATTGATGGAGAAAATCGGTTTGACTCCCGTGGTGGTCAAAAGCGGCGAATTCAAGGATATCGGCTCACCCCTGCGCCCGATGTCGCCGGAAGAAAAGCGATTGTTGGAGGGAGTGACCCAAACCATTCATCGCCAGTTCGTGACGGACATCGCCGAAGGCCGGCGCATTGAAGCGGCTCAGGTGCAAGCGATTGCCGATGGCCGTATCTTTACGGGTGAAGATGCCAAAACCCTCGGGCTGGTGGATCGCCTGGGCAATTTTCAGGATGCCGTGCAATGGGCTGGTGAATTGGGCGGCATCAAAGGCACGGTTGAAACGGTGTATCCCGAAAAAGAGCGTTCTTCGCTTATTCGGTACCTGATGGAATCGGCTCTGCAGATCTGGATGCGAAGCGCGGCGGGCAACCGCATGGCGCCGCAGGCGCGCATGTGATTCGTCGATCGCGCGCCTACCTGACGGTGATGGTGACCATTTATCGAATCCATGCCGGATAAATCAGCGAAAAGAAGAGACATCCCCAAGTGCTTCGCGAATCACTTCAGGCTCGTCTCCGATCAACGATATGACGCTGGACGGCACGCCGGGAACAGGACCGCCGTCGATAATCACATCGAGCAGCTTGCCAAAACGGTCTTCTATCTGCCAGGGTTCGACAAACATTTCGCCCTCCGGAGTAGATGCGCTTGTGGAGAGAATGGGATTGCCCAGCGCCCTGATCAAGGCCAGGCAGATGGGATGATCGGGGACGCGGATGCCGGCCGTTTTGCGTTTGGTCAACATCATTTTGGGAACTTGATTGGATCCCTCCAGAATGAACGTGTAGGGTCCCGGAAGAAGACGGCGCATGGTCTTGTACGCATAGTTGGAGACTTTGGCATATTGACTGATATTCTTCAGGTCCGAGCAGATAAAGCTGAAGGGTTTGCTCTTAGGCCATCTTTTGATTTGGTAAACCCGTTCAATGGCTTTCTTGTTCATGATATCGCAGCCGATGCCGTAGATGGTATCGGTCGGATAGGCGATCACGCCCCCGTTGCGGAGCACATTGACCACCTGCTCGATTTTTCGTTGGGGAGGATTGACGGGATTGATTTCAAGTAGCACGTTTTTGAATCCATTGTAAGGGCCGAGTGTCTGATGCAAAGGAAAAATTCTTATTATCGGCCTGAACCAAAGTCAAGGATGGAAAGGTCCCATATCAAAACAAACGCATCGTTTAAAGACGGGTTGCACGTGGAAAGCCTGAAAACGACCATTTTAGCACATCGAAACCGACCGATATTGGGGCAAAGGAAAGGTTGATCGGCCAAAACAATATATGGTATTGTGGCCTATTTTATTACCCAACAAATGGTATATAATTGAATTTAAATAAAATTCACCAGCGTCGTGCAAGCGCTCCCTGGAGGTTATGATGAGCAAAATCCCACCCGAGGAAGGCTTTTCATTTGATGATGTCCTCTTGATACCCAACTATTCCGATGTGCTCCCCAAAGACGTGGACATTACCACCCAATTGACCCGCAATCTCCGGTTGAACATCCCCATTGTCAGCGCCGCCATGGATACGGTCACCGAGTCGCAAACCGCCATCACCATGGCGCGTGAGGGCGGTATCGGTTTCGTGCACCGCAACATGAGCATCGAGATGCAGGCTGTAGAAATCGATCAGGTCAAAAAATCGGAAAGCGGCATGATCATCGATCCGGTGACAATCCATCCCGATCAGCAAGTCCATCAGGTTTTGGAACTGATGGCCAAATACCGTATTTCGGGCGTTCCTGTGGTAAAAGCCGATCAACTGGTCGGGATCGTCACCAACCGGGATTTGCGATTTGAAACCGACATGCACAAGAAGATCTCCGAAGTGATGACCAAAGAAAACCTGGTCACCGTTTCCGAAGGCATCAGTTTGGAAGAATCAAAAAAACTGCTGCATGCGCATCGCATCGAGAAGTTGCTGGTGGTCGATGCCAGGGGGCGGCTCAAAGGCATGATCACCATAAAAGACATTGAGAAGATAAAAAAATATCCCAATGCCTGCAAGGATACAATGGGCCGCCTGCGCGTGGGCGCCGCCATCGGGGTGGGGCCGGATCGTTTGGAGCGCACCCAGGCCCTGCTCAGCGCCGGTGCGGATGTGATCGCCATCGATACTTCCCACGGCCATTCCGAAAATGTGCTCCAAACCGTGCGCGAGCTGAAAAGCACCTTCAAAAACATCGAAGTGATTGCCGGCAATGTAGCCACCGCCAAAGGCGCTGAAGAATTGATCGAAGCGGGCGTGGATGCGGTCAAGATCGGTATCGGCCCCGGATCGATATGCACCACCCGCATTGTGGCTGGTGTCGGCGTGCCGCAGATCACGGCCATCATGAACTGCAAACCCGTGTCCAACAAAACCGGCGTGCCCTTGATCGCCGACGGCGGCATCAAGTTCTCGGGGGATGTGACCAAGGGCATCGGCGCGGGCGCCCACTGCGTTATGATCGGCGGTCTTTTCGCAGGCACGGACGAAAGTCCCGGGGAGACCGTTTTGTATCAAGGCCGCAGCTATAAAGTCTACCGCGGGATGGGGTCCATCGAGGCCATGAAAAAAGGCAGCAAGGACCGCTATTATCAAACCGAACAGGCCGAAGACGACAAACTGGTGCCTGAGGGCATTGTGGGACGGGTGCCTTATCGCGGGTCGCTGGCCGGCAATATCCATCAGTTGGTCGGCGGATTGAAAGCTGGAATGGGTTATGTGGGCTGCCGCACCATCGACGAGTTGCGCGACAAAGCGCGTTTCATGAGGATCACTGCGGCCGGCCTGCGGGAAAGTCATGTGCACGACGTCATTATCACCAAGGAAGCTCCCAACTACCGGGTGGATCAATAGAGCGCCGGCCCGTTCGCCGTTGCATCGTTTTCGTTGGCCTGTTTTCCGGCTGCACGTGCACCTGTCCGCTTGGGCTCAGGCCTAAGGGCAGACGGCGAATTTGCGGACCTGGATCAACTCCACATGGCAGGCCGCCCCGGGGCCAACCGCCCCGGGCAGGTTGGCAAACGTCCGGCGTACCAAGGAGCAAACTGAAAAGGAAGCAATGACCCAACCTCCCCCCGACTTCGTACATCTCCATGTGCATACCATGTACAGCCTGCTGGACGGCGCCATCCGGCTGGACGCCTTGTTTCAGCGCGCCAAAGAGTTCGGCATGCACAGCGTGGCCGTGACCGACCACGGCACCATGTTCAATGTAATGGAATTTTACCAGAAAGCCCTCAAGGCCGGCATCAAGCCGGTGATCGGCTGCGAATGTTACATTGCTCCGCGGAGCCTTTCCGACAAAACCCCGCTGGATGCCAAGGGGCTCACGCATTTGGTTCTGCTGGCTGAAAACCAGGAGGGCTACCGCAATCTGTGCCGTTTGAGCACCATGGCCCAGACCGAAGGTTTCTATTATCGCCCGCGGATCGACAAGCAGGTCCTGCGCGAGCACTGCAACGGACTGATCGGCTTGTCGGCCTGTCTGCATGGCGAAATCCCGCAACTGATCAAGGAGGGGCAGCTGGACCGGGCCGAGGAAACGGCGCGTTTTTATCAGGGGCTTTTCGGTGAAAATAATTTTTTTCTGGAAGTGCAGAACAACGGCATCGATGTCCAGGACGTGGTCAATGCGGCCTTGCGCGAGATGAGCGTAAAGCTGGGGATTCCCCTGGTGGCCAGCAACGATTGCCACTACTTGAATAAGACCGATGTGCGCGCCCACGATGTGCTGCTGTGCGTACAGACCGGCAAAACGATCAACGACCAGGATCGCTTTCGTTTCCGTACGGATCAGCTGTACTTCAAGTCCAAAGAAGAGATGACCTCCTATTTCAGCGATTTCCCGGGCGCCATCGAAAATTCCGTCGCAATCGCCAACCGCTGTCATGTGTCCTTCGACTTCGACAGTTACCATTTCCCTTTCTTCAAAGATCCCTCCGGGTTGAGCGCCGAAGAACTTTTTGCGCGTAAGGCCCGCGAAGGTTTTGAGCGGGTATGGGCGCTGATCAGCACGCGGAATCCGCACGCGGACGAACAGACCTATCGCCGGCGTTTGGAGTACGAGATCGGCGTCATCAACAAAATGGGATTTCCCGGCTATTTTCTGATCGTGGCCGATTTCATCAATTTCGCCAAGCAAAACAAGATTCCCGTGGGGCCGGGACGCGGATCTGCGGCCGGGAGTCTCGTGGCCTACGCTTTGGGGATCACCGATCTGGACCCCCTGGTGCACGGCCTGCTGTTCGAACGGTTTTTGAATCCCGACCGCATCAGCATGCCGGATATCGACGTGGATTTTTGCATCAACGGCCGTGAAACGGTCTTCAAGTATGTGGTCGAGCGTTACGGCGGCTGGGACTACGTGGCCCAGATCATCACCTTTGGAAAGCTCAAGACCCGCGCGGTGATCCGCGACGTCGGACGGGCTCTGGGAATTCCCCTCAACGAGGTGGACGCGATTGCCAAGTTGGTGCCGGATGTGCTCAACATCTCGCTGGATCAGGCCCTCGAACAGGAGCCGCAACTGCGCGAACTGCAGGCCGGCCGCTCCGAGGTGGCCGAACTGATCGACATCTGCCGCACCTTGGAAGGATTGCCGCGGCACGCCTCCACACATGCGGCCGGCGTTGTGATCGGCGACAAACCGCTGGTCAATTACCTGCCTTTGTATAAAGGGAAAAAGGGTGAAGTTGTAACGCAGTTCGACATGAAGCTGGTCGAACAGATCGGACTGGTGAAATTCGATTTTCTCGGTTTGCGCAACCTGACCGTCATTGACAACACCCTGGCACTGATCAGCCAGCAAGGCAAAACACCGCCCGATATTTCCAATCTCGAGCTTGATGATGCAGCCACTTATGCCCTGTTGGACGCCGGCGATACCACAGGTGTTTTTCAACTGGAAAGTTCGGGGATGAAGGATCTGCTGGTGCGCTTGAAACCTGAATCCTTCGACGATGTGACCGCGCTGGTGGCGCTTTACCGCCCCGGTCCGCTGGACAGCGGCATGGTGGATGATTTTGTCGAGCGCAAGCACGGCCGCAAAGTGGTCGAATACATGCTGCCGGAACTTGCGCCGATCCTCAAAGAGACCTACGGGGTGATTGTCTACCAGGAACAGGTGATGAAAATCGCCGGCGCACTGGCCAGCTATACGATGGGTGAAGCCGATGGGCTGCGCAAGGCCATGGGTAAGAAGAACGCTGCTATGATGGCCGAGCACCGCGAGCGCTTTGTCAAGGGCACGGTGGCCAACGCGCATGACGAGAAGAAAGCCATTGCCCTGTTCGACCTGATGGAAAAATTCGGCGGCTATGGCTTCAACAAATCCCACAGCGCCGCATATGCCTTGATCGCTTATCAGACCGCCTATCTCAAAGCGCACTTCCCCGTGGAATTTATCGCGGCGCTGCTGACCAGTGAAATGCACTCCATTGACGGGGTGGTCAAATACATTCACGAATGCCGCACCCATCAAATCGATGTACTGCCGCCGGACGTCAACAGCGGCGACACCACATTCAGCGTGTCCGACGGCAAAATCCGCTTCGGGCTGGTGGCCGTCAAGAACGTGGGCGAGGGTGCCGTCGAAGCCATCATCGAGGAGCGCCGGGCCAACGGCGATTATACTTCTCTTTTCAACTTCTGCGAACGGGTCGATCTGCGCAGGGTCAACAAAAGAGTCGTGGAAGGCCTGATTGCCTGCGGTGCCTTCGATTCGCTTGGCGGCAATCGGGCCCGCATGATGGCGGTGCTCGAAGAGGCTTTGGAATACGGCCAAAAAGTGCAGAAAGAACGCTGCGATCCGCAGATGGGCCTTTTTGACGACGGCCAGGACTGCACCCTGTCGATGACGCCGCCCCCACTGCCGGATCTTTCCGAATGGGGGGAACGCGAGCGCTTGATGCGCGAAAAAGAGGCCCTGGGTTTTTATATCTCCGGTCACCCATTGGACCCGCACTTGAAAACGATGGCCAAGTTCGGCAGTATCACCAGCGGCAGCGCCGAAGACTGCCCTGACGGAAAGATCGTGCGCCTGGGCGGCATGGTCGCCGGTCGCAAAGTGATCCGCACCAAAAAGGAAGAACTGATGGCCTTCATCCAGTTGGAAGATATAGAGGGCAGTATAGAGGTGGTCATCTTTCCTTCGGTGTATACCGCTTGTCAACTGCTGCTGACCGATGATCGGCCCATATTTGTTCAGGGAAAACTGCAAAAAGAAGAAAAAGGCGCCAAACTGCTGGCCGACACCATCATCGACATGGAAGAGGCGGAAAACTTATGGACGGCGGAAGTTCATTTCACGATCGACGCAGCGCGCGTGGACCGGCCCATCTTGGCGCAGTTGCGCGACATCGTGCGACGCTATCCCGGAGACTGTTCCGGGTGGCTGCATCTGCGGACGGAAGGCGATGTGGAGACGATCGTTGCCATGTCCGATGAGTTGCGCCTTCAACCCGGTGACGCCATGAGCCGCGAAGTCAACGCTTTGCTCGGCTACCCCGCGGTGGAAACCCGTTGCGGAGAAATCAAAGCGGCGCCGGAAAACGGCCGCAAGGGCCGCAAAGGCAATGGCGCGGGATGGAAAAAATAGGGCCTTGGCATTTTGGGATTCATGGGCGTCACTGGTAGAAATGAGCTTAGGGCATCCCCTGCAAGAGGATTCGATTCCGCCAGCGACCCCTGCGCCGATGTCAGGCACCATCAGGGTAGGGATCGGGGCGCGTTGACCGCATATGGAAAACCAACCAATTGGATCGGAATAACCTATGAAAGTTCCTCTTCTGGATCTAAAGGCGCAGTATCGGACCATCAAGGAAGAAGTGCGGGCCCGTATAGATGAAATTTGTGAAAGCCAGATGTTCATTCTGGGACCGCAGGTTGAACAGATGGAAGCCCAAATGGCCCGATATTGCCGGACACCCCATGCCGTCGGCGTATCATCCGGGTCCGATGCGTTGATCATGGCCCTGATGGCGGCCGGCATAGGGCCGGGAGATCGGGTGATCACCACCCCGTTCACCTTTTTCGCCACCGCCGGAGCCATTGCGCGCGTGGGGGCGCGGCCGGTTTTCGTGGATATCGACCCGTTGACCTATAATCTGGACCCCACCCGGCTGGGGGATTATCTGGATGCGCTGGGTCCCTCCGAACGGCCGACCGTCAAGGCCGTGGTTCCGGTGCACTTGTACGGCCAATGCGCCGACATGAACCCTATTCTGGGGATTGCCCGCCAACATGATCTGCGGGTCGTGGAAGATGCCGCCCAGGCGATCGGCGCTGAATACGAGGGCCGGCGCGCCGGCAGCCTGGGCGATTTCGGCTGTTTCTCTTTTTTCCCTTCGAAGAATTTAGGCGCTTTCGGCGACGGCGGGCTCGTTACCACCCGATCGGAAGAGATGGACCGGCAGCTGCGCTTGCTGCGCATGCACGGCATGGCCCCCAAATACCACCACCACGTCATCGGCGGCAATTTCCGGCTGGATGCCTTGCAGGCGGGCATAGTGGCGGTGAAACTGGCTTTTTTGGACGATTGGACGGGCGCACGGCGGAGCAATGCCGCCACCTATCGCAAATTGTTCGAGCAAGCCGGTCTGAGCAAGCTGATCCAATTGCCTGTCGAAGTGCAAAGCCGTCACATCTACAATCAATTTGTTATCCGGGTGCCCGAGGGGCGTGACGCATTGCGCGATCACCTGGTGGAAAACGGCATCGGCTGTGAAATTTACTATCCGATTCCGCTGCACCGGCAGGCCTGCTTCGCCTACCTGAATTACAAGGAAGGTGATTTCCCCGCATCGGAAAGGGCCTCGCGGGAGACTCTGGCATTGCCGATTTATCCGGAGCTGAGCGCAGATCAGCTGACGTACGTGGTGGAGACCATTCAGGAGTTCTATAAGTCCTGAATCAACCGTCCATTCATTCAATTTCGTTTATGGGCACGGATATCGCTCGGCCAAAGCTCAAAACGATCGTCGTTAAAACGATCGGCCGTTAATAAGGAGTTTGCGTGGACATCACGCTGGGCTTTTCGCCCTGCCCCAATGATACCTTCATTTTCAACGCCCTGGTCAACGGACCTCTACGGCCCGTGGGGCACCGCCTGCAGGTATCGCTGCATGATGTGGAAACCCTGAACCGGATGGCTTTCGAGGAGCGGCTGGATGTCACCAAGCTTTCCTTCTACGCATGGCTTAAGCTTCGCGATCGGTATCATCTGATGTCCAGCGGAGGCGCCCTGGGATACGGCTGCGGCCCGCTGGTCATTGCTGCAAGGGCGCTGCCCGGCAATGCCATGGCCGCCTGCCGGGTGGTGTTGCCGGGACAGTGGACCACGGCCCACCTGCTGTTTCGCCTGTGGGCGCCACAAGCCCGCCAGGTCCGCTTCATTCCCTACGACCAGATCTTTGCAGCTCTGAACGACGGCCGGGCCGACTGTGGTGTCATCATCCACGAAAGCCGGTTTACTTTCGAGTCGGCCGGTTTTCAGGCCGTGGTCGACCTGGGTGCCTGGTGGGAAGAACTCACCGGGCTGCCGATCCCCCTGGGATGTATCGCCGCCCACCGGCGGCTGCCATCAGCCCTGATCGAACAATTGGAAGAGGATATCCGTCAAAGCATCCTGCTGGCCCGCCGTGAGCCGGATGCGGCCCTGCCTTACATCCGGTCGCACGCCCAGGAAATGACCGCCGATGTCCTGCGGGCGCATATCGACACTTTTGTCAATGATTTCAGCATGGATCTGGGGATTGAAGGCTGGCGGGCGGTGGATGTTTTGGAAACCCGTGCGCGGCAGGCAGGACTTTTAGCGTGATTGGTGTGATTTTCGCGACATTGCAGGAAGCGCGACCATTTTTGATGGCCAGTCAGGCGCAGCTCACTGCAAAAAGACCCTTTGCCGTTTATCAAACCGGCTTGCAAGCCGGCTTGCGGGTGACGGTCAGCGGTATGGGCAAGGTGGCGGCGGCAGCGGCCGGCCAGGCCCTCATCCTCACTCACAAAGCGGTGCGTCTGGTCAATGCCGGCGCCTGCGGGGCCTTGCGCGACGACGCCGATCTGGCGGTGGGGCAAATGGTGCGGATCAGCGCTGCCATGGAAGGCGATCATGAGGTGTTCGGCAAACGACTGCAGCCGATTGCGTGTGTTCCCATGGAATTCCTCGAATTGCCTGAGGCACGCCTGGTGACCAGCGACCGGCCGGTGTTCGATACCCATACACGGGCCGCTTTTGCTCAGTGGGGCGATGTGGTGGACATGGAGGGCGCGGCCGTGGCACGCGTGGCCGAATACTATCAAGTGCCTTGTACGTTGATCAAAGGCATCACCGACAATGCCCAACCGCTGGACCGCCGCACGCTTTTGGAAAATCTGACCACGGTCAGCGAAAAGATTGCCCAGAAGTTGTGGAAAGTCCTCAACCGGTGATCTGCGAGAAGGGGCCGAGCTCACGGGTCGACGCCGGTGATCTGGACGGAATTGTGATGGATGCTCGGCCAATTGTGCGCAGAATTCGTGAACGTGCACGTGCGCTAATAAATGCCAGCTCATCAGTGATGTTGAGCATCAGAATTTCCGGAGTCATTCTCAGCATGGTCAGAAAGATACTGCGTTTCATCAAGGTCGAACATACCGCCTTCAGCCTGCCGCTGCTTCTCACCGGCGCATGGATGGGCGCCGGATATACACTGCCGCAAAGTGAAATCCTGCTGGCAATCGCTCTTGCCGCCATTGGGGCGCGCACCTTCGGCATGTCGTTCAATCGCATTTTCGACCGCCGTATCGACGCTCAAAATCCCCGCACGGCCGGGCGCGAGTTGCCGTCGGGGGCGATGAGCGTGCGGCTGGCGCTGGGCATCGCCCTGGGCGGACTGCTGCTGTACCTGTCGGCGTGTGTTTTTCTGGGCGCGTGGTGCCTTGCGCTTTCACCGCTGCCCTTGATTCCTTTGATGGGATATTCCTTTTTGAAGCGCTACACCGCTTTGTGCCATTTCGGCATCGGTCTCTGCCTGGCCTTGGCGCCTCTGGGCGCTTATGTGGCCGCTGCGGGCCAACCTTACTTCAGCGTCCAGGTGTTGCTGTTTTCAAGTTTTGTTTTTTTCTGGCTCAGCGGGGCAGATATTATTTACGCGCTTTTGGATCTGGAGAGCGACCGCCGCAACGGCATTCACAGTCTGCCCGCCGCATTGGGGGCAGCCGGCGCCCAGACCGTGGCGGCGGCCGTGCACCTGACCGCTCTTTTGATTTTGGGGCTGCTGCTTTATACCCGTGAAAGCAGACCTTTCGCGCTGGCCGCGTTTGCAGCCACCGCGGTGCTTTTCGTAATGATGTACCTGCCTTTTATCCCCGTGCCGAAGCGCTTTTTCCCCATTGCCACCCTGGCGGGTGTAGCGGGCGCCATTACGCCGCTGTTGATGTGACCGGGATTATTTCTTCAGTCCTTTCAGCGCCGCCTCGACCGCCTCCTTGATGTTTTCGTAATTGGCCGGACGCACCATGCGGCCGTTGACAAAAACCGTCGGCGTTCCGCGCACTTCGGCTTGCTCGCCCTCCTGCCTGTCTTTGGTGATCTTTTCAAGTGTCTGGGGCGCCTCCATCACTTTTTCGAATTTGGTTTTGTCGAGATTGAGGGCCGTTCGGATTTCCTCGATTTTTTTTTCATCGATCTGGCTGTAGTTTTCAAACAGCTGATCGTGAAACTGCCAGAATTTTCCCTGAGCATCGGCCGCTATGGACGCCTTGGCCGCATGCAGGGCGAATTTATGGCTGGGAAGCGGGAAATGTTTGAAAACCGATTTTACCTCTTTTGCATAATGCCCGCGAACCTGATCGATGATGGCCCTTATTTTTGCGCAATAGGGACATTGGAAATCGCTGAACACCACAACGGCAACCGGTGCATTGGAAGGGCCCTGGTAGGGTGATCCGGAGATATCGATATTGTGGGTATAGGTCAAACTCAATATCTGCAGGGTTTTGGTGTCGCGGCTGCTGAGAAAGAGCAAATCGTCGCGCGAGCTGACCTTGATTTTATCGACATGCTTGCCCACCGTGATCGTATCCGTCAAATCACCGGCCATGTTGTAAATCCGCAGATGTCCCT
This sequence comes from Desulfobacteraceae bacterium, assembly GCA_003599575.1. Taxonomy (GTDB): domain Bacteria; phylum Desulfobacterota; class Desulfobacteria; order Desulfobacterales; family Desulfosarcinaceae; genus Desulfatitalea. The sequence goes on along the minus strand of QZKV01000052.1, from coordinate 8,928 downwards.
GATCATCCAGAACAAAGACCCGTTGACCGCTCAATGAGAGCTCTATATCCAAAGGGGAATAGCCCAGCTTGAACTCTTTAAACAGCTTGCTATCGATTTCGGCCTGGACCGGCCACGCGCAGAACATCAGAGTTATCATCAACAGCACCGTTTTGATTCTGGTCATCATAGTCTCCTTTAAGAAAATCGGATCGCTTTTCGGATGAGCAGTTTCGCGGGGGGCCCGTGTGCCTGCAACTGCGAATCATTTTTTGCGGAACCGAGGGCCTGGGTCTTTTACCCGCGTTTGAAAGGTTGTAACCCTATTTGGGGTGTGATTCAAGATGCTGCTCCAAGAAAAAGAGTGTCATGGAGGTCTTGGCCGGGCGGCGATTGCAAATCCATTCTTGCGCACCGAATTTCAGGGCCATGCGATCCGTTCTTTATCCGTTTGTGTGAATCTGATATCAATCGTCGTTGGCCGGTGCAATGCCGATCGCAATATTTCCAGCATTCGACAGGGCCATAGATGATATGCAAATTCTGAAGTAGCTGCTCACGGAACCGGAGGATTATGACCGCCTCAAACAAGCCGCCGCTTATTGTGGCCATGACCGGCGCCTCGGGCGCGTATGCCGCCCAATTGCTGCTGGCCAAATCACCCTGGCCCACGCTCCTTATGGCCAGCCGTTGGGCCAAGGAGGTCTTTGCCCGTGAATGCGGTTCTTTCGAGGCCCTGGCGCAGACCGCCGGCCGGGTGTACGATGCAGACGACCTGACCGCGCCGCCCGCATCCGGATCTACCGAGACGATCGGCATGGTCATATTGCCGTGTTCGGTCAATACGCTGGGACGCATTGCCAATGGATTGGCCGATAACCTGATCACGCGCGCCGCCCATTGCCATCTCAAGGAGCGGCGGCCCTTGATCTTGGGCGTGCGCGAGGCGCCTTTAACATCTATCGATCTGCAAAATGCGGTTCGGGTCAGTGCGGCCGGCGCCATCATCATGCCCATTACGCCCCCCTTTTTCATGTTCAAGGGCAAAACACCACACCAGATCAGCCTGCACGACCTGATGGATGCGTTTGTGGAGCGGGTGCTGTCGCTCTTGGGCCGCCGCATGGCGGAGACCTGGGAGGATATGCTTTGATGCACGCGGACTTGCGATCTTTTTTGCGGGATCTGGAGCGCCGCGGGGAATTGGTGCGCGTGCGCACCGAAGTCGATCCCAACCAGGAGATCACGGTCATCCAACACCGGGTCATCGCGGCCGGCGGACCGGCGTTGTTGTTCGAGCGGGTCAAAGGTTCCGCCTTTCGAGTCGTCAGCAATCTGTTCGGCACACCCCGGCGCGTGGCCATGGCCTGCGGGGCACCGCCTGCCGAGCTGGGTCAACAATTGGCGCGCATCGGGCACCATCTGATGCCGCCCTCCCTGAAGGGTTTGTGGCGGGCGCGCCGCGATCTGCGCCGCTTGTCGGCCGCCCGCATGCGTACGGTCAGGCGCGGCCCCATCCTTGAACATAGCATCGAACCGCCCGATTTGATGAAATTGCCGGTGCTGACGTGCTGGCCGGAAGACGGCGGGCCCTTTTTCACCCTGCCCCTCGTGCATACTACCGATCCGTACACCGGTCAGGGCAATCTGGGGATCTACCGGATGCAGCGTTTTGACGCCGCATCCACGGGCATGCACTGGCAGATCGAAAAGGGGGGCGGGTTTCATTTTCACACGGCCGCCCGGTCCGGGAGGCCCTTAAGCGTCAGCGTGATCCTGGGGGGACCGCCCGCCTTGACCCTTGCAGCCGTGGCGCCGCTGCCCGAGGGGGTGGATGAGCGGCTTCTGGCGGCCTACCTGACGGGCCGTCCCCTGGACGTTATACGCCGGACCGTTACGGGCCATCGTATTCCGGCTGCGGCCGAATTCGTGCTGGAAGGGCAGGTGTTTCCAGGCGACAGGCGCATGGAGGGACCTTTCGGCGATCATTTCGGCCACTACTCGGCAGCGGCTGAATATCCTGTTTTGCGGGTGCAGCGCATCCTGGCCCGGGCGGGGGCGATCTATCCGGCCACCGTGGTGGGCAAGCCGGTCCAGGAAGATTATTACATCGGTGAAGCGCTGCAGGAGATCACGCTGCCCTTGCTGCGGATGATCAAGCCGGCCGTAATGGACCTGTGGGCCTATCCGGAAACCGGCTTTCATCCCCTGGCGGTGCTGTCCGTGCGCCAGCGCTATCCTCAGGAGGCGCTCAAATTCACCTTGGGCCTGCTGGGTGAAGGCCAGCTCTCCTTGACCAAAGTGATGATTGCGGTCGATCCGGAAGTGAATGTGCGTGATTTTCGCGCGGTGAGCGCCGCTTTGTGGCGCCACCTGCCGGTGGAAGGAGTACATCTGCTGGCGCCCACGGCCCAGGATACCCTGGACTTCACCGGTCCGGCCATGAACACCGGCAGCCGCCTGATCCTGCTGGCCACCCGTACGGCTGCCGGAACGCTCCGCAAGACAGCCCCTCCGGAACCGCCCGCGGCGGGTGAACTGCATCCGGGGGTGCGCGCCGCAGGCGCTTGCGGGCCGGCTTTCCTGGTCGTTCAGGTCAAGGATGGCTTCAGCGATTTTACCTCCTTGTGCGAAACGCTGCGCCATCATGAAACTGCGGGCCGGTATCTGTTTCATGTGGTGGTCAGCGCCGATGTGCCGGTGGATGACCCGATGCTGCTGCTGTGGGGCTGGTTCACCCGCTTTGACCCGGCCTCCGATCTGCACCCGGCCGGGCGTCGCATCCAGGGCAACCGGCTGCTGCTGGATTTCCCCATAGCCATTGACGCCCGCTGGAAAAAGGGCTATCCACGGCCCGTGGCATTCGATCCCGCTGTGGCGCGGCGGGTGGACGAGAAATGGAAAAGCTATGGGATTCCCAATAAAACTTCAATTTAAAATTGCATGCCTCGAATTTCCTTTTTCCTGCCAGGCCCCTGGACAGGATGCCCGTGATCCGGCGATCTTTTTTGCTGGAGAGTTTCAACAGGTACGGACGCTATGATCGATCTTCTTTTCGAGCGCGCGTTAGAGAATGGTGCCGGGGGCCGGCGCATCGAGCGGGACGAGGCCATGGCGCTGGCTGCGCGCATCACGCCGGATCGCTTGCATGCCCTGGGACAAGCGGCCCTGGCCAATCGAAGGCTGCGCTACGGCGACAGGGCCACCTTTGTTTTCAACCTGCAGATCAATCCGGCCAATATCTGCGGGGCGCGTTGCACCTTTTGCAACTATGCCGCTTCCAAAAACGATGCGCATGCCTATGTGCTGAGCGAAGAAGAGATCCTGGGCAAGATTTCGAAGCTGCAGCCCGCCGAGGCCCATATCACCGGTGGATTGAACCAGGTGTGGCCGTATGAGCGCAGCCTGGAACTGGTGCGCCGGCTGCGTTCGCAATACCCCGATTTACACATCAAGGCCTTTACGGCCGTGGAAATCGCCTACTTTGCCAAAACCAGCCGCCGCAGCGCAACCGAAATTCTGGAAGCGCTCAAAGCGGCCGGTGTGCAAGCACTGCCGGGGGGCGGGGCGGAGATTTTTTCCGACCGGCTGCACCAGCAGCATTGGAAGAACAAAATCGGACCGGCGGAATGGATCCGCCTGCACCAGACGGCCCATCGCTTGGGATTACCCACCAACGCCACCATGCTGTTCGGCTTCGGGGATACGTGGGCCGAGCGGATCGAGCATATGCTGATCCTGCGCCGGGCGCAGGATGAAAGCAAGGGGTTTGCCTGCTTTATCCCCCTGGCGTTTCAACCGGGCGAAGGCAACTTTTTGACCCATGGCCCGACCCCCCTGGAAACATTGGCCGTTTTGGCGATCGCCCGCATGGTGCTGGACAATATCGATCACCTGAAGTCCTATTGGCCCATGAGCGGAGTGGAAACCGCCGCCGCCGGGTTGAGCTGGGGGGCGGACGATATGGACGGCACCATCTCGGAAGAGAAGATCGCCCATCTTGCCGGCGCCACTACCCCAAAAGGCCTGGCACGCGCCCGCATGACCGAAACCATTCGCATGGCCGGGTTCGTGCCGGTGGAACGGGATGGACGCTTCGAGCCGCTAAAAATAGAATAGAGAACACTTGAGACCATGAATTATCCAATCGCCATGATTCCCTACGCCAATATGGCCCCTTACGAAGCCTTGGGGCCGCCGGCGGGGTGTTGTTTTGTTCATTGCAAGCCGCGCAACAGCATCCAGGCCCTGCAGAGCGGCGCCGCTTGGGCGGCGGCTGTTCCGGTGGGCGGGTTGGATGCCCTGGAAGGGGTTGTGACCCCCTTGGGGATGTTCGGGATCGCCGCCCTTCAGGAAGTCATGAGCGTGCTCTTTTTTTCCGACCGCCCTTTGGAAGCGTTTCATGCGGGCATGACCGTGCGGCTGACCGACGAGTCGGCCTCCAGCGTGCGCCTGCTCTATCTGCTGATGGGCGCTCAGCTCGGCTTCGACCGCATGCCTGCCCTGGCGGGCCCGTGCGCGCCGGCCAACGGCGAACTGGTGATCGGCGATACCGCCTTGACCTGGCTGCATGCCTGGGAAGGCCAGGGGCATGTAAAAACGTATGCCCACGTCACCGATCTGGCCTCCCGCTGGCATCAGCGCAGGCAGCTGCCCTTTGTCTTCGCCCGCTGGGTGGTGCGCAGCGACGCCCCGGACACCCTCCGGCACAGCCTGGAAAGCTGGCTTTCGACCTTTGCGGGCGAAGAACCCGCCTTGATCGAACGTTCGGTTCCGAAAACGGCTTCCCGGCTGGACCTGCCCCATGAGTACGTTCGCCGGTATCTCAAAATTATCCGGCGCTGCCTGACGGCACTGGACTTGGAAGGGCAAGCCCGCTTCCACCAGGAATGGCGGGCGCTGTCGGGCAAGGGACGGATGGCCTGGTTTGCGGGCGAACCGGGCGCCTCAGAACACAGGAAACATCAACATGGATAGCACAGATATCCCTGCCGGCGGCCGCATCGATCGCCGGGAGGCCCTCGAACTGCTGACCCGCGCGCCTTTGGGCGAGGTGATGGCCGCGGCCCATGCCGCGCGCATGCGCCGCCATCCCCACCGGCGGGTAACGTTTGTATGCGACACCAACCCCAACTACACCAATGTATGCGTGACGCGTTGTCGTTTCTGCGCCTTCTGCCGCGGGCCCGGCGATGCCGACGCTTACACGCTCACCCCGCAGGCGGTCGCCGAAAAGGTCAAGCATGCCTGCGACATGGGCGCCACGACCGTGCTGCTGCAGGGCGGCCACAACCCCAAGGTATTCCTTCGCGATTGGCTGGCCTACATCAGGGCCATCCAGGAGGCCTGTCCCGCAATCCACATTCATCCATTCAGCCCGGCCGAATATCTGTTCATGGCGCAGCAGGAGCAAACCGATGTGGGCGCTGTTTTGGAGGCTGTTTATGCCCAAGGCATACGCACCATACCGGGCGGCGGCGCGGAGATTCTTTCCGAGCGCGTGCGCTCGATCATCGCGCCCGCCAAGGCGGATACCGAACAATGGCTGCGGGTGTGCGAAACCGCCCACCGGATCGGTTTTCGCACCACCGCCACCATGATGTACGGGCATGTGGAGACCGATGCGGAAATCATCGATCATCTGCTGCGCTTGCGCGACCTGCAAGAACGCAGCGGCGGTTTTGCCAGTTTCATTGCCTGGTCGTTTAAACCCGGGCAGACGCCTCTGGGGCGCGGCTTGGAAAATCCCGTTCATCCGGCCAAATATGTGCGCATCATCGCCGTGGCCCGCTTGGTGCTGGACAATTTCGAGCACATCCAATCTTCATGGTTCAGCGAAAGTGTGGGCGCCGGCCAGCTGGGGCTGCTGGCGGGCGCCGACGATTTCGGCGGCATCCTGTTCGAAGAAAACGTGCTGCAGCAGGCCGGCCATGAACGCGCCACGACCGTGAAAAACGTGCAGACCATTATCCGCCGGGCCGGTTTTACTCCGGCCCAGCGCAATTCTTTCTACAATGTGCTGCACGTCTTTGAAGAACCTGAGCCGGTGGGCATCGGCGCCGCCGATGAAGTCTGACCATGAAGATGAAGTATTGAATCTGTTGATCCTTCCTCTTCTTCATGCGCGGCATGCTGAAGATATAAAAGTTTCAAGACCGGGCGGCTTGTTTACCTTCTCAGCGGCGCCGTGTGAAGGTGAGCCCCGCCGTCCACGATGATGGTTTCGCCGGTGGTCCAGTCGCCGCCGCCGACCAGGGCGAGCACGGTGTGGGCCACTGTTTCGGGCGTGGCCGTAGCCTTGAGCGGAGATATCTGCGCATATTGACTGCGGATGGACTCATATCTTTCCTCGCCCAAACCCTTCTTCAGCCATTCACCTTCCACGAAGCCGGGGCAAATCGCATTGACCCGGATCTGGGGGCCGAGTACGCGCGCCAGCGACATCGTCATGGTCACCAGCGCCCCCTTGGAGGCGGCATAGGCGATCGAGCTGCCCACCCCGGTCAGTGCGGCGATCGAGGCCATATTGACGATGTGGGCCACGGGCTGACGGCGCATGGCCGCTTCGGCCGCGCGGGTCATTTGAAACGGCCCGATCAGGTTCACGGCGTAGATATCGAGGAAATCGCTCCTGCTCAATCCACCCAAATTCTGATGCAAACAAAATTTGGTCGTGCCGGCATTGTTCACCAGTATATCCAGCCGGCCGAACTGCTTTAAGGTGTCTTCCACCAGGGACCGGCACTCGTCATCCTGGGATACATCGGCGCGCTGAAGCAGTATCTGGCCGCCCAAGGCGCCGCACTCGTCCGCCACCGCCCGGGCCCCTTCTTCGTTATGGCTGTAGTTGATGGTTACCTTGCATCCTTTGGCACTGAGCTGCCGGGCAATGGCCGCTCCGATGCCGGACGATGAGCCGGTGACGATGGCGACGGCATGGGTCAGATCCATGGTGAAGTCTCCTTATTGGGTTTGTTGAGTTTGTTGGGTTTGTTGAGTTTGTTGGGTTTATTGGGTTGACCGGTTCTTTGTGTTGACCGGGTTTTTTGTCCGACCGCGCTAGTGTCTGCCTTCAAACGCGGCTCTGGCCTCGGCTTCCAGCAGATGACCCTGGTCATAATAACGGGGTGAATGGTGGAAGATGGTCATCTGTTTGGCCCCGGCTTGGCGGGCGATCAACCCGGCCTGACGGGCGGTAAGGTGAAATTTGTCCCGGGCAATGGTTCCTTCGCTGTCCAGGAAAGCCGCTTCGATGAAAAGATGATCGGCTCCCGCGGCCAATCGGATCATCTTTTCTTCATTGGCCGGGCTGTGCACGGCATCGGTAATGTAGGCGATCTTTTGACCCCGGGTGATGTGGGCGATTTTAGCGCTTAACTCTTTCAAGCCAAACGTCCGCTGGGAGGCGGGCGCCCCAACACTGGGGGCGTGCACTTCGGTGGCCGGATCCGCCCCCTGGAACAGCAACGTTTTGAAAGCGGAGAGCCATGGCCCGACCCCCAATCCGAGTTCGTCCAATCGGGCTTTGAGGATGTTGACATGGAACTGCTCTTCAAGGCTGTAGGCCAGGCAGGGAATCTGGTGGTCCAAAAGCGCGGTCCGGACGCAAAAAGCCGGCTCTTCATGGGCCACATCAGCGGAGAAATGGTCGTGCCGCGGTTCAGCTGCCTTAAAAGCCGATCGGCAGTCGAAGGTTTGCCGGATCCGGCGATCCCCGTCGATTTCGGTAGCCTCGATCACCAGGGCATCGCTGTAATTTTGAACCAGATTCCAGGTGTAAGCGGCGAGTTTGCCGGCGATATTGCCGAGGAAGCCTTTGGGGCCATAGAGGAACAACCGTCTGGAGCGACCGAGCATCAGCCGCAAGAGCAAGTCGAAACCGACGAAATGGTCCATGTGGGTGTGGGTGATGAATATTCGATGGACCTTGAGAAGATCGTTGGGTGACAAGGCACTGAGATCACCCAGGTCGAAGAGCAGGGTTTGTTTGCGGAAAGTCAGGTTGATCAGCAGCCCCGGATCGCCGAAAGGACCGTTGATCAGCCGGCTATAAAAAGATGGACGCATAATCCCCTGCGTCAGGGCAGGATTCTGTTTACCTGTTGGTGAATACAGCCGTAAATTTCGGTGTCGGAGCCGAAGATGTCCACCACCGATTTATGGTTGATCAGCTTTTCCAACAAGAAAGCGGTTACGTAGAGGCTGACCACGTTGGGATTCTGAACCAGCTGACGATAGGGCGATACCATGTAGTCGATATCGAAGTCGTCCGCATGGCACAAGTCATCCAGGCATTTGACCAGCTGCTCTTCGAGGCTGTTTTTGTTGGTGGTCTCCACCAGCTGGTTTTCCACCAGCTTCATGGCAATCGCACTGCCAAGCGCTTCGGTGTGCTCTCTCGCCGAAAGAATGGCCCTGCGCCGGGCGTGCTCTTTCGAAGATTCGATTTTTGACAGTATGCTCGATTCCCGATTGCTTGGTCTAAATACTTTTCCCATACAAACCGACCTCTTCCTTAGTGTTATGATCCGCCGTTGCCGCCGCCAGTAAGCTCCTATTTAGAAAAAAAGGCATCATAATGACATCTCCCGTCATTTTCAAGCCAAAATGCATTCGATCAAAACGCTTCGACCACCATCTGAATCTCTTTTCCTCCTTTGTAGCGATTCCACTGCAGCCGGAAGGCCAGCCGCTCAAACCAGTTGGCGCGCGGGCAATCCGGTTCGATATTGAACTGTATGGCCGCAATCGGCGGCGCGCAGGAATTGGGCTGGCACAAAACCATGCGGCGGTGCCCGCGGCCGACCATGGCCGCCGTGGTGACATTGACCTGCCGGGCCATGAAGAGGGGCTGCGGGTTGCCGGTGCCGAATGGCGAAAGGTTTTCCATTTCATCCATCAATTGGGTCGAGATATGCCCCAGCTCAATTTCGCTGTCGATTTCCAACT
>QZKV01000014.1 GCA_003599575.1 Desulfobacteraceae bacterium | reverse complement strand
AAGGCGCGCGCCGGTGAAGCACTGAAGGCCAGTGATAACCCCGTTGCCGCCAGACCTGTAAAACCGATCATCACCACCAAATGCAAAAAGCGATGAAGTACGTTGAAGCGTATCAAGGTTTCATTTGGATACACATTTGCCTGCATCTTATGGCTTCCTCAACTTTTCATGAATTTCACGCACAAGCCACAGGAAGCTGTGGCCCAGGAAGAAAACCAGCGCCAATGCGACCGCTCCGATTGCAGCCAGGCGAACCCGCTCTATCCATCTAAGCGCCGGGGATTTGGGAGCTTCTGAAGCGCTCAGATGTTCAGCTGCGGCATGCATGACAATATTGGCAAATTCGGGTTGTGCTTTGGGATGACATCGCCGGCAGGCAGCCAAAGCGACCTCAGGTTCCTTCAGCGATTCAACCTTGTGGGCGCCGTGACAATCGGTGCAGAACGCCGCGGCGGTATTGTCGAGGTTGACCGCCAGCTGCCCGTGAATGTTGTCCAGATAACTGGCTTTGTGCGCGGGATGGCACTGACCGCAAACGGCAAGCATGCGCCGGCCGGTCTCCGCCCGCGAAAGTCCTGATCGAACATAATGGGAAGTATGGCAGGCGCCGCAGGTAGGCGCCGCATATCCGGGCGCCGGCGATACGGCGGGTGTCGCGACTGCGCCGCTTGCAATAGACGCCCGTGCACGCGCGTGTCCGCCGGTCACGTAGCGGTCGTAGGATTCTTTATGGCACTTCTGGCAACGGCCGTAGTCATACGACTGGATGGCCGGTGTCTTAAGGAAGCCTGGATCCGCAGGATTGGGGTGGGCACGATTGTTTTCGAGCATCGCGGCGTGGCAATCCGCGCAGTTGAACGTTGCATGGGCCGAAGACGCGAAGCGGTTCATGTCAACGAACCACGTTGAATCCGTTTTGACGGCAGGGATTGTTGCCGCCGATGCAAAGCCCGGAAGCATGAAAAGCGCCAGCGCGGCAAAGGTAAGACCGAGGGCCAGGAAAGGGATCGGGTGCGAGCCGTTGGATAATGAAGGGTGGCGATCCAAAGTCAACTCCGGCTAGATATGGGTTCGGGCCGTCTGGAAGTACATTTCCAGAAAGGTGATAGCAAAGCGCTGCAGCAGGCCGAAAAGGTTTTCAGCCGCACCGCATGTGTCGCATGCCTGATCTACTTGCTGTTTCAGTTGGCGCATCAGAGCAGTCGTTTCTTTGGCATACCGGCGCAGCAAGCTGGACCGCTCGGCGGTGGCCTTCAGAAAACCGCGTTTTTCAAGGTATGTCAGACGACGCCAAAGGGCTTGCAGAAAAACCATGATCTTTTCCGGCTCGTAGTATTTGGCGCCGATCAACCAGCGGACAGGCCGCAGTTCGATGCTGCTGGCGCTGATACGCGCATTGCTGACTTCGCGTTTAATATCTTTGAGCAGACTGCGACTCTCCGCCTCGGAAAGGGGCAGGTCACAATCGGCAGTCTGCTGCCGTGCGGCCGGATACTGGTTGTCCCAGTAAATGGCTTCTGCAAGAAAAGCGTTCGCGGCAGGGAAGCGGGGGTGTTCAAAATGAGGACCACACAGGTAAAGGCACCCTTTCCCCAGTGCTGAACGCAAAGCGGCCGCCTTGCCCACGAGAGTCTCGTACGCGAATTTTTCATCAACGAGAAAAACCGTTTTGGGAGAAAAGCCTTCATAGGTTGCAAGAACCTGAGCTTCGTCCGGAGCGATCATCGCAGGCCCCCCGTACAACGGCGCCTGGAATTCACCCTGCACCCCGCAGGGTGAATGAACGGTTGTTTTCAGCCGCACAGCCTCCCGAACAGGATGGAAAATGTAGTCACAACCATAGGACATCGCGAATTTGTGCGGCAGAAGACGGCAATTCGGCAACGCTTTGCTAAGATTGGTGATTTTTACAGCGCTAAAATTGAAATCGTTCAGTCCGGGCTTGGACGAGTTCATAACCAGATATGCTCCGGCACAAGAGCCAATGTACATACCTCCGGCACTGATAAATTTGAAAAGACTCCCGGCGCCCGCAGGTCCCAGGGCCTTGGCCACCGCAAAAGTATCGCCCCCGGACACCGCCAGAACATCGATGCCTGCAAGCGCTTCGCGCTGAATTGCCGTGGCATCCAGGAAAACGAGATCGTGAAACCCCATGCGGTCGAACATGTCCACGAACCACAGCCATGAATGCGAGGCACCTTCTCCCGCGTAGATTCCTATACGTGGAAAGTTGACCGGGCGACTGTCGCCGGTCTGCCTGCCACCGACGCGGCAACCTTTCGCGCTGCGGTCCATAAACAACTTATCCCCAAGCATCAGGCGTTCGTTGAAAGCAGCATATTTTTTGTAGAAATCCATGCAAAGTTCGATCAAGCGTCTTCCAACGGTTAAGCGACAGGTTCCATCAAGGGACTTTCGCTTGCAAGTGCTCAGGACTGTAGAAGATATTGAACCACGCCGTTGAGGCGATGCTGGCTGAATTCGATATCCGTTCCCACGGAAGCGGTTTCGAGCAAATCATCTTCGGTCAACTCAGGCGCCATGACCGCCATCAGCGGGTTGATGCCGAAGATATAGGCAACCGCCATGCGGCGCTCCCACCAGGCGTTTAAATCCTGATCCGCCAGGCCGAAATCCCCAAATACGGGCTGTCTGGGGCAGGCTGGAGAAAAGATGAGGCTGTCGTGGAGTGTTTTTCTGCCGTTGAGACCGGAAAGAGACGCTTGAATCTCCTCGACCGACTTTTTACCGTCGGCCAGGCTCAGTTCAGCTACCGCGGCGGCGTCGATACCGAATTTCGCACAGGCTTTAAGAAGCGTGCAGGCTTGCCTGGCATCCAGGCCGATCTTCTTGAAACCGATCAGGCCGGAAAAATCGGTGATCAAGAAACCGGGCTCGGCAACGTCCGTCTGGGCCATTTTACGAGGATCTTCATCCAGATACACGAATGTATTGGCAGGATAAGGCGTATTGTAGCAGGCGCTGTGCCGGTGAACAATCGGCGCCAGCCATTCCTGCACGCTGCTCTCACCAATGGCCGCGCAGATGTCTGCGACGCCCTGCTTGCCTGCAAAGTCCGCTTCCTTCAAATCCTCCAGCATGTCGAGAGACAGCTCAACGAACTCCTCCGCGGCCGCTATTTCGAGCAGCCCCATGCCTCGGAAAGCCAGACCCTTAAGGTTCTTAACACCAAACAGTTTGCCGAAGCCGAACCGATCATGACTGGCCCAGTAATTCAGACATACCTGGGCGTGATCCAGGCGATCTTCGCCCGCTTTGCCGATCACCATCGTCTGAATAAGATCGTCGCCCATGGCTTTTCGCCATTCATCCGTGGTCGCCCACACATCCTTGCCCCATACATCTGCGGCATCCGTGATATCGGCTACGCCGTCATGCACCCATAGAAAAACGGGCTTGGCGGCTGCTCCCTTAAGAACGATATAGTCGAACCCGGCGAATTTGATTTCAAGTCCTACCTTGAGAGTCACCGGACAATGGCATACTTTTCCTGTGACGGGACTTTTTGCCGTGATCAGCCCTGCGCACGTGGCCGGGTAAAGAGTGCCTGTCAGCAGTCCGGTCCCAATCACGATGGGATCCGCGGCGACATGCTGCTCGTACAGATACTTGGTGATTGCGGCGCCGCCGATTTTTTCTTCGACCAGGCTTAGCGGGAGCGGTTCTTCTGCAATGGCTGAAGATTCAAGATCAACAACCAGAATTTTTCCGGCTGACAAATATTCCATGTCGTTCTCCTTTGATACTTGTCAATTACCTTTTCATCCCACGTCACTCGTAATCGCATCGACGGGGCAAAATTTCACACATAAAGGACCTAAGTCCATTTCCTCGCAAAGGTCACACGCTTCCCGCAGCAGCATCGGCTTGGCAGAGGCATCTGCCTGTTTATTCGAAGTATTATCTTCCTCGGCTCCGATTCGTTTGATCTCAGTGCCTTCCGGCCGCGCAATCAACAAATCTTCGTCTCTCTTCAGAAGAACGCCGAAGTAATCTTTTTTTTCGCGGGTACGATAGGCTACAATGCACGCAGACAGCAATGCGAAGCCGTCGTCGCGGTGGTAACCACATGCCATTTCGCAGGCCATGCAGCCAATGCATTTCAATGCATCGATTTTGATTCCCATTTGAAATCTCCAAATAGTCCGGTTGATGGTCGCTATGAATTTGAAATGTTGTAACGCAGCTTTTCAGCCCTGAAATAGACCCATCAGCGCTTTTACTGCGGAAAGGCAATATATGGATGGGCTTAATTCAAGGCATGAATGAATGTCAATAAAAAAATATCTAAACATCTTATATTTGAATCTTTATAAATTTTTCTTGCGTACCCCAATCGGTTATGGCATGAGTGATTCAATCTGATCCAGAATTTAGAACACACCTTAAAACACTCACAGATCTTTTAGTATGGCGGTGCCATGTCCGTCTATCCACAAACTCTTGTAATGAAAGAAAATTTGTGGGGAGGCGATCCCGTTCAGCCTTATTTCTGCACATGACAAAGGAGTTTCGCCTTGCTTAAGCCGAAAGAGGCCAATGAACTTATTAAAGCAGATCGTTTCACCATAAATGGAGCGAATCACTTGTTTAAGAGTGCAAAAACCCATCGAATATCCCACAACATCGTCCAGCAGATCCGAAATGCTATTCTGGCAGGGGAACTCAAGCCCGGTGATCGGCTTCCTTCCGAAAAGGATCTGGCCATTACTTTCAAAGTAAGCAAGGCTTCATTGCGCGAAGCCATCCGCTCTCTTGAAGCATTGGGTCTCGTGGAAGTTATGCAAGGCGTCTCAGGCGGGGTTTTCATTCGCGAAGTAGATCTTGAAACCGCTCGCAACAGTATGTTCAATTATATCTTCTTTCAGAAACCTTCCATCCAGGAATTTACCCAACTGCGCCTTCTGATCGAATCGCATATGGCCGCTGTCGCGGCGGAACAGGCCACCGAAGAGGATCTGGAATTTTTTGAAGACAACCTTGAGCAAACCCGCAAACAGCTGAACAGCGGCGCTTTTTACTACAAACTGGATACGGCTTTTCATCACCGCATAGCCGCCATATCAAACAACCGCCTGATCGTATTCGTCATAGACTCCCTGAAAAACGCCATTGTCAATCTCAAGCTGCAATTGGATCTGGATTCCCGGTTTTCAGTGGGCGTGTTCGAAAGCCATCAGCGCATCGTGGAAGCTCTGCGTCGCCGGGATGCCCAATCCGCGAGAGAAGAGATGAGCAAACATATTTTAACCGTCGAGGAGGAACTTCTCACCCGTTATGATCTCGAATCTCCAGCCTAAAATGGGGGCCGCACAAAAGTGGAACCGTTTCGGACAATGAAGCATCGGGCCTTTTTAAGGTGCCGGGCCGGATCTTAATTATCTTCAGTTCTTTATCGGATAAAAAAAGGAGGTTGACTGTGACTGAGATGCCGAAAGAATCGAAAGATCAGGCAAGAGTGGTCAAGGCCTTGCAAGCCATTGTGGGCGAAAAAAACGCCACGGCGGCCATGCATGTTCGCTACGCCTATTCCTACGATATGTCGTTTGTGACTCCCAAGCTGCCCGATTATGTGGTCATGGCCGAGACGGTAGAACAGATCCAGCAGATCATGCGTTTCGCCAACTCCGAAAAAATCCCGGTGGTTCCGTTTACCGGCGGCACCAACATCGGGGGGCTGTGCATTCCTGAGCGCGGCGGCATACTCCTGGATCTGAAGCGCATGAACAAAATCATCAAAATCGATCCCGAGTCGCATTATGCCGTCATCGAGCCGGGCGTGTCTCATGGCATGCTGGCCGAAGCTCTCTACGAACACAAACTGCGGTTCGGCTGGCCGGTGGGCCCGCCCTCGGCCTCGGTGTCATCCTGCGCCATATCCCACGGCATCGGCGGCTTGAATGCACGTTACGGGTTGAACAGTCAGGAAATCACCAGCATGGAGGTCGTGCTGCCTACCGGCGAACTGGTCCGCGTGGGATCCTGCGCCATTGTCGAAGACGCCTGGCACAGCACCCTGCCGCTGCCCAAAATGGACGGCCTGTTCAAGGGCTGGCTGGGATCCACGGGCATTGTGACCAAGCTGGGCATCACCGTGCATCCCATTCCGCCCGTACTCAAGGTGTTTACGGTTTCCTGCGACAATGTCGAAGACATGTATTCCTACATGCACAACCTGGCGTACTATGAAATCTGCGACGACCTGACAGCCGTGACCTGGTGGCTTGCGCAGGTGCCCATTCCTTATCCTTATCGTCCCAAGCCGAACGGCACGCCGGAGATGTTCAGTTTTGCCAACACCAACTCTTTCACAGAAAAAGAGAAGGAAGCCAGAGAAGAAATTTGGCAGATGGTCGTCGCGGAAGAACAAAAAAAAGGCACATCTTTAAAGGTAACGGCTTACCCGGAGGAGGCCTTGCGGGCACGGACCCAGTTGCCCAGTCAGATCGTGGGTTCCACCAAGAATTACTGCAAAATGGCAGGTGGCGGCATCTCCTGGCCGGGCACCTTTACACCGGCCAACAAATGGGCGCCAGTATATAATGAATGGAGACGCATCCTGATCGAACACAACCTGTCGCCCTCGGTGCGCATGAGCATGTATCGCGGCGTGCACTACGGTATGCTGCGCGCCATGATCCCTTTTAACAAGCAAAGCGCCGAAGAAACCGAAAACGCCCGCAAAGCGATCGTGGAATGCCTCAAAGTGGACCTGGAGAATGGCGGAATTCCCTACAAGCCGCCGGTTGATTTTGCCGTGGAGATTAACAAGCGGGCCCATCCCGGATATCTGGAGTTGATGAAGCGCGTTAAAAAAATGCTGGATCCCAACGACATCATGAATCCCGGCAAATTCGGCTTCTAGGCCTGCTCTCGATCGTAAAGCACTTTCGCAGGCATGATTTACCGAAGCCGTTGATAAACTTCCCTGGAAATTGAGATGGCCACCCACGCCATGCCAAGAATACACAAACAATTCTATTGGAGGATATCATGGAATGGAACATCCCTTCATTGAAGGATTTGGAACGGTACTTCTGGCGCTGCACGGCCTGCGGCACCTGTCGCTCGGCATACGATTACGGCCCGCCGCCGTTCACCCGGCCCATCTGCCCCGCCGGAACGGAGTTCGGCTTTGAAGGTTATTATTCGTCCAAAGGAAAAGCCGCCTTCGCGCGCGGAATTTCTGATGGCACGCTGACATTCGAAGATCCAGAATTTCTCTCCGCAGTATACAAGTGCACGGTTTGCGGCGGCTGCCAGAATCAGTGCCAGGTAGACTACAAGCCGCATATCCCCGAAGTCATCGAGGCCATGCGCCGGGAGGCCGTCATCAGCGGCGCCGGCCCCATGCCCGCCCAAAAAAACCTGATCCAATCGATGAAGAACTACAACAATCCATACCAGGGCCCCCGCCGGGTGCGCATGGACTGGACACGGCCTTTCAAGAAGACCGCTCCAATCAAGGATATCAATAAAGAACCGGCCGAAGTACTGTTCTATGTGGGCTGCACAGGCGGCTTCAATAAAACGGCTCAGGCGGTTCCCCAGGCCACGGCGCGAATCTTTCAGAAATTGGGGATCGATTTCGGCATTTTGGGAGAAAACGAAGTGTGCTGCGGCTCCACAGCCATGCGGGTGGGAGACGCGGAAGAATTCAAGCGCGTGGCAACCAACAATCTGGAAACATTCCAGCGCCTGCATGCGGACAGAGGCGTAAAGACCATTGTGACCTCATGTGCGGGATGCTTTCGGGCCATCAAGAAAGACTATGTTCTCGCCTCTGAATACGAAAAAATGATGAACGGCATTGAAGTGGTCCACACCATCCAGTATCTGCACCGGCTGATGAAAGAAGGCCGGCTGAAATTTCAAAAGCAGCTGCCCTGGAAAGTCACTTATCATGATCCGTGCCATACCGGCCGTCATCTAAACAAGTTCAGCGTGGACAAAGACGGCAGCCAACTGTGGGAAGGGGCCTACGTCGGCGTGGAGGAGAGCGAATGCCTCTACGATATGCCCCGCGAAATCATTAAAGCCATTCCCGGCGTGAGTTTTGTGGAAATGGATCGGATTCGCGGCAACTCCTATTGCTGCGGCGGCGGCGGCGGTGTCATGACCGGATTTACCGACTGGGCAGGGCGGAATGCCGGTCTGCGCATCCAGGAAGGCATGGATACCGGCGCCGAAAAAATGGTGTCGATCTGTCCGTTCTGCTATTTCAATCTGACCGAAGGCGCCAAACGGATCGGCAGCAACATGACCCTGCACGATCTGACCGAAGTGATCGATATGGCCTTGTGAGAATGATCGAACACCAGAGAAGCATGTACCATCGGGGTACCCGGAAAGGGCGTCCATGCGGCATTGAAAGCGCCCCCATACACATACATCCTACATTTTTTTTACCTAGGAGGCGTACATGAAAAAGCTGTTATCAGTAGCGTTAGGCGTGGTGTTTGCGGTTTTGATGATCGTAGCGTCGCCGGCAGCGGCGGCCGATCCGGTTAAAATCGGGGTGCTGGTTCCGCTGACCGGCATTGTTGCCCAGGGCGGCCTCGAAATGAAGTACGGCATCGAAATGGCGGCGGAAGAAAAAGGCAAGGTTCTGGGCCGCCCGATAGAGTTGCTGGTGGAGGACACCCAGATCAAACCGCCCGTTGCGGTGACCAAGGCGGAAAAGCTCGTCTACAAGGATGGCTGCAAAGCCTTGATCGGCGTGTTCTCCAGCGGTGTCGGGCTTGCCATTGCGGAAAACATCGACAAGCTGAATGTGCCTTTTGTCACCACCCATGTGATGACCACCGAGTTCTATAATCTTCATCCCCTGGTTTTCAGATCCGGTCAGCTGGCCAATGATCAAACCGCGGTCGGAAATGTCAAAGGCATTCTGGCGCGTCCCGAGTTGAAAAACCGGACCTACTATGTCATCGTTCACGACTATGCCTGGGGCCACGATGCAGGCGAGCGCTTCATCGCCCTGGCCAAGCAAAACGGCATCAAGATCTATAACGAAGCCTTTGACAAGGCCCCCATTGCAACCAAAGACTGGTCCTCCTACATCAGCAAGATCAAGGCCTCCGGCGCCGATGGCATTTACATGGCCTTCATCACCAATGTCATTCCCGTCTTTGCCAAACAAGCCGCCGATTTCGGACTTCAGGCCAAAGGCGTGAAGCTGGTTTCGGGCGCCGCCCCCGGTCCGCTGGAACTGGAAGCCGGCGGAGAGGCCTGCTACGGCATTTTCGGCGTATCGGACTGGTCCTGGGATGTCAACAACGCCATCTCCGATAAATGGGAAAAAGATTTCTTTGCCAAATACAAGACGATTCCTTCAGATGCGGCGGTTCACAGCTATGTGGGCGCCATGAACCTGTTCAATGCCATCGACAAGGCGGGCAGCACCGATGCAAAGCTCATTGGGGCGGCGCTGAGAGGTATCAGCTTCAATGGGCCGTATGGCGTGGTTCGCATCTCGGCCAAAGACAATTGCGCGCGCAATGACGCCGTACTCACGGAAACCATGGCCGCGCCGGCAAATCCATTCGGCGCGAAGGTCACTATGAAAGTTCTGGAGACCTTCAAGGCCGAGGATCTCGGACCATCGGAAAAATAATAGCGCCGGGTGAAGGAAGCCCTGCCGGTTTGTCGATGAAAGTTTTCCCCGGGCAAGGCATACGCGTACCAGCCCTGTTCTTCGGGTGCGCGTATGCCGGTCGGCCCTGCGGGGCAGCATGAGTAGTATTGCCAAGTAGCCTGTCAACACGCTTAAGATCCGAGCTTATGCGCAAGCGCCGGAAAAGAAGATAATCCAATGACTGGAATTGCTACTGCTGTCGACATAACGCTCAACAGTCTCGTTATGGGGGGCGTCTTTTTGATTGTGGCCATCGGCCTGAATATCATTTACGGGCTCAGCCGGGTCATGAACCTGGCGCATGGCTCTTTATATGCCATCGGTGCTTACACCGGGTATACGATCGTTTCTTTCGGCGTCAACTATTTTGCCGCCATCCTGATCGCCCCGGTTATCGTAGCCATCCTCGGATTCGGACTCGAGCGGATCGTGATCGCCCCCATGCGCAAACGCTCCATGATCTACACCCTTATCTTGACCTATGGCCTGATGTTTTTTCTGGACGGCATGATCAAATACTCATGGGGCAATGAGCCGCGGTTTACCAAGTTGCCGGCCTTCATGCGCGAGACGCTCGAAATTCTCGGCACGCATTACCCGGTTTTTCGTCTGGTCACTCTGGCGGCCACCGCTGCCGTGATGATCGGGTTGATGTTGTTTTTGAACAAGACCCGCATCGGCTTGATTCTGAGAGCCTCCAGCACGATCCCGGAAATGGTGTCCTGCCTTGGATTCAATCTGAATCATGTGCACATCGGTGCTTTCATTCTGGGCTGCTCCCTGGCCGGGGTGGCCGGTATCATCGCGGGTCCCCTGACAACGATCGATCCGCTGATGGGGCATGAGATGCTGATCGGCTCCTTTGTGGTGATTGTCATCGGCGGCCTCGGCAGCCTGCGCGGCGCCGTGCTGGCCGCCCTCCTGATCGGCGTCGTGCAGACCCTGGCGGAATTTTTCATCACGGATCTGGCGATGGTCATTGTTTACATGATGATGGCGCTGATTCTGGCGTTTAAGCCCCGCGGACTTCTCGGTGAAGGAAAATTTGAATGATGAACACTTCGATCTCGACGCCCGGCAAACGCGCCACCGGATCGCCCGTAAAAGTCATTTGCCTCGCCGCGGCTTTCATCGCACTGGCTTTGCTGCCGTTTTTCTGGGACAACCGGTTTTACATCAGCCTGATTACTGAAATCATGATTTACGGACTTCTGGCCATGAGCCTGGACGTGTTGTTGGGATACACAGGCCTGCTGTCCTTCATGCACAACGCCTATCTTGGAATCGGCGCATATGTGGTCGGTCTTTTTCTAATTCACGTTTCCCCCACATCGTTTTGGATGGCCTGTGCGGCCGGCATCATCTTCACGGCCGTAGTGGCCCTTCCGGTCGGATGGGTCCAGGTGCGCACCGGCGGACTCGCCTTCGCCTTGCTCACGTTGGCTTTCGGGATGATGTTTTACACCATCGTCTGGAAGTGGTACGGCGTTACGGGCGGAGATGACGGCCTGATGGGTGTTCCCAGCCCGGATATTACCCTGTTCGGATGGACCCTCGGAAACACCGGCAAACCGGCCCATATGTACCTGCTGACCCTGGGAGTGGTGACCCTCTCATTTCTTCTGACTTACCGCATCATCAAATCACCTTTCGGCGCCGTTCTGGAGGCCATTCGTGAAAACGAGGAGCGCGCGGCGTTTGTCGGGATCAATGTCCGGCGTTTCAAGCTGATCGGATGGCTGCTGGCCTGTTGCCTGGCGGGAATGGCGGGCGCCTTGTTCATTGTGTACAAGGGTTACATCGGCCCCACAAGCATGAGCGCATTCGCCGGGGCCGGCGTTTTAATGATGGTGCTTGTAGGCGGTATGGGGACGCTCTGGGGCCCCATTATAGGGGCCGGCATCTTCATCTACATCCAGGATTACATCAGCACCATGACCGAGCATTGGGAAATTTTTCTCGGACTCGTCGTTATTTTTCTCGTCTTGTTCATGCCGGCCGGTTTTGCCGGCCTCGGTAGCATTTTCAAACGGTTGCGAAGGAAATAACCCCCATATGACTGCATTTTTATGCACGGAAAATCTGTGCCGCCATTTCGGCGGCATCACGGCAACGGATTGCGTGTGCATCGAATTCGATAAAAACGGGCTCCGATCCATCATCGGACCGAATGGAGCGGGCAAAACAACCTTCATCAACATCATTACGGGGCGTATTCCGGCCAGTTCCGGGAAAGTGTTTTTTCAAGGGGCCGAAATCACCAACCGGCCGACCCATGAACTGGTTAAAATGGGAATCTGCAGGACCTTTCAGATCACGAGCATCTTCCACAACCTGACGGTGTTTGAAAATGTCCGCATCGCCAAACAGGTCAGAGCGGGGGGCTCATTGAGGTTTTTTGCCCATAGGCAAAGTCTGAAAAAAGTGATCGGCGAGACGTGGACGATTTTAGAGCGGCTCGGTCTGCGGGATCTTGCCGATCAACCGGCAAAAAATCTGGCCTACGGGGACCAGCGGGTTCTGGAAGTGGCCATTGCCCTTGCCGGTGATCCGGAAGTCCTGTTCCTGGATGAACCCACCGCCGGCATGTCGCCGGCTGAAACCAAGCATATATCGGAACTGATCAAAGGGCTGAGCCAGGAGATATCCGTCATACTGGTCGAACACGATATGGACCTGGTCATGAGCATTTCGGACAGAATCACCGTACTGCATTACGGCAGCATTATCGCAGAAGGCCGGCCTGCGGAAATCAAGGCCAATCAGCTTGTGAGGGAGGCCTACCTTGGAAAAGGCGCATAAGATTCTTGAAATCGAAGATATCCATACGTATTACGGCGAGAGCCATGTCATTCAAGGATTATCCCTTTTCATTCATGCACAGGAGGCCGTCTCCATTCTGGGCCGCAACGGCGTGGGAAAGACCACCACCCTGCGCTCCCTGATGGGGCTGACGCCGCCGCGATCCGGTGCGATCACCATTGACGGGCAAAATACCACGCGCTGGCCCGCCCACCGGATAGCCAAACTGGGCGTAGCCTACGTGCCGGCGGAGCGGCATATCTTTCCCGGGCTGACCGTGGAAGAAAACCTGAAGATGGCCGCGCGCCCGGGCAATGGTGATAATTCGTGGAACCTGGAGCGGGTATATGCCCAATTTCCGGTCCTGGCCGATCGCACGAAGCAGGATGGGGCCACACTCAGCGGAGGCGAGCAGCAAATGCTCGCCATCGGACGGGCGCTGATCAGCAACCCCAAGCTGATTATCCTGGATGAACCTTCCCAGGGGCTCGCACCCTTGATAGTAGATCACGTCACCGATATCGTGAAAAATTTTTGTGTCGGTTCGGGAATGACGCTGCTGGTGGTGGAACAGAATTATCGCATGGCACTCAAGGTCGCCAGCCGGCATTATCTGATGAGCACCAAAGGACAAATCGCCGGCACTGCAACCACCCAGGAACTGGTGGAAAATCAACAGATCATTCTCGATCACCTGGCAGTATAAACCTTCGCCGCAGCCGCCGGGAAACCGCCGCTGCGACAAAAAGGAGAGCGGTGCAATGAATTTAAAAGAAAGATTCATGAGACGCCTTGAAGGCAAGGAGGTGGACATGACGCCGGTGGGATGCACGACCACCTATGGCGTAATGGACATCATGAAAAAGGTAGGACATGAAAGACCCCTGGCCGACACAGACCCGGTGGCTATGGCCGGATTGGCCTTGGGCTACGTTGAAGCCGGTTTCGAGTGGTGCAAAGCCATGGGTTGGGATATTACGCCGATCAGTGAAGTAATGGGCTGCACCTTGGGTGAACCCAAAATCGATTTGCAGAAGTACATCAAGGAACACCCGTATGCGGAAAGCCTGGAGGGGCTTGCCTATCCCGGGAACCTTTTTCAGAAAGGGCGTTTCCCCGTCTTTAAAGAACAGTTCAGAATTTTAAAAAAAGAATTGGGCAATGAAGTGGCTGTCTTTGGGGAGTCCGAAGGAGCCTGGACTGCCGCCTGCAATCTGGTAGGTACTGAAAAGTTCATGAAATGGACCTTTAAAGAGCAAGCAAAGGTTCAACAGGTCCTGGATGTAACCACAGCGGTTGTCATCGATGTGATCAACTGGGCTTTCGATCAAGGTGCAGATTATTATGTGCTTGCGGAGCCATCCTCCGGACCAGCCCTGATGAGCCCCAGAACCTGGAAGCAGTTCGTGCAGCCGATGATGACCGAGGTTGTCAAGAAGGTCAAGGGGCCGGTCGTGTTGCATATCTGCGCCAACACCGATCTCATTATACCTTTCATGTGTGAAACCGGAGTAGCGGGGATCAGCATTGAGGAGAAAGCCAATATGAAGGCGGCCGTCGAAATTGCGCGACCTAAGGGCGTCAAGGTGTTTGGCAATGTCGCAACCGCCACCACCCTGTTTATGGGGACACCCGAAGCGTGCTATCAGGAATCCATCGCCGCCCTGGAAAACGGGTGCGACTTTCTGACTCCCGGCTGCGGCATTGCTCCGGGTTCACCCCTGATCAACGTGCAGCAGTTGCGCAAAGCACGCGACGACTTTTTTAAAGTAAGCTGACGGGGCAGTTTTGGCTCGGGGAAAAAGTGCGTCGGGGATTTGTTTATACGTTCATAAGGTTTTTGCTTGTTGATGCGATCGAAATTGAAAAAAGTTGTTTTTTTCGGGTGTGCCCTGGATTGTGATGAAAAGCATGAAGCCATTGAGGAGAAGCTCTCGGGGAGATACTCAGGGCCCCTGGTGGATGACCCGCTGAAGCCCATTATCGGTATGCTGGCCGAAAATACTCCGCGGGATCAATGGCGGATTGGACCATCCATTCCAGTGCCCGGATGGCTGCGACCGATTCCACCCCCAGAAGCACTTGCAGGCATCACAGTGGAAAACTGTATCCGTTTTTTAGATCAGGATGGCTGCCGGCAGTACGCAACAGAGGTTCAAAACACCGTCACGAGCAGTATTTTGCCGGATTTTCCCTGTTTGATCGCTGTCGATCATGCACTATGCGGTGGCGCATACACAGCCCTGGCCGGGCACTACGGGCGGAAGAATTTGTCACTGATCGTACTTGACAGCCATACCGATGCGGTTCCCATGTCCAGATTGGCCAACGCCATCCTGTATGATGCCGAGACCAACCCTCGATCGGTCCACGACCGCGCCAACCCCTACCTGTACGACCGCACCGAAAGTTACAATGCCAGTTCATTTATTCACCACCTGCTGGCCGATGAGGTTCTGGATCCGCGCGACCTGTACATCATAGGGATCAGCGATTATCCGGAAAAAAAAGCTTTCCGAATCAATGACCCGCGCATTGCGGAGTATGTGGAGGTTTACAGTGCACTGAAACGTCGGGGGACAACTTTGATCACCAAGCATGATTTCCAGATGCAGCCAACCAAGGTAAAAAGCCTTTTGAAGAAAATCCGCACGCCGTATGCCTATATTTCCATTGATATGGATATCGGCGCCCGCAACGCGGTAGAGGGTGTGCGTTTCAAGAACTGGCAGGGGCTGGGGGAAAAGCAGATCTACCGGCTGGCATCCATGCTCTGCGAAAGCGGGCGTAATCTTGAACTTGTCGGCCTGGATGTTACCGAGATCAACCCTCGCACCGCCGGCCGGTCCCTTGGCGACAGGGTCGATCGAACGTACCAGATAGCGGCCAATCTCATATCCAAATTGGTTTTTGAACAGGCAGTGTAAAAACCTGTTGCTTCAAAAGTATTCATTACGGACTTTGTGTCTCTGAACTTTCCAAGAAGGGAGTATGAAACATGTTCGACCAAGACCAGAACAGATATTGGGTTGCCAATGAGCCGGGGATGGCCCAGAATTCTCCTAAGAAGATAAAATATCACGTAAACGGGCAGTGGCGGGAATCCAAAACAAGCAAGTACATGAACTGCTACAACCCATCCACTGGGGAGATCATCGCTTTGGCACCGCAATGCCTGCCGGAGGAGGTCGAATCCGCTATTACCGCCGCGAAAAATGCCTTTCCGGCATGGTCGGACACACCGGTCAGCAAACGGGTGCAAGTGCTTTATCACATGAAACACCTGCTGGATAAGCACCTGGAGGAGCTTTCCCAACTTCTGGCTTTCGAAATGGGCAAGAAGTGGGACGAGGCCATGGGAGACATTCTCAAGGTGACCGAAGTGGTCGAATTCGCCTGCGGCGCGCCGCATCTGATGAAGGGCGAGTCTTTGATGAACGTCAGCAAAGGATATGATACCGTCTTGTATCATCATCCGGTGGGGGTATTTGCCGGCATTGCACCCTGGAATTTTCCGGCCATGATTCCGCACGGCTGGATGACGCCCATCTGCATCGCAACCGGCAACTGCATGGTATTGAAAGCGGCTAGTTTTGTGCCCCAGTCCTCCCTGCGCATGATGGAACTCTGGCAGGAAGCGGGGATTCCGGACGGGGTGATCAACGTGGTTACGGCCGGCCGCAATGAGGCCGAAATCTTGCTGCGGCATCCTGATATAAGGGGGATTTCTTTTGTCGGCTCCACCAAAGTAGGAATGCATATCTACAAAACTGCTGCGGCCAACGGCAAACGCGTGCAGGCTCTGTGCGAGGCCAAGAACCATGCTTTGGTGCTGCGCGACTGCAAACTCGAACGCACGGCGCGCGGCATCATCAACGCTTTCTGCGGATGCGCCGGGCAGCGTTGCATGGCGCTGCCGACAATCGTTGTGGAAGAGCCCATCGCCGATCAACTGGTTGGCTATTTGAAAGAGTTCGCAGCAGAGTTGAAGCTGGGCAGGGCCTATGAAAAAACAACCGACATGGGGCCGGTTGTCAACCAGGGGCATATGCAGTTCGTGCTGGACTGGATCCGGACCGGTGTGGAGGAAGGGGCTGAATTGATAGTGGACGGCCGCAATCCTGAAGTCCCGGCGGGTTGTGAGAAGGGCTTTTTCGTCGGCCCGACGATTTTCGATCATGTCACCGAAGCCATGTCGGTCGGCCGGGAGGAGATCTTCGGCCCGGTGTTGTGCATCAAGCGGGTCAAGAATTTTGAAGAAGGCCTCACCCTTATGAATGCCAGCCGATTTGCCAACGGCTCGGTCATCTACACCCAGAACGGCTATTATGCCCGCGAGTTTGCCAAGCGGACCGACGGCGGCATGGTCGGCATCAATGTCGGGATTCCGGTGCCGCTCGGCATATTCGGCTTTACCGGGCACAAACAGTCTTTCTTCGGTGATCTGCATGTCATGGGCAAAGACGGCTTTGCCTTTTTCACCGAATCCAAGAACGTCACCGCGACCTGGTTCTCCGAAGAAGAAACGAAAACCGGCAAGGTAGACACCTGGGATGGCACCATCACCTCGCTGCCGAGCTTTACAAAATAAAGCTCCTGCTGTAGGCTGGAATCAAACAACCCCCCTGCAGGGAGCGATCAGCCTCTGCAGGGTTGAGCAACATCGAAATATTTTGGTTTGAAGAACAATCTCCAACAGCCGGCACCAACGTTCATGCGGGAAATCATCAGCGATATACTCAGCCTCGGCATCCGCGTGCCTACCGACATCACTGGACGTAAGTGTGGGGCCGGGCCGGCCGAGGGCCGCGCCTTGGTCATCGATGGATTCCCGGTAAATGCCTCTATCGGCAGCTCCTACGCGGCCGCTTCACCTTATACCCTTCAAACAGGTTCCAAGGACTGCATCCTTTGCAGGGATGGACATGCGATCGCTTCTGTGAGCGTGGTTCCCGAACCCGCTTTTTACAATCAGCAAACCGCGGAGGGCATCGATTACCGCAGGATTGCATTGCTGCACGGACGGGACTGCCTGGCAAGCACCGTCTTGCAGACCTGCTCCCATTGGCGGCATGCCCGGCAATGTATTTTCTGCGCCACCGAACTTTCCCTGGAAAGCGGCATGACCCTGGCACGCAAAACTCCCCGGCACCTGGCCGAGGTGGCTGCCGCGGCCAAAGCTCTCGACCGGGTATCGCATGTCGTGCTGACGGCCGGTACAGGAGAGCCTCCCGGCAATGAAATAGATTACCTGGCAAAATGTGCCGCCGCAGTCAAACAGGCCTCCGGCCTGCCCGTACACGTACAGTTCGCCCCACCGCCCGACCTCGCCTGGATGGATGCCCTGCATCACGCCGGTGTGGATACGGTGGGCATACACATCGAAAGCTTCGATGCGGCAACCCTGGCCCGCGTGGCCCCGGCCAAAGCCCGGATAGGGTTGAGCCGCTACAAAAAAGCCTGGCAAAAGGCCGTGGCGCTGTTCGGCCCCAATCAAGTCAGCAGTTTCCTGATCGCCGGTTTAGGTGAATCGGCAGCGAACCTTTTACAGGGCAGTGAATTGATGGCCGACTTGGGGGTTTATCCCTTTGTGGTGCCTTTGCGACCCATCCCTGGTACACGCTGCGCGAACGCCGTCCCTCCCGCCTCCGCCGTCATGCAACCCATCTATGAAGCCGTGGCGGCCATGCTGCAAAACAAAGGCCTTGCCTCCGCCAGATGCAAGGCCGGCTGCGTGCGCTGCGGTGCCTGCAGCGCCCTGGCCGCCTACGAACGGCCCCCGGCGGAAATCGTCTATCACCGTGCGCGAGCCCCGCATGAGATCGAAGCCGCGCTGGCCATTCGCCGTGAGGTTTTTGTCGCCGAACAGGGCATGTTTTCAGGCACGGACATTGATGAAAACGATGCCCTGAGCATTTACATCGTTGCCAAAGCAGGCGAGACCGTTGCCGGAACGGTCAGGGTTTACCCGCGCAATGGCAACGGCCACTGGGTCGGCGGCCGGCTGGCCGTATGCCAAGCCTACCGCAACAGCAATGTGGGCGCAGAGCTTGTCAAAGAAGCGGTCAAGCATGTGCGGCGGCAGGGCTGCACCCTTTTCACGGCCCATGTCCAGCAGCAAAATGTCAGTTTTTTCGAAAGACTTGGATGGAAAACCATTGGTCCGGTGGAAGAATATATGGGCCGGCCCCATCAGCTTATGCGGGCGAAGTGAAGTGAAGCTATGAACCACGCAGAGTCAACGACCAGTGCCGCTCTACTGGAAAATGCCGTTCTACTGGAAGATATTGTCCATAAAGTAAGCTCCTGTGGAGGCATCTTACGTAAGCATCCCATCCAGGATGTTTATGGACTTTTAAGTCAGACCCACCGATACGGGACGCAGTTGCCCAACTTCGGCGACGATGCGGCCATTGTGCCTTGGCAGGACGGCTATCTGTTGATGGCTGCTGACGGCATGATGACTCCGCTGCTGATCAACGAACCCTACGCAGCCGGCAAGGCGGCGGTGATGGTAACCGTTAACGATATCTATGCCATGGGTGGCCGTCCGATTGGTCTGGTCAACGTACTGGCCAGCGGCGATGCGCAACAGCGCGCCCGGATCGTTGCCGGAATCGCCAAGGGCTGTCAGAAGCTGCAGGTTCCCATGCTGGGCGGACATACCCATCCGGACGCAGCGCAAGATCACCCGGCCTTGAGTGTGGCAATTCTCGGGCATGCGCATAAATTGCTGCGCAGTCATCTGGCAGCCCCAGGTGACGATTTGGTGCTTGCGGTCGATCTCGGCGGGCGCCCCGGGTGCCGGTCCGTGACCAGCTGGGATGCCAATTCCGGAAAAACACCGGCGCAGCTGCGCGAACGACTGGAAGTAATGGTTACCATCGCCGAGCGCGAATGGGTTGTGGCGGCCAAAGACGTCAGCAATGCGGGCATCATCGGTACAGCGGCCATCATGGCCGAAAATTCAGGACGGGGGGCCCGCATCGATCTGGACGCAATTCCCCGACCCGCAGGATTGACCCTTTTGCAATGGGTGCTGTGTTTCCAGAGTTACGGGTTCATCCTGGCCGTTCCCCCCCAAAATACTGCCAGAGTGAAGAACCTTTTTGAAGAAAGACAAATTGCGGCGCGGGTCATCGGGCGTGTTCTGGAACAACCCGTAGTGGAGCTGACACTCTTGGGACATCATCGAACGATGTTCGATTTCCGGAAAGATCGCATCACCGGCATCCGTTATACGCCGCCGCAGGACACCCGATCCTAGCCTTTCCGAAAATCATATTCTTGTAGCTGTCTCACGTTTCATTAAACCTGCAAGCCGGCGACTGATTGGTCTCTTCCGGCTTGCCCCCCTCGTGTTCAGCTTGGCGGCCCTGAAGTGGGCAGGCGTGTGATCGCTTCGGCGAGCATCTTTTCCACCCCTTCCAATCCCACTTCGATCAACTCCCTGAGCGGCAGTCCGGTCATCTCGCTGATCCTTTGAATCTCATCCCAGTGGGCATCCAGCGCGCCCATGGAATCGATCGGCACGATGGCGGCAAGCATCCTGAATTGCTCCCGGATGGTAGCCGGATCATTGTTGAACAAAGAATTGCGGCCGAACTGGAGAAAAGCACGGTTCAGGAAAAAATAGCGGTGATCAGGGTCTATCTCCAGAAGCCGGCCACCCAACAGGCAATCAATGCAGTTGACGGCCTTAATCTTGGTCAATCCATAATTTTCCACCAGGCGACCCATCTCGCCATCAAAGCCCAGACAGGCATCCCCATAAACCACCACGATCCGCCGACCAAATTTACGGCTGAAAAATTTCATGGCCGCAGCCAGAGCCTTGCCCAATTGCCGGGGATCCCGGTGCAGCCGGGAACTCAAAAAGTGTGTCGCGGCCCTGATCCTGCCCTGAGCCAGCAGGGCAAGGATCTCGTCGCGCAGTATCCCGCAAGCGATCAGCATGGGGGTTTGCTCAGCTGGCATCGTTGCCGCCTCCATTCCCCGATCCGCGCGATGATGATGGGCCTGCGTACGAGCGTACCTCATCCACGAAGGCGGCAATGTTTTCTATCTTTGCCGGCGGCAGGACAAGGGTCAGATTCTTGTCCAGGAAGCGCCGGACCGTCTCTCTGACCTGGTTCGGTTCGGCTTTGGCAAGCATGGTGTGATCACCGATTACCGCGGCCAGGGGAAGATCCCGGGGTGTCTGTGCCCGGACCTGGTCCACATGGCAGGACTGGTCAACGCCAAGTCCGTCGGCCCCGCACTGAAGCATCAGGCTGATCAAGCGGTTCGTATGACCTCTCAATCCAGTAATATCATGCCGTACCATGCAGGCAGAAGCTTCCCGTGCGGATCAAAGACCACTTTGAAGCCAAGGGGTTCTATCGTTTTTCCGATGTCCATCCCATAGGCGTCCATACTTGGCCGGGCCATGTGGGGGAAAAGACATGGTTCCGGGTAGGCGCACTTCTCGCATTGCACACATAGCGTCAACGCAAAGGCGAAATTGAGCCCATGTTTCAGCATGGCCTCCTTCTCCAAGGCGATCGCCACTTCTTGCCCTTGTTTAGGGTCCGAGGTCTTGAGGACAATCCCCGCTTTGTACTTCTTCATCGCTTCCATAAAAGTTTCAGGAGAAAGCTGCATATGAGGCGGGCAGGTCCAGAATTTCCCCCACCGATTACAGCCGAAGCGGCACTTGAGAAAGGAACGCGGATCGAAGACGATCTGCTCCGTCTCGATCAATTTGGCTTCACCGGCCCCCAGTTCCAAGGCCCTGGCGACCAGGAGGCTGTAACGATCATTCATCTTATCTCTCCTTTGGACTAACTTGATGCACCCCTGGTTATCTGGGCGCAAGGGTGCCCAGAAGCGACTGCCCGAGTAACGTCCAGTCATTTTATGAGATCTATTCCGGCGATTTTAACCTGATCACTTAATGCCAACAGCATGCTCACATGGTGAGCCGCTTGTAAACAGCCGGCAGAAGCCGGGGCAACATTTCCACTTTAGGCAAAATGATGCTCATCGTTTGAGGCGCGATTCTTCTCAGATACTTTTTGCTCTTCTGGTCCGAGGTTATGATGAACGGATGGATTCTCTTGCATCGCGCTTCCCGAACCGCTTTCTGTGTCGGCCATGGCGTAGTCAAGGTTGCCATATTCAAGATCATAGGGTCTTCCATCCGTGAGGATCACCAGGAGTTTGACAGCCGCGCCCACGCCTTCCAATCGATGGGTGGCGTGTCGGATTACAGCCCCCATGCGCGTGAGCCCCAAAGGCTCCAACCGGCCGATGCGGTTCCTGACCCGCTTCCCGTACGACTCATTAAAATCCTTGATGTTGAAGAGGTCAACCCTGAAGCGGCCCTCGGAACTGAAGCCGAAGATGGCGTAGGGATCGCCCACTGAATCGAGTGCTTCGGCCACAAGCACCATGGCCTCTTTGTGGATGTCGAGCACCCAGTGGCATTCACCTTTTTCTCGGTGGAGGCGCCCAGATCCAACAGGAAAAGCACACCCACGTCTCTGATCCGCTTGTCGCGTCTGATGTAGATGTTTTCGGATAGGGAGGATCCCGAACGCATTTCCACCTTGACGCGCACCAGGGCATCGATATCAAGGGCGTCTCCTAAAGTCTTTCTGATTACAAGTTGGATTGGTGCATGGTGCGCCAGCGGCCCGCCAAGCCAGGAGCGGCTTTTTTAGTGCTTTCTGCGACGAAACGCTTCATTTTGCACACGCCGAGGCTCACAAGGCCGACCCCGGCGAGGGAATACAGGACAGCGGCACTGCCGGTGATAATCCCTTCGGTGATATGCATGTTTTGACCTCCCAGAAGGCCTGCGCGGCGGCAAACGCCTTCGCGGTGGACGGACACAGTTAGCTGATGCACATGAAGCTTACCTCTATATTTCCTTGCCTCGAATCACTGAAATGGGTATGAGTACATTTTTCTTGCATTTTCCAAACAGTGCCTGTTGCGGGTATTCAGCTGCAGTCGGCATGCATCGCCGGTTGCGAATGCATACTGTGGCGGCTCCCAGTGAACAGACACTGATCAATGCATCAATTACGCAAATGGTCAGCATAAGGGCAAAATCATGAATAAGGGCTACGTGCATGTTCTTACCGGTAACGGGAAGGGCAAAACAACCGCCGCTATAGGACTCTCCATTAGAGCCGCCGGCGCCGGTATGAAAATATTTTTCGGTCAATTTGTCAAAAAAGGTGAATTTAGCGAAATCAAAGCACTGAAACGATTCGATGATTTGATTACGGTCGAGCAGTTCGGGCTGGATCGATTCACCAATAAGAAACCGGACCTTGAAGATATCCAAGCCGCCAGAAGGGGATTGGAACGGGTGAAGCAGGTTATTGCATCGGGCCGATACGACATGGTCATACTTGACGAGGCCAATGTCGCGGTAGAATTCGGCCTGTTTCCGATGCAGGAGCTTCTCGGCATCATCATCAACAAACCATACGCGCTCGAACTGGTCATCACGGGGCGCTACGCTTCCCCACGGATCATGGAAATGGCCGACATGGTGACCGAACTGCAGGCCAAAAAGCACTATTATGAGCACGGTACGGAAGCCCGAACTGGTATCGAAAAATGATGTCGAGCGGTGATTGTCGGCGCAAAGGAAGTTTCCCGGGTCTTGGATCGGGGGTGCCGTCCGCGAGCGCAATTAAATACGCGCATCGAGATATGCCCGCAAATCCTCTACGCTGGGAATCGACTCAAAGGCCAACTCGCCGTTCACGATAATGGATGGTACCGGCATGGGGCGCCCAAGCTTTTTCGACAACTCGGCATGCCGAAGGGCGCCTTCGAGTCTTTTCGTTACTACGATCTCCCACCGGACCGAATCGGCATATTGGGCGGCAACGGTTTCAACCACACGGGCCATATATTCACAAGGGATTCAGTGGGCGCCTTCGTGAAGCACCTGCAGATGAATCTTATCTGATTTCATCGCAATCACCTATTTATCTAAAGTTGTCCGATTTTTCTTTTGCTCAATGGCTTCGTCGATGGCGTCTTCGAGTTCGAAGACGGGCGGAATGGCATCAAAAACAAGTTCTCCATCGATGAACAGCGATGGAACCGGCGCCAACCGGCAGTGCTTTCTAAAATTCTCTTCACCATACAACAGGCGGGACAACTCCAGAAAGCGTTTCTTTCCTTCACCGCGCAGGAAATCCACTCTCTGGTAATCGATGAAGTCGGCATACTTGGCCAATACTTCCAGAACGGTCTGATCCATGTAAAAACAAGGCAAACAATAATCGGCCTTATACATCACCTCAATCACTATCTTCTTTGAATTCAGCATATTTTGGCTTTGCCCATATCGGTGATCCCGATTTCAGCGTCAATGTACCAAAATCAACCTAAACTTGCAAGGCAACCTGCCGGCCGGGCCAGCGGTTCCCGGGAGTCCTGCCTGCAGGCAGTGGTTTGGCGAGGCGAAGAATCATTGATCATCGACCTCATTTTTCTCCCCCCCGGGATTGCGCATCCGGTAGGGAGGCGCCGGGTATGACGGGCTGAAACACCGGAGTTCCTGAATGTCCAATTTAATTTTCAAGTTTTCTGCCAGATTGTGCAATGAACGCCTTGTGATAATCTCCAGTGCTTCAGGCTCAATTTTTACCCGCGCATTGACGAGCAGGGTACAAACTGTTGGATGACCGATCTTTTCAGCGCTCAGAATCGGTTCGGCCGATAAATGAGTGAGATTGACCCACATGGATTTTCCGTTGCCCGTCAACGAACATTTCAAATGGCCGATGCCCGCGTTCTTTACTCTAAATTCATTTCGGAGGGTCATTGTTATACGCGTGAGCAGTCTTTCAGAATCAATCGGCTCTGCGGATGAAATTTTAACTGCGGCGTTAAGCCAGCCCAATACTGCTTCGGCGCGGGCATACCGATCATAGTCGATTTGACGCAAAACACTCCTGGCGCCGGATCTGTCCGAAAGCAACACCGCGAGCCATTTTTCGATATTTATATCATATTTTGCCGAAACTGCGATGATCTGTTTGTCGGGGAACTCTTTGTACAAAAAGGCCGTCAGACGCGCTATCTCGATTTCCGTAAACAAGTCTATTTTGTTTAAAACGATGAGCTCCGCCTCTTCAAGTTGTTTGCGGAACAGGTAAGCAACTTCTTCCGGAAAAGTGCTTGCCGTTTCTTTTAACAACAATTCAGTCATACGGCCTGGATCCACAATTGCGGAAATCGGGGCAAATCTGAAATGATCCCCGTAGTGAACCATCATGGGCCGGGCCACTGACGCTACAAAATCCGTGCAGCTGCCAACCGGTTCACCCAGGAGTATGTCGAGATCGTTGATGAGAATCTTATCAATTTGATCCATAAGCTTGTCGAACTTGCAGCAAAAGCATCCGTCCACCACTTCTTCAATCGGAACATCCATTTCTTTAAGCATTTGGCCCAATATAACGGTATCGGCCAGATTGCCGCTCTGATCATTGGTGATGATCCCTATCCGCAGGCCCCTTTTCTTGAGTTGCCTGGCCAAGACGCTAAGGGCGGTAGTTTTTCCGGAGCCTAAAAAGCCACTTACAAATATTAATTTCACGGGTCCTTTAACAGTCAAAGGTCGCGGTTTTTTCATAAAATGATCCTATGAAAATATCTTCATGCCGCGAGATAAACGCTCGGGTAAATGGCTTTAACCGGCGCTGATCCCGGCAATATGTGCGGCGGCGCTCTTTGCCGCGCGCGCGCCGTCGGCACAGGCGGTCAGAACTTGCCACATATCCGTGTCGCGGACATCTCCGGCGGCAAAAAGCCCTGAAAGCGAGGTCATCAGATTTGAGTCGGTTTTAAGGTATCCGGCGGGTGTTTTATCGATTTGAAAATCAAGAAAATCCGTATTCGGCCGCCAGCCGATCGCCAGAAACACTCCGTCTACCGCTATTTCATAAGTCCCTCTGAGGGATGAGCGAACCCTCAGCGATTCGATCATATCGAGGCCTTGGCATCCGATAACTTCGGTCTCCCCCATGGTGATAATATTTTCTCGACCGGATAGAAGGGACGCGTGGGCCGCATCCATTTTGGTTTTGGCGCTGCGATGGATCAACAATACCCTGGCGGCGATTTTTGCCAAAGTCAGCGCATGCTGAGCGGCGGTGTTGTCGCTGCCGACAACCGCCAGGGTCGCGTTCTTGTTGCGGTACAACGGGCCGTCACAAATCGAGCAGAAATTAACGCCCTTCAGATTGGCTTTTTCCAACGGCAGCCTGATGGGGACGCGCCCGGTAGCCACAACTGCGGCTGAAGCCCTATGTATTTGACCATTGCCGCCCAGTCCGTGAAACATGCCGTTGACGCGTTGGAGTTTTTCCAGGCGCTCCATGGGATACCGAGCCCCTTCGGCCTGCGACTGCTGGAAGATTCTGGCGCCGAGTTCCATCCCGGCGATGCCGTCGGTAAAGCCAGGAAAATTGGCCAGCCTCTCGATCATGTAGAGGTTTCCGCCCGGTATATCGCCGAAGACGATCGTCTTAAGACCCAAACGCTGACCATACAGTGCCGCCGTCATCCCGGCAGGACCGGTCCCCGCGATCAAAAGGTCACACTGTTCGAGCGACATGCTGTCCTCCAAAGTTGAACCCGATGGCCGCATCTCAGGCAAAACATATCATCATCATTGGGAAAACGGTTGATGGGCACCCAGATGGATCCAACTGCCGGATTGAGTTGCGGCCTCGATGCCGTCCATGGATGCCGGCGGCCCGATAAAAACAATGACGTTTTTGTGTTGAACCCGCTCCCCGGGAATCCGAGGGTCTTCTATGGACCAGTCGCCCAGCACAAAATTAAAAAGAAGCATTTTGCCTTCTTGTTCGATGAACCCTTTGGCACGAACGACCGAATCGGGAAGAGCCTTGGCCATGGCTTTGATTTGTTCCGGATTTTTCCCGGTCCATTGATAGGCCACGGACATCAACAAATCGGGCGGTGTAATTTCCAGATCAGGACTTTCCAGCAGGTCGTCCAGAAATTGATCCAGTTCGCCAGCCGACAGCACGCCCATCTTTCCGCCGGATGATGCACCAGGAATTTCAGCCGCTGTTTCCAATGAAAAATCGAAAAAATCATCCAGAGGTATGTCGGCGTAAGTTGTTTCGAAAAACAAGGGTTGCGGATGAAACTTCCGCACAATCTCTTTGGTCGCAGCAATGCTGTCGGGGGAAGCCTTGTCTATTTTGTTGATAATGAAGACGGTGGAAGAGGCGATTTGTTTTTCAAGAGAGGCATAAACATCATATGCACCCATAAAATGGGGCGCATCGATGATGCAGAACTGCTCTTTGAAATGGAAACGATCGCTGAATATCGGCAGTTTCAGGTCTTTTTTAAGATCGGAAGGATTGGCCACACCCGTGGATTCGATCAGCAGCACGTCGGGTTTAACAGTGGTGCTTAGCTGATAGAGGCCTTTGATAAAATCGGTCTTCACGCAGACGCAGAAAATCGATCCCTTGCTGATCTCCAGCATGTCGATATCTTCGCCCTCGACCAGCGTGCCGTCGACGCCTATTTCGCCAAATTCATTGACCAGCAGGGTTAACTTTTTGCTGCGCGGAAAGCGGTCGATGATCCGGTTGAGAAAGGTCGTTTTGCCGGCGCCAAGGAAGCCGGTAATCAGATAGACCTGGGTAATGTCGGACATGGGCTACAACTTCTCCTCGATCTTCTTGTGGATCTCCGCGGCCGAAAGAACTTTGCCGACCGAAACGACTTCACCGTCTATCAGCAGACCCGGGGTCATGAAGACCCCCTTTTGGACGAAATACTCGATGTTTTTGATCTTTTCGACCTGAATGCTCCCGCCGGCATTTAATTGTGCGACAGCGGTCAAGGTATTCTCGTATAATTGATCGCATCGCTTGCAGCCCGGTCCAAGGATTTCGATTTTCAAATTTCATCTCCTTTTTGTGGAACCAAGGTGACGCAACAATGTAAAGGTTTCCTCAGGGCGGCTTGTTACGCCGAATCCAGCGTCCGGGCAATTCCCTCAGGCAGACTCAGTCCCAAGGGGTTGTGGCAAAACTTGCAAATGCCCAGGTCTCCTTGAGAAGGATTTAGGCGCTGCCAAAGATCGGAATATCTTTCCAGCTGGGTGCGCTCGAGGAGCGCTATTAGATCCTGCGGCGGTTCCAGAGGGTGAATGCGATCCGATTTCCCGCAATAGGGACACTTGATGCCGAAAAGGGCCAGGTCTGTTCTGGGAAGATCGCATTCCAGAATCAAGCCCTTCAGGGACTCAAGCGCTGCATAGATTTCCAATGTTCGGCACCACCCCGGAAATAGTTCCGGGTCCGGGGGACCCGGAACTATCCTAAAGGTTATTTGCGTTCCGAGTCCACCCGGGTCGAAAGACCTGCGCCGGCTTTTTTCAGATTTTCCTGTATTTTGTCGAACTCAAAGCCCACGTCCCTCAGCGATAAAAGACGCTCTTTCATTTTTTGAGAGGGAGCCCTTTTGGCCATTTCATCGATCAGTTCCTCATATTGCGGAATGATGCTTTCAAATACCAGATCACGTTCGATGCAGATGGTCGGCAGGACTTTACCTTTGAGTTCAATAAATTTTCCGACACTGTCTTTATTCTTGATGGACCACTCCTTATACTCGATCATTTCCTGCACATCACTGGGCAGGGCCGCAATCGACTCCATCATGTAGCCGCAGGCAGCACACTGCACGCTGTCCAGCGTCAGGACGTCGATGTGTATTTTTTCTTCTGCCATAGTCCGAGCCTCCTTTCGTTAGTTATTACCAAGAGACAGGATACTTGGCATAATACTGCTCATACCAATCCCGCGCTTCGATCGCCTGATCCATATGTTCCACCGGAACATCGTAGGGCATGTCTCAGCCAGGTGCGAAGGTATATCCGTGCTGACCTCCTGCAGCCAGGCTCACGATGGCATCCTCCCTTGAGGAAAGAAGGCCCAGGCTCAGCGCCAACGTCAGCTTCAGATTTCCGCCGAACCCGACCCCGTATTTGCGGGCCAGATCACGAACGAATACAAGATTCAGCTGCTCGTCGATGGCAAATCCATGAGTGCCGATCTTGCAGACGTCTTCCATGACCTTGGTGCAGTCACCGCAAATAAAAAAGGAGGAGGTCTTTCCGGCCGCATGTATTACCTTGATGGCTTCCTGACAATTCGGCGCAACGTACTCTTTGAAGGTTTCGGATTTGATCTGGGATGCCACCGGGTCCACGATCGCGACAATGTCGCAACCCATGTCAGCGTAAAATTGGGCGGCAACGGCACCGACCTGTCCGGCAAATTTTAGAATTTCGTGAGCAAATTCTTTTTTCTTGTAGACATCCGTAAAAATGCGCACTCCCGCCAGATGGGAGGCAAGCGTCAGAGGGCCGCAGAAAAGTCCCATCATGGCGCAATCGAGTTCTTCAAGCTGAGGTTTGGCGATTCTGGCGGCTTCAAAGATTACAGGCCACCGTCCGGAATCTTTGGTGGGCATCTTAAGACCGGCCTGCGCAGGCGTTTTGTCCGAGCAAGGGTGGTTGGTGACCGAGGGAACATTGTCACCCCACCATTTAAGATCACAACCAACCGAATTTGCTTCAACCGACAGGTCGAAAAGCAGCGGGACACCGTCGGCCTTGTATCGTTTGGCAGCGTTAACAACACCTTTTGCCAGAAGTGCTGGATCCTTGAGCATCTTATCCGCAGGTTCATTGATCAAAAACGCAGCATGAACCCCG
Organism: Desulfobacteraceae bacterium; assembly: GCA_003599575.1. Classification (GTDB taxonomy): domain Bacteria; phylum Desulfobacterota; class Desulfobacteria; order Desulfobacterales; family Desulfosarcinaceae; genus Desulfatitalea. The sequence continues at coordinate 5,504 of QZKV01000014.1, read as the reverse complement.
GCGTAGGGAACCCATGGGGCTTTTGCCGTTCTTTTTCCCCGATAGGCATCAATTAACATACTTTTCGCCATAAGGAGACTCCTTTCAAGTTGTTTCAGTTAACGCTTGCAAGGGTTAAATACGAATGCTTTTTCGTCTTCACCTCCCTTCATCCAATAAGCTTTGATTCCTGAGCAATCGCTTTCCACATCAACTCTTTGATCCCTGGAAAACTTTTCTTTTCGGATTGGTCAGGCTTATCATTCCAGTAGAATGATCCCGTAGTAATTGTAAGTAGCTCCAACGTGGGACTGGACCTTTGACGTGGCGCCTAAATTCTTGAGAGTTCCAATGACATCAATTGAGAAGGATTCAACCGATGGGCGCTTTTCCTGGGGGAACCGGCAATCTCCGGGATAAGCGCACTCTTTGCATAAAGCGCAGCATTCTCCGACCAGGCTGAAGGCCTTGTAGTAGCCCTCCATAAACAACATCCGTTCCAGACTGAGCGTGCCCTTCCAGCACTTTACCTGCGCCGCGCGTTTGCGCGCGCTGTTTAGATAAAAATCCGGACAATTTTTGGTGCCGACCAGAAGAATGGCAGTGGTATATTCCTCGATGATCTTGCGCACCTTTTCCGGACTCGGCGTGGCCGGCGGGCAGCACCAGTTTGTATTGAACTTGTTGCAGCCGTAGCGACATTTCAAATGTACCCATTCTGCCAACATGATTTTGTCCACACCGAACGGAAAAACGGCTGTGAGACCGTATTTTTCTCCTTTTTCAAGCAAGCCTTTCAGCAAGTCATGCGAGATGCCCGCGTTGGTCTTAAATGCCACAACTTTTGGTGTTTGCATGTTTTAATCCGCACTTCGGACGCTGGAATCGTCCTCGTTAATGAAAGTAACACGCACCTCCTTGGGCAGCGCCATTTCCAGGGCGACCTCCACCGCTTTAAGAATGGCGGCAGGAATGACGCATGCGGAGTGACAGCCGGATTTTTCGGCGGCCATGTATACGGGGTTGCGGGTCAAAGGCATGAAAAGCTCTTTCAGGGATATCTCGGTCAAGCAGGCCGATAGCCTCTGGATCTGCTTGCATTCCGAAGCGATCTTCACGGTCACGCTTCCTTTGCCCGACTTTTCGGCCCTGATTGTGCAGGGGAACCCGCAAATACCCGGTTCCCCTTTCACAATTGCCGGTTTGTCTTTGGAAATAACTGTTCTTTTCAATTCGGGTGCCACAATGGATCTTTCACATAGTCCGCCAACTTGGACCGGAATTCCCGAAGATCGTTCAGATCTCCGGGAACCGGGGTGAATTATTGGTCCAGGACTTCGTCCGAAACGATACCGCGCAGGTGCGGGAACTGATCCGTCATGTGCGGCAGCTGCATAGCTTCCATAAAATCCTTCTGAAACGTCGGCTCGACCGTCAATTCGATGTATTCCACGTTACGCGAACACCAGTTGGCTTCCACACGCTTTTTCACATTTAACAAGGCCGCACGGCAACCGTCTCCGGCAGCATTTCCCACACTCGCGATCATGTCGATCTCACAATCGGGGAACAGCCCCATGATCAACGCCTTGGTGCGGTCCACATGCGTACCGAATGCCCCGGCAATCTTGACTTTGTCCAGTTTTTCAAGGCCCATCCGTTTGACCATCAGTTTGCAGCCGGCATATAAAGCTCCCTTGGCCAACTGAATCTGGCGTACATCTTTCTGGCTGATGACGATATCTTTATCGATGCTCGACTCTTCCGCCCAAGCCAGAACAAACTCGGGTTGGCGGTTGTCCGGATTGATCCTGAAGCGCGGGCACTCTTTAAGCTCTTTTTTGTTGAAGACGCCGCTTTTGGTGATGACCTTGCTGCGGTACAATTCGGCCAAAACATCCAATATGCCCGAGCCGCAGATGCCTTTGGCCTTCATCTCTTTTGGTTCGGAGTATTTGCGCCATGCTTCGCGTCCGATCACTTTGTAGTTGACATCCTTGGTCTCAGGATCGATTTCGATGCGCTCGATGGCACCCGGAGCCGCACGCATGCCGAAGGACAGCTGGGCGCCTTCAAGCGCCGGGCCTGTGGCACATGACGACGAAATCAACTTGTGGCGGTTGCCCAAGACGAGTTCCCCGTTTGTACCGATATCGATAATCAGCTGATTTTCCTCGTGCTTGTAAGGTTCTTCGCAAATCAATACACCCACATTGTCGGCACCGACGAAACCGGCTTCAATCGGCAGGACGAACATATACGCTGAAGGATTGATGTTCACACAAAGATCACGGGCTTTGATGTCCAAACTGTGATGGATGACCGGCGGAAACGGGGCCATGCCCACGAATTCAGGATCCAGCCCCAGCAAAATGTGGTGCATGGCGGTGTTGAATCCGATGGTAACGTCCTCGATGTCCTCCCGGTCAAGCCGCAGATAGGTTTTGCCCTGCTCGGGAACTTCGACAAATTCATCCGGTCCTTCTTCGCCCTTTTTCTTCTTTACTTTTTTCTTGGGAGGATGGGTGTTTGTGATTGCTTGACCGACAAGATCGTTCAGCCCTTCGATGATATCATCGGACATGCGCTTGAGACCGCCCGGCGTGGTCATGTGGAAGGTGATGCGGGCCATGACATCCTCGCCGTATTTGCATTGCGGGTTCATCATGGAAACCGTGTCAATCACCTCCATCGTGCAAAGATTGCAGAAATAAGCCGCAACCGTCGTGGTCCCTACGTCGATGGCCAGGCCGTAGGCGCTTTCCGCTTTACCCGGCCGCACCCGGATCACTTCCTTTTCGTTCCATACACTGACGCTCACTTTCCAGTTGCCGTCGCGCAATGCATTGGGAAGCCTGCGCAGCGCAAACAGATCGATGGTCAGATTGCATAGACCAAAATCCCGTTCCAGGGCCCGACACACACGTTCGAAATCCCCTGTCGGTTCTTCGAAGGTCGGCGGGTCCACTTCCACATAGTAGAGTCTTACAGCCGGGTTGTGATCGATATGAATATCGCGCGCCGCCTTCGATACAACCTGCTTTCCGGCGCGCGACTCCTCGGGCACAAACACCAGAAGATCGCCTTTCACATGGGCCACACAGCCGAGGCGAAATCCCTTTTTGCGCCTTTCCGGATTAATGAATTTTTCTTCTTCTTCCTGCCAGGCGGTCACATTGTCCATACTCGAAGTGACGCCGTACTTTTCAAAATGTCCTTCTTCTATTCTAACGACACACTTACCGCAAACTTTCTTCTCCCCGCACAGGGCTTCGATGTCCACACCCAACAAGCGCGAGGCTTCAATGAGGTTGACGCCTTTGGGCACCTCACCTCTGCGCCCGGAAGGCTGAAATATCACCATGGCCTTATCAGAATCCATTCGCACCGCTCCTTATCCGACTTTTAATCCGCAACGGATTGCTCCCCGTATCTTGTGCGTATTAAAAAGTATCAGTGTAATCCCCGCCGCCCGATTCATGAGGTTCAAACGGCTCAAGAAAACTCCAGCGGCCCCGTGTTTCAAGCAGAAATCGCCGTTACTTTTTATTTTGCATTTCGCGCAGCCGGCCGATCATTTTGATGCCCTCGGACACAGCGTTTCCGGCGGACTCGGCATAGCCGTCCGCACCGAAAAGGTTGGCCACATCCTTGGTCACCGGGGCGCCGCCCAGCATGATGGCGACATTGGGATTCTTTTCCTTGATCATCTTGATGACCTTTTTCATACCCAGCATCGTGGTCGTCATCATGGCGGACATGGCCACCACTTCGGAGTCCGTGCGCATCTGTTCTTCAACGAATTTTTCAAGGGGAACGTCGCGGCCCAGATCATGGACCTCCCAGCCGGCCACATCGAACATCATTTTTACAAGGTTTTTGCCAATATCATGCACATCCCCCTGGATACTGCCGATCACCACCTGGGCGTTGAGCCCGCCTGCCTGTTTGGGTACATGGGGCCGCAGAATGGCGAGCCCTGCATACAGCGCATCGGCACACATGAGTACCTCCGGGACAAAGTACTCATTGCGGTCATACAAATCACCGACCACCACCATGCCTGCCGCCAGGCCGTCCATGATCATTTCGAGCGGTACGTAACCGTCATCCAAAGACTGTTGAGCAGCCTCCTTGACCCTCTCCTCATCGTATTCGACCACGCCGCTTTTCAATTTTTCCAACAATTCTTCTTTCGATGCCATATTCTTTATCTCCTCTTTCAACGTGTTTGATTGTAGCCAGTTTATAATCCATATCCTGACTGAACAGACTTGCAGCAAGCGTACGTGTTTACAGGCGTCCCACGGCGGGGCTGGGCTTCTGGCCGTACTCTCTGGCCGTTTTTACGATGGCCCGCATGTTTTCTTCCTTAATGTCCGGCCACAAATCGCAGCCCGGCCAGACCGCGTCCACACTGCCGTCGACGTTTTTCTTAATGCCCTCAATAGCCTGCGCAACCGTCGTTTCGGCTTTGCAGGGCAGGGCGAATACGTCGAAGTTGCCCAGCAGCAGCGCATCTTTGCCCAGTTTCTGGCGTGATTCGGTGAGGTTGTTTTTGATGTCCACGCTGACGGCGTCGGCGCCGCAGTCGGCCATCATTTCGATGATCAGGTTGGTAGCTCCGCAGATGTGCAGAACCTTGGGCGATTTCCAGGCCGCAAGAATCCGGCGCATACGCGGCTGGATCAATTCCTTCCATGTGCGGGGGCTGAGCAGGTCCGTACCGGTGCCCATCTCCCGCAGGGTGATAAAATCAGCGCCGGCGGCCTGGTAGGCCTGACCGACCTCGATGATCATGTCGGTAATCTTGTCCAGGGTTTCTTCGACCTTGGCTTTTTGCTTGAACACCCCTTTGAGCAGAATGTCCAGTTCCAGCAATTGGCCCGACATGGTGAACGGTCCCAAAAGCCAAGCCCCCAGGGCCAATTCCGGAGCCTCTTTCTTACAAATCTTGAGCGCTTCCACGACCATGGGCATGCGCCCAAGCGTCATGAAGTTGTCGGGGATCCGTACCTCGTCAATGGTTTTCCACATTTTCTCGGGAATGGTGGGGTAGAGGATATCCTCCGAGTTTTCGTAGAGGCTGATTTTATTGCCGATGGCCTCGGACTCACAGGTCATGTCATAGGGTACGACAACCGAATCAAAGCCGAACATCCGGCTGGACAAAACGGCCGCTTGGGCCATCTTGTTGGCGTCGGTGTGGATCTTGGGAAACTGATAGCCCAGCTTTTTGATGGCCGGCATCAGAACCATGCCCATGCCGCTGAAAAATGGCATGACGTCGACGGGTTCCTTGCGAAAAAGCCTCATCACTCTTTCTTTAGGGGTCAGTGCTGCCATAACGAAGTCCTTTCTAAAATTTTATTTGATTCCGATCATAAGGAAGTTTGCAGCTGATTAGGCCAACGTTTTGAGCTGCTCCACAAAATCCGGGTACAGCTTGAAAAGCGGATGGTTCGGGTCCTTTGGCAGCCGTTTGGTGTCGGCGAAGACGGCCGTGGCGAGAAAAGCTTCGGCCT
>QZKV01000111.1 GCA_003599575.1 Desulfobacteraceae bacterium | reverse complement strand
CGTCAGTGTCGGCGGCACGCGGGTCGCCCCGCAAACAGCCGATGAAAATAACTTCTTTTGCAACTTGTTTTTCAACCCAAAGGAGGAGCAGGTTATGGAAACAAGGCCCTGGCACCGCCACTACGATTACAATGTCCCGACCACCATCCGCTACCCGCGTATTCCCGTCCAGGATTTCGTCGGCCTGGCGGCCAAATCCTTTCCGAACAAGCCCGCCTTGTCGTTTTTCGGTTCGGAAATCACGTTCTGGGAGCTGCGCAACCAGATCATGCGCTTCGCCAATGCATTGGGCGCCTTGGGGGTGACCAAGGGCGACCGCGTCGGCCTGCATCTGCCCAACTGTCCGCAGTACCCCATCGCCTATTACGGAGCGCTTTGTCTCGGCGCCATTGTGGTCAACCTCAATCCCCTGTATACCCCCAATGAATTGCAGATGATGGTCAAGACCACGGGACTCACCACGTTGATCACCTTTGATATGGCCCTGCCGTCCATCCGGGCACTGTGCCAGGCGGTTCAAATCCCCAGAGTGATCGCGGCCGGCGTAACCGATTATATTAAAGGGTTTCCGGTGAGTTCTTCCAAGAGCCTCGACCTGGAGGAGGGTTGGCTTCATTTTTCGGAACTGCTCGAAAAAACCACTTCCAACAAGGTACCCAAAGTCGCCATCGCCTCGCAAGATCCCGCCATGATTCTTTTCACCGGCGGCACGACCGGCATTCCCAAGGGCGCCGTCATCACCCACAGCAACATCGTCGCCGGCGTGATGGCCTGCGCCCAGTGGGGCAATCCGACCATCAGCCCGATCCCCCCGGAGCGGCGCAGCGTACTGGCCGTGCTGCCCTATTTCCATGCTTACGGCAACATCGTGGTCATGAACTGGTCCATGTTCTCTTTTGCCACCCAGATCCAGGTGCCGCGCTTCAACATCGATGAATTGATCGACCTTCTGGCCAAGGTCGAGGAGATCAGCTTTTTCCCCACGGTGCCCACCCTAATCACCGCCCTGATCAACCATCCCAAGGCACCGGAATTGAACCTGGAGCGCAAACTCGGCCTGCTGAACTCGGGCGCGGCCCCCATGCCCGTGGAACTGATCGACCGGATCAAGGAAATGGGCATCCCCTTCAGCGAGGGCTACGGCATGTCCGAATCGACCTCCCTGGGCATCACCAACCCCGTTATGGGGCTGAAGAAGGTGGGCAGCATCGGCATTCCGCTGCCCGACAATGACGTGCGCCTCGTGGACATCGACGACGGCGTCACTGAAGTGCCCCCCGGACAGCCCGGCGAAATCATCATGAAAGGCCCCCTGATCATGCGGGAGTATTGGAACAGCCCGGAAGAGACCGCTGGCCAGCTCAAGAACGGGTGGCTCTACACGGGAGATATCGCCACGCGCGACGAGGATGGCTACATGTTCATCGTCGATCGCAAAAAAGACATGATCATCGCCGGTGGATTCAACATCTATCCGCGCGAAATCGATGAGGTGCTCTTTCAGCATCCCAAGGTGGCCGAAGCGGTTTCGGTCGGCATAAAAGACCCTTACCGCGGCGAGACCGTCAAAGCCTATATCATTCCCAAGCCAGGCGAAAAAGTGGGCGCGGAGGAAGTTATCGCTTTCTGCAAACAAAAGCTGGCGCCCTACAAGGTCCCCAAAATGGTCGAATTCCGCGATGAGCTGCCCAAATCGGCCGTGGGCAAAATCCTGCGCAAGATCCTGCGCGAGGAAGAGGAAACCAAACAGAAAAAGGATTGAGCCTAACCCGAGGTTGCCCGGCCGGATGGGCGTGCATAAACGATCTCCATCGCAAGGCCGCGCCGATCCCTGGGCGGACGGCGCGGCAACGTGGCGCAGGCATGATCCTTCAGCCGAGCGGCCGTCACGGCATTGACGAGTGCATCGAGAATGTCGTCGCGCGCAAGGTCTTTGCGTCGATAGCGCGCCAAAGCGGCTTTGAAAACGGTGCTAGAGCGGGGGTAGGCCCGCTCAAGCAGGTCGAGCCGCTCGGCTTCCCCCGCGGGGCTTTTTTTCCCATGGGCCATGGGCTTGCAGCCGGCCATGGCCCAGAAACATATCTCCGGATGCGTCTCGCGCACCACGCCCACGGCTTGCGGGTGTTCCCGAAGAAAATCATCGACTTCTTTGATCTTGGCCGCAATTCCACAGGCCTGCTTGGAAAGTTTCTTCCCGCACACCCCCGCATTGATGCGGCACGCTTCCGCGTAGCCGCGCGCTGCCAGTGCCTCCCTGCAAGGGGGTGAAAAAACGCTGGCGTGCCTCCGGGGCCGCAACACCTTCCGGGCGGCGGCATCGCACAGCCGCCCGGAGCCGGCCCCGGAGATCAGCCCGATGGGGATGTCGATCAAAACGGTGCCGGCATCACGATGGGCGTGCCACAAAGCGGAAATACTTCCCATCAGCGCGAATTCCGCCTCGCCTGAAGCGTCAAGGGCGACAAAGAACCAACCCGCCTTGCATCCGTCCACACCGAGGGTGCGTTCGATCGTCATCGCCGGAACTCCCCTTTCATGAAATGCACTCCCCAAGGCGCAAATGCGGGAGCCTGACCCCGTTGTTGACACGGCCTGGCCCTGCCTGCATGATGGTGGTTGATCTTTGGCGCGAAAAGTGGGATAAGCACCCCGTTTGTCAGATTAAATATAATTCACTGCAACGCATTGCAGGCCGTCCTCTCATCTCTCGGACGGCCTCATTGTTTAAGGACCCCAATGAAATTCGATGATATGGGACTGCATCCCAACCTTTTGAAAGCCATCCACGCACTGGGCTTTGTCGAGCCCACCCCCATCCAAAAAGCGGCCATCCCCAAAATCATGGACGGGCAGTCCGATATGGTGGGGCTGGCCCAGACCGGCACCGGAAAAACAGCCGCCTTCGGCCTGCCCATGCTGCATTTGATGGACAGGCTGGCTTCCGTACCGCAAGGTCTGGTGATCTGCCCCACCCGGGAACTGTGTCTTCAAATCACCGCTGACCTGGCCCAATACGCCCGCTATCTGGACAATGTTCAGATCACGGCGGTCTACGGCGGCGCGGCCATATCCGATCAAATCCGCAAAATCAAGCGCGGCACCCAGATCATCGTGGCCACCCCCGGAAGACTGCTTGACTTGATGAACCGCAGCGCCGTCAACATCTCCCAGGTCCGTTTCGTGGTCCTGGACGAAGCCGATGAAATGTTCAGCATGGGGTTTCAGGAAGACATCAACGACATTTTAAAACGCACACCGGAGAGCAAGCGGACCTGGCTTTTTTCGGCCACCATGCCGTCTTCCGCCGCGCGCATCGCCAAAACCTACATGCGCGACCCGGTCGAAGTAACCGTTGGCAGACGCAACATCGGCGCTGCGAACATCGACCATACCTACTTTGTGATCAAGGAGAAAGACCGCTATGCGGCCCTCAAGCGGCTGATCGATTTCGAACCCGACATCTATGGCCTGATCTTTTGCCGTACCCGGGCGGAAACCGCTACCGTGGCAGCGAATCTGGCCGGCGACGGATACCAGGCCGAGGCCCTGCACGGCGACTTGTCCCAGGAGCAGCGCAACCAGGTGATGCGCAAGTTCCGTGAACGGGCCCTGCAGCTTCTGGTGGCCACGGATGTGGCCGCGCGGGGCATCGACGTGGAAGATATCTCGCATGTCATCCATTACAACCTTCCGGATGAAGATGAACGTTATACCCATCGCAGCGGCCGTACCGCCCGCGCCGGCAAATCGGGCATCTCCCTGATGCTGGTCAATTCCCGTGAAGCACGCCGTTTGCCGGAACTGCAACGCCGGGCAGGCATTCGCTTCAATACCGGCGCCATCCCCCGCGGAAGCGAGATCTGCGAGAAACAGCTTTTTGCCCTGGTGCATAAAATGGCGGCCGTGGATGTCAACCATAAGGACATCGCACCCTATCTGCCGCCCGTGTACAAGGCATTGGAGGGCCTGTCCAGGGAAGAACTGATCCAGCGCTTTGTATCGGCGCAATTCAATCGATTTCTAAATTACTACCGCGGAGCCGGTGACCTGGATTCCTTCAGCGCACGATCGGTTAAACCGCAGAAGTCTTCCAAGCGCCCGCCGGCACAAGAAGTACAGCGGTTTTTAATCAATATCGGCCGGCTTCACAAGATCAACGAAGGGGCCATTGTGCGCTGGGTATGTGAAAAAACCGGGATTCGCTCCAACAAGATCGGTCAGATCGATCTCTCTGGGGAATTTTCGTTTTTCGAAGTAGACATAAGCGTGGCCCAAAAGGTATTCAAAATTCCTAAAAACGCCAAGCTGGACGACCGCACCATCCATATCCAAGCGGCTGAAACCGCCAAGACCGGCGCGGCCAAAAACCACCGCAGCGCTAAAAGGAGCGCAAATCCGTTTGCAGCACCAGTATCGAAAAAACATTCGCCCCGGCCAAACCGTTGACATCGTCCTCAAGAAAGATCAAAGCTCGGGCCAACTGACCCGCGGCGTGGTCAAGGACCTGCTCACCAAATCGCCGCACCATCCACACGGAATCAAGGTCCGTCTGATCGACGGACAGGTCGGCCGTGTGCAACAAATTCTGGAATGAGGCAAAAATTGCTGATCCCGGATATCCCGGATTACGGCAGTTGACCCACGTAGCCCGTCTGGATATACTCCGCCTTGATCAAGGACAACTGCCATCTTGTCCTTCTTGCCTGCATTCGGAGGAAAAATGGACCGTCCCAGCAGCCCGCAAACAGCAGCAAGACCGCGGAGACTACCTATCTGTGAAGCAGACAGTTGAATGTTTTTGTGCATAGGTGGTCCTGCACATGGAGGTGATATCATGAAAATGCCCTGGGCCGGGCCGTCCGCAGGTTTGCACCGCCCGAAAACCAGGCAGTGGGTGGTGCGGTTTTTAGGGTCCCTGTTGCTGATGACCCTTTTGGCCGGTTGTGCGATGTTCGCTACGGGCCCTCTGGATGTGCTCACCTATGAGGAACCCACCGGTGACCAGACCCACCGGAAGCTGTTTGTTTTCATGCGCGGCATGGGCGGCAGCCACCGCAGCTTCGAAGAAGAAGGGCTTGTCGCCGGAGTTCGGGCGCGCGGCCTGCCCTTCGATAACATCTACCTGGGGTACGGTCTCGAAGATCCCTATGTGGGCGGACAGCAATTGCTCGCCACCATTTTGCCCAAGGACCGTGTCAACACCTTTGACGGCGGGGGGCACGACTATTATACATTCAAAACCCTGTGGAATCTTTTTCTGGACAGCGGGCGATACAATCGCCCCATCTCCTCCGGAGACGGCAACACAAATCATTGAAGACCGGAAAGCGAGCAGCCAAGCCTGCTGGGGATCCTATCCCGTCGAAAAAGAGCGCTCCGATTCGATAATGCCCTCCAAAATAAAGAAACATGCCGGCCGGGCGCCATTGGCGCGGCCCTGCATTTGAATACGCCCGCAAAATACACCTTATCCTTCATGGCGCTCACGACCGCGCAAGATTACTGTTGTCGTGTTGGTCGAGAGAAAAAAGTGAATGGAGGTGTTGCAATGTCAAAAAGAATGTTAGCCATCCTGACAGCCGGATTTTTCTTGGTCATGACGGGCGCCTGGCCGGTCGCAGCGGCCGAAAAGACCGGCGGACTCAGCGAACAGGACAGTGAGTTCGTCAAGGAGGCGGCCACGGGCAGTCTGATGGAAGTCCAACTGGGCAAAATAGCCGCCGAACGCGCCAGCAGCAGTGAGGTGAAGCAGTTCGCCCAGACCATGGTGGAGGATCATTCCAAGGCCAGCGCGAAACTGAAAGAAATCGCCACCAGCAAGGGCATTCAGCTGCCTACGCAATTGGACCAGGATCATCAGGAAAAGGTACAGGAGCTGTCGCAGCTCTCCGGGAGCGAATTCGATCGTGAATACATGAGCCATATGGTGGATGATCACCAGGAAGATATCGACACTTTCAAGGAGCAGGCGGACGACGGCAAGGATCCCGGCCTTAAGCAGTTCGCTTCACAAACCGTTCCCAAACTGGAGCATCATCTGCAGATGGCCAAGCAGATCAGCGAGAAAGTAAGCTCTTAAACAAGCCATGGGGAATTTGCACAAGCGCCTCTTCTTTCAAGGGGAGAGGCGCTGCGCACTATTCACTGATCCGAGCCGAATGTCTGTGCTTACTTACGCTAACATTCCGGCGGCCGAGCCCTCAGGATACTCGGCCTCCAATGCCCTCCCAGGAAAGCTTCTTAATACCACCCTCCGATGCGGCATAAGCTTCATGTGGTCGCTGGAGGTTGGCCATTGGTAATCCCACGTCCGGCCGGACCCTTTGTTCGTCAATGTCGATCCATCTCTGAGGCTTCGCAGCCACTGAACCGTTCATATCCGTTTAAACCAAAGGAGGTGATGCATCCTTTTCTTAATGAGACCGAGTGGTTTACTGCAAACACGCATGGGTTCTTTCATGGACAGGAGGGGCAAATGAAAAAGAAGCTCAATTCCGGCATAATAATCATCATGGTGATCATCATGTCCGTCATGGCCGCTGCGGCGGACGTATCGAATCCCACCGTAACGGGTCCGATTCCGGTCAGCGTGCCGTTGGGCGACGCATCGCACGACTACCCGCAAATGGCCACGCAGTTGGATCTGGCCGCCTACAGCTATGTGGAAGAAGAATTCTTTATGCAAGGCACGGCCACGCGGTATGACGCTCCACGGCGTCCCATTGCCGTGCCGCCGGCAACCGCACCGGCCGCCGAGCTGTCCAGCCATCCTTACAAAACCCGCATGATCGTGCGCAGGCCGGTTGCGCAGAAGGACTTCAACGGCATTGTTATCGTCGAGTGGCTGAACGTGACCAGCGGCTACAATCGGATGCCTTATGGCTGACCTCCTACGCCCACATCCTGCGCGAAGGCAATGCCTATGTGGGTGTTTCGGTGCAGGCCGCGGGTATTCATGGTACCGTCGCCGGTCTGCGCGTCTGGAGTCCCGATCGCTACGGCGATCTGGATGTGACCGACAACGGCACCATAACCACGGATGACTTGTCCTTCGACATCTGGTCCCAGGCGGCCAAGGCGATCCGGGAGCCTCAGGGCGTGGATCCGCTGGGTGGCCTGGCCCCTCGCATGGTGATCGCCACCGGGGCCTTCCAATCAGAGTATTTCCTGGTGTGGTATCACAACTCGGTTCATCCGCTGGCCCACGTGTACGATGGCTTCCTGTTGTACCTGGGGGTGGGACGATTGTTGCGCACGGACCTCGCCACCAAGGTGATCAAGGTCGATACGGAAAACGACGTCCTCGCCCTGGGCGAGTATTACGCCCGCCAAGCCGATTCCGATCATCTGCGCACCTATGAAGTGGCCGGCGCTTCCCACGTGGGGTATTCCCATCCCAACTGCGCGGTGAAATCCTGGTGCGCGACAGCCTGCCGGTTGCCGACACCACCATCTGCGCCAGGCCCGCCTTGAGCCGCATCCCGACCAAATACGTGGTCAACGCGGCCTTCGAGCATCTGGTCCGCTGGATCGATGCCGACATCCAACCGCCAACCGCACCGCGGATCGAAGTGACCGCGCCGCCCGTAAAGGTGCGCCGGGATGCTTACGGCAATGCGCTCGGAGGCATTCAATTGCCCCAGCATGCGGTACCCACGGCCACCAATACCGGCGCCAACTCCGGTGACGGCTTCTGTTTTCTGTTCGGTTCGCACCAACCGTTCGACCAGGCGACCTTGCAAAGCCTTTACCGCAACCACGGCGCTTACGTGAATCAGGTGGTCCGGAAGACCAACGAGAACCGCGCCGCCGGATACATCCTGGCCCCCGACGCCGTTGAAATCAAAGAAGCCGCCGCTCAGTCGGATATCGGTCACTGGCGCCGCTAATCCGGACGCGGCCGCCGTGCCCGTTCACCGCACACACACCCGGCCCTCTCCCTCCGGGGAGAGCGCCCCCCGGCGGTGGGAGTTGAGGGAAGCCGGAAGTACTTTGGGCGTTTTTTCAGATGATCGCGTGCCTGATTCGGGGCCGCCCCCGACTGAAAATCGTTTGCCACGCCCGAGTTGTCGTAAATGCTCCCTATGCCGGGGCAATGATCTGGAGAAGATGCGATTACGGGCTTTTAACCCGCTTGCTTTCGGCAGCAACGCTTTTTTTCATTTTTTTAAGCTTCATCATCAGCATTTCGATGACCAGATCCATGATCTTATTCTGCCCCAGGTGGCCCATGTTCCAATTCCGCAACGGAATAAAAGAATGCAAAAAAACCATCATATTGGAAAAAATTTCCAACTCGGGGGTGACTTCTTTCAGTCCCAGACCTTTGCGGAGATTTTCCGCGACCCATTTTACGTAGTCCGATTCGATCCGGGCAACTTCCCGGGCCGTCACTTTATCAAGAGAAATCGTTTCGCGGTACATGAGCTGAATACTTCGTTTATTGTCGTTCCAGGCGCGCTGCAGGACCGAGCGGATATAGGGCTCCAGGTCTTTCCAGCCGGTGATCTTGACATTTCGAAAAGCCTTGTCGAAGTTGCCGCCCGAGTACATCATGGTTTTATAGATGTAAACCAGTATATCTTCTTTGTTTTGAAAGTAATCGTAAAAACTTCCGCGGTTGACCGACGACAGATCGCAAATCTCGCGCATGGTCGTGCGTTGGTACCCCTTTTTGCGAAAAAGATCCAATGCCGCCGCTATGATCTGCTCGCGGCGCCTGGCAACCAATTCGGGTTTTTTGATAGTCGTCGCAATTTCCCGCAAGGTCTTCTCCGTACGATCCTTTGTTTGCGTCTGAAATACAGCCGAAGTGAATACCAATTTATGCAGGCAGGTTTTTTTACTCGAAATGTTGGAGGTCTTCCCAATCGTCCGTTGCCGATGATGGGTTGAAACTCCCACCGCGTTTGTATTGCATGAACTTCCTCTTAGCAATGCGGACGCGCCATTGTCAACCATGCAAACCCGAGCCGACCCATTCATGGACCAAATGGTTCTGATCGACCGTCCCGGTCCTCCGAAACCAGCCCAATGCACGCAGAAAACACTTGACAGGGAATTTGTTTTCATGTTCCTCCTGACGTATGTCAGGAAATTAAAGGCTGCTCAATTTCTAAACGCAGTTCAAATTCAACTTTTTGGATTTTGTGAAAACTGGTAAGCGGCGGTCGTTGAAATAACCGGTTGAGCTGGAGTGTAATTTTTTGTCCTGAGAGGTTGAATGCGCACCTACATCATTCGAAGATTACTGGCTCTGATACCCACCCTCATCCTGGCTACCCTCATTATCTTTTTCCTCATCCGCATGATACCCGGGCATGTGATCGATCTGATGATGAGCCAGCAGGACGTTTCCGCCGACAAGGTAACCCGCCAAAAAATAGAGAAAGAACTGGGCCTGGATGTTCCGGTCCACGTGCAGTATGTGCGCTGGATGGGAAGAATCGTCCATGGTGATCTGGGTCACTCACTGTGGCGCCAGACCGATGTCTGGAAAGACATCAAGGAAAGAATACCGGTCACCTTTGAACTGTCTGTTTTTTCGCTGGCCATCAGCCTGATTTTCGCCATACCGATCGGCGTTTATTCAGCCGTGCGCCAGGATACGATGCTGGATTATCTGGGCAGAACGGTTTCGATCCTGGGGGTTGCCGTGCCTTACTTCTGGGTGGCCACCATGATCATGGTCTACCCGGCTTTGTGGTGGGGCTGGTCGCCGCCGGTGGAACTGATCCGCTTCAGCGATAACCCCATCGGCAACATAAAAATGTTTCTCATACCGTCCGCTGTCCTGGGACTGCTCCTGTCGGCGGTGACCATGCGCATGATGCGGGCCATGATGCTGGAGGTGCTGCGCAACGACTACGTGCGCACCGCCTGGGCCAAGGGGGCGCCTGAGAAAATCGTCATTACCCGGCACGCCCTTAAAAATGCTTTGATACCGGTGGTCACGCTCATCGGCATCCAGGTGCCGATCCTGGTCGGCGGCTCGGTGGTCATCGAGCAGATTTTCGCCCTGCCCGGCATCGGACTTCTGCTTTTGGATGCCGTGAATCAGCGCGATTATCCCATCATTACGGGGCTGGTGCTGGTCATCGGCATCTTTGTGCTTCTCATCAACCTGCTGGTGGACTTAAGTTACGGTCTGCTCGATCCCAAAGTCCGTTACCAGTAAACTATCCCTTTATGAGACACTGCCCATGGCGGAAAGCATTGCTTTGAACACAGCGGAATCTTTGCCGGCTCCCCGCAAAAAAAGAGGATTTCTGATCGATGCCACGGTCCGGCTTTTCAGGGAAAAGCCCTTGGGAGCCTTCGGTGCCGTCATATTCATGTTGATGCTGGTCACCGGTGTTCTGGCCGGCTTTCTGGCGCGTTATGGATACAATGAGATCAACCCGCTGTATATGCTCAAGCCTCCTTCGGCCGATTTCTGGCTGGGCACCGACAGCCTGGGAAGAGACGTGTTGAGCCGGATCATCTACGGCGCCCGGATTTCAATGATCATCGGCTTTTCAGCCACCAGCCTGTCCATTGTCATCTCGGTTGTGATCGGCATCACCACCGGCTTTTTCGGCGGCAAATACGACCTGATCATGCAGCGCCTGGTGGACGCCTGGATGGTCTTTCCAGCCCTGGTGTTTCTGATCGTGGCCATCTCGATCACCGGTCCCGGCATGTGGGAAATTATCTTTGTGCTGGCTCTTGGCTACGGCATCCCGGGCGCCCGCATCATCCGCGGCGCCACGCTCAGCACCAAGGAAAACACGTACGTGCACGCCTCCAATTCCATCGGCGCATCCCCCATGCGGCAGTTGTTGCGCCACATCCTGCCCAACATCATGGCGCCGATCATCATCTTGTTCACCACCCGCCTGGCGGCCGTGATTCTTACGGAGGCCACCCTCGCCTTTCTGGGGCTGGGCATTCCGCCCCCGACCCCCACGTGGGGCGGCATGCTCCACGAAGCCCGCCGCTACATGCTTCACGCACCGCTTCTGGCCATCTGGCCGGGGCTTGCATTGACCATCGCCGTATACGGCATCAACGTTTTCGGCGACGCCTTGCGCGACCTGCTCGACCCCCGATTGCGCGGCGGCGTCGGCAGCTACGGGGAAAGTGCCGTCAAAGTCAAACCAAAAAAAGAAAAAGAAGGAGGGTCCGAATGAAAACCAGCTGTAAGCATTTGTTACTTGGCTTGTTGGCCGCATCCCTGCTCCTGGCGGCTTGGCCGCTGTGCGCGGGCGCCGAGGAACCGCAGTACGGCGGCACGTTGCGGGTTCTTTCCCAATACCCTTACATCCCGGCCCTCTCGTGGGATAACTACGACTGGAACTGGAAACACGCCAAAGACACCGGCCTGGTGCTGGAACACCTGATGGTGGGCGATCTGCAGAAGGGCCCCCGCGGCACCAACGGATATCACTTCAAGTCCAATGCCTGGTGGCCGCCCGAATTCCGCACCGGCGAACTGGCGGAAAGCTGGCAGGTTGAAAAAGACCCGCTCAGGGTGGTGTTCAAGCTGCGCAAGGGGGTTTATTGGCAGGCAAAACCCGGCGTCATGGAGGCTCGTGAATTGGTGGCCGATGATGTGGTCTACAGCATGCAGCGCATCCTGCAAAGCCCCAAGGCCATCAAAGGCTACACCTACTATGTGGACCGCTGGGAAGCGATCGATAAATATACCGTTGCCCTGTACATGAAGGAATGGAACGAGAACTGGTGGTACCACTTCACCATGAGCTACTACGGCGCTATTCAGCCCCCTGAAATGGACAAGGCCGGTGCCAAAAAATGGGAAAACTTGTGCGGCACAGGGCCGTACATGCTCGAAAGCTACGACAGCGGCGTGGGCATGGTCTATGCCAAAAACCCCAAGTATTGGGGCAAAGAGTTGGTCAAGGGCAAGCCCTATCAGCTGCCTTTCACCGACAGCATCAGGGAGCTGCTGATCAGGGACGAAGCCTCGCGCATTTCCGCGCTTCGAACCGGCCAGGTCGACCTGATGATGAACATCTTCTGGCGCGATGTGGAAAGCCTCAAGAAATCCTGCCCTGACCTTAAATGGGACAAGTATCTGGCGCCCAGCCCGGCCACCTTTGCGCTGCGCAACGACACCAAACCTTTTGACGACATCCGCGTGCGGCGCGCCTTAAATCTTGCCATCAATCAGCAGGAGATCCTCGAGAAATACTGGGAAGGCAATGCCGAGCTGATCGGCTACCCCTATCCGGCGGACTGGGGTCTGGAGTATTACACACCGTTGGGAAAGTTGCCGCAAGAAGTCCAGGAACTGTTCTCCTACAATCCCAAAAAGGCCAAGCAACTTCTGGCCGAAGCCGGTTACCCGAAGGGTTTCGAATTTACCACCCAGGTCTCCTCGGGAACCCAGTGGACCGTGGAGTTGGGCCAACTGCTGGTCGCCTACCTGGCCAAGGTAGGCATTACCATGAAACTCGACACGATGGAATACCCGGCCTACCTGAGCAAAATGACCAGCAAAACCCACACCGCAGGATATCTCTTCACCAATGACACCGGCAATCCGCTGGCGGTGCTGCGCAAAAATTTCGAGACCGGCGAGACCTGGAACCCCTACATGTACAACGACCCGGTTTTCAACAAGGAGCTGAGTGAATTAAGAGGCAATATCAGCATGAGCGATGCCGAACGGCGCGAAAGATACAGAAAGCTCAATGTGTACATGTTGGGCCAGGCCCCGGCCGTATGGCTTCCCGGCCAATACAACTATGTGGCCTGGTGGCCCTGGGTGAAAAACTACTACGGCGAACAGCGCGTGGGCTGCATCCGCCCCGCGCCCATCTGGGCGAGTATTTGGATCGACCAGAACCTGAAGAAGAAGATGGGCTACTAGAAGCGAAGAGATTTGGATCATGGCCGATACGCTGCTGCAAGTCAGGGATCTGCACACCTATTTCTGGACCGAAGACGGACTGGTCAAGGCGGTCAACGGGGTCTCCTTCGATGTGCGACGGGGGGAGACCCTGGGGATCGTGGGGGAAAGCGGATGCGGCAAAAGCGCCACCGCCATGTCCATCATGCGTCTGATCCCCTGCCCGCCGGGATCGATCATCAAAGGTCAGGTGATTTTCGACGGGCAGGATCTGCTTCAGCTCAGCGAAGCCGAGATGCTCAAAATCCGCGGCAACCGCATCGCCATGATCTTTCAGGAGCCCATGACCTCCTTGAACCCGGTTCTGACCATCGGCCGCCAGGTGGGCGAACCGCTCGAACTGCATCGCGGCGCCAAAATCAAAGAGGCCCTCAAGGCGGCGGTGGGCCTTTTAACCAAGGTGCGCATCCCCGCGGCGCAAAAGCGCACAACCGATTATCCGCATCAATTCAGCGGCGGCATGCGCCAGCGGGCCATGATCGCCATGGGGCTGGGCTGCGAACCCGGCCTGATCATCGCCGATGAACCGACCACCGCCCTTGATGTGACCGTGCAGGCCCAGCTTCTGGACCTGATGAAAAACCTGACGCGCGATTCGTCCGTGGCCCTGATCATCATCACCCACAACTTGGGGGTGGTGGCCCGTTATGCCGACCGCGTCATCGTCATGTATGCCGGCAAAGTCATTGAAACGGGAACGGCCCATGACATTTACGAAGATCCACGCCACCCCTATACCCTGGGCTTGATGGCCTCCGTGCCCAAGATCGACCAGGATGTAAAAACCAAACTGATACCGATCGAAGGCCAGCCGCCGGATATGGCCAACCTGCCGGTGGGCTGTTCATTCCAATCCCGCTGCAAATACGCCGTTGAAAAGTGCCGCATGCAGGTGCCTCAACTCGAATCGGTTGGCGCAGAACACCAAAAGGCTTGTTGGATCGATGTCTGAAAACACGGACCGGAATCTGATCGAAGTAAAAGATCTGCGCGTTTATTTCCCCGTGCATGTCGGTGTATTGAAACGCAAGATCGGCGACATCAAAGCCGTCGATGGCGTCAGCTTCCACATCCGCAAAGGGGAGACCCTCGGGCTGGTGGGTGAGTCCGGCTGCGGCAAAACCACGGCCGGATTCGCAATTTTGCGCCTGGTCGAACTGACCGGCGGGCAGATCCTGTTCAAGGGCGAAGACATCAGCGCTTATGACGGCCCGCGCATGCGCGTTTTGCGCCGAGGCATGCAGATCATTTACCAGGATCCGTTCAGCTCATTAAACCCGCGCTTGACCGTGCGGGACATCGTGGGCGAACCCATTGCCGTTCACAACATGAGCGCCAACCGGCAGGATTATAAAGACCAGGTGGCCGAACTGCTCAAACTCGTGGGACTCAGCCCGGCCATGAGCAGCCGCTACCCGCACGAATTTTCCGGCGGACAACGCCAGCGCATCGGAATCGCCCGGGCCCTGGCGGTCAGGCCCAGCCTGATCGTGTGCGATGAAGCGGTTTCGGCCCTGGATGTCTCCATCCAGGCCCAGATCATCAACCTTTTGGAAGAGCTGCAGGAAAAGTTCGCGCTGACCTATCTTTTCATCGCCCACGATCTGGCGGTCGTGCGCCACATCAGCAACCGCATCGCCGTCATGTACCTGGGCTCCATCGTCGAAGTCGCAGACCGCCTGGAGCTTTACCGCAATCCGCGGCACCCCTACACCCGGGCCCTTCTTTCGGCCGTGCCCATTCCAAATCCCGCGCTGGAGGCCAAAAGAGAACACATTTTGCTGGAGGGCGAAGTGCCAAGCCCCTTCAACCCGCCGCAGGGCTGTAAATTCCATCCACGTTGCCCGGAAGTCCAACCCATTTGCAGCCAACAAGTGCCTGTTTTCCGGGATCTCGAAAGTAAAAACCATTGGGCCGCCTGCCATTTCGCCTAGCCGTGGGTTAGGGCACTGCGCCGATCAATCCTTTTTGCAAGCGGCATCCAATTGCTTGAACCCCGGCGCGCCCCCGTCTTGGGATACATTCGTCGCGCCGGTATTGTTCAAAGGAGCTATTTCGGTCCTGGTCTCGAACATCCTTCCAATTCGGGTGGCGATTGCTTTAATGCCTCGCCAAAGTTTGGGCAGCGCCCAGATCAGCAGCAAAATAAAGAGCGTCAGGAAAATGATGAATACCCAGGGATGATTCAGGGCCACCCACAGGCCGGCGACCACCGCCACGTCCTCCAGCACAGAGGCGATCCAGTTGCTGAACGGCTCCGGGGAGGTGTTGATCAGAACCCGTGAGCCGGCCTTGGCGGCGTGACTGCCGGCGGCAATACCGCCGCCCAGAATCCCGGCCGCGATCGCCATGGCAGGGTTGACGTCACCGACCGCACCCGCGGCGAGCAGCACGCCGGCGGGAATGCGGATGAACGTATGCAGGGTGTCCCACCCGGTGTCGACCCCCGGCATCTTGTCCGCAAAGAATTCCACCAGATACATGAATCCCGCTGCCCCTATGACGATTGGATTTTCAAGCACCCGCAAGGCTTCCGGGAGCGCTATGTTGCCGGTGACGCCCAGCAATCCCAGCACAAGGATGGCGGCATACAGATTGATGCCGCTGGCCCACGCAGCGCCCAAGGTCAACGCGATGGTATTCACGATGCTGTTGTATTGTTCCATGGCCGTATTCTCCAATTTTCGATGAAACCATCCATGTTCATTGAAGTATCATGCAACGCCATCAAATATCATAGCCGCCCCGCGCGTAAAATCCAGTCCATTCTTGCATGAATTTGCAGACCAATGATAGCCTTGACATCGTTCAACTCACACTCACTTGATTGGAATCGAGGAGGAAAAAGCATGCCTGGCGGATTTACCGGAAAGTACTGCGTCGTCGATCTGACCCAGGGTACCACGGAGATCATCGAACCCGGAGAAGATTTCTACAGGAAATTCCTCGGCGGGTATGGGTTGGGAGCCGCCGTGATCATGCAGCGGCAGCAACCGGGCATCGACCCGCTATCCCCCGCAAGCCACCTGGGGTTCTGCGCGGGCCTGCTTACCGGCAGCGGGGCGTATTTTTCGGGACGCTTCATGGTGGTGGGCAAATCGCCCCTTACGGGCGGATGGGGGGATGCCAATGCGGGCGGCTTTTTCTCCCGCGAGATCAAGCGGGCCGGTTTCGATGCGGTTTTTTTTACCGGCGCGGCCGAAAAGCCGGTGTGGGTTTATATTGAAGACGGAAAAATAGAGATCCGGGATGCCGCCGCCCTGTGGGGCAAAGACATACCGGAAACAGAAGCTCTGATCAAAGAAGCGCTTGGCGGAAAAAAGGCGCAGGTCGCTGCCATCGGAATCAGCGGCGAAAAGCGCTCGCTCATCTCCGGCATCGCCACGGACGGTGCACGCATTGCGGCGCGTTCGGGGCTGGGAGCGGTGATGGGCAGCAAGAACCTCAAAGCCGTAGCGCTGCGCGGCCGCGGCACGGTGCCGGTCGCCCGGCCGGACGAGGTCAAGGCCATCAACGACGGTTTCATACGATCTTTCAAAAAATCCAAGCTGACCGACCGCCTGACCGTGCGCCACATGGGCTCGCTCAGCAAAATCATTGCCCGCACCGGGGTCCCGGTCCCGGCCCAACCTTCTCTGATCCGGGAGATCTATCGCGAATACGGCACCTCGGGGCTTACGGTCTATTCGGCCATGACAGGCGACATGCCGATCAGGAACTGGGATGGGGTGGGTTACCTGGATTATGCCTACGAAAACGCCAAGCAGAGCTCCGACGAGAACGTCAAGCGCTACCAGAAACGGCGCTATGCCTGCCAGGCTTGTCCGCTGGGCTGCGGCGGCATCATCGATATCGAAAAGGGCCGCTACAAGGGAACACAGGGCCACAAGCCCGAATACGAAACCATCGGCGCGTTCGGCGGCATGCTGCTGCAGAACGATTTCGATGCCATTGTCGAACTCAACGAAATGTGCAACCGCGCCGGCATCGACACCATCTCCCTGGGCGGCACCATTGCCTTTGCCATAGAGTGCTTTGAAAAGGGCATCATCGACGAGACGACCACCGGCGGCATTCGTCTGGGCTGGGGCAGGACCCAGGAGATCATCGCGCTGGCCGGCCGGATCATCGCGCGCGAGGGGTTCGGAGACGTGCTGGCGGACGGCGTCAAACGGGCCGCCGAACGGATCGGCAACGGATCGGAACAATTTGCGGTGCATGCCGGCGGCCAGGAGTTGCCCATGCACGACTCGCGCCTCGATGCGGGCTTTGCCATCGCCTACGCGTGCGAACCGACGCCGGGACGCCACACCATCTCCTGCTATCTGTACGCAGGCCTGTTCGGCATCCGGCGGTTCCCGGCCGCGCGCGGGATGATCGATGCCGCCAAGGGCAGAACCGGCAAGGATGTGGCGCGCTACAGCGCCGCTTCCTTTTACATGCAGCTGGTCAACTGCGGCGGGCTATGCATGTTCGGTGCCATCACCAGCACGCTGCCGGTGGTCGAGTACCTCAACGCCGTGACCGGATGGGATCTTTCCCCGGATGCGTATCTACTCACAGGCGAGCGCATCCTGAGCCTGCGCAAGGGATTCAACATGCGCGAAGGTGTCAAGCCGCAGGATCACCGGCTCAGCGCGCGCGCGCTGGGCAAACCCGCCTTGGCCCGGGGCCCCTTGAAAGGCGCGACCGTCGACATCGAGGCGCTGCGAGAAACCTTTTTTAAAACCGTGGGCTGGGATACGCAGACGGAAGGCCCTACGCGGGCCACACTCGCGACGCTCGGCATCGACCACTTTTTCGGGACATGACAGCCCGCCCGGGGAATTCAAAGATGATGAATCCTTTGATTCATCTTTTTCTTCTATTCAGCCGCGCGTGGATCTCCTTATTGGCATGATAGATATTGACGAACTCCTTGAACATGGCGTCGTATAGCTCACGGTGGTCCGGATTGGGGTGATAGGTCTGTTTGATTTTGATCCGGCCGGGGATATCTTCGAAACGCATCTCTCCCAAGGCCACAGCGGCAATAAAGGCCGACCCCCGGGCATTGGCCAGAATCGGATCAGCCACCTGACGAATGGGACGGCCGAGAACATCGGCGTGGATCTGGCACCAGATGTCGGAATTGGCCCCGCCGCCCACTATGCTGATGGGGCCGGTCTCGCGCCGCATGAATTTTTCGACCGCGCCGAGCGCCCATTTCTGGTTCAGGGCGACACCTTCCAGGCAGGAGCGGATGACATCCGCGCGGCTGTTGGTCAGAGAGAGGTTGTGCCAGCCGCCCCGGATCAGATGATTGTCTACGGGCGTGCGTTCGCCGAACAGCCAGGGCGTAAAGATCAACCCGTTGGCGCCGGGCGGTGCGGTTGCGGCCTCCCGGTCGAAGATCTTGAAGATATCCGGAGCTTTATCTTCGCGAAGCAATTCGTCAGGGTGGTACAGGATGTTGTCTCTTAAAAAGTTCAGGCAATTGCCGGCCGTCTCCTGTTCGTTGGCGATGAAGTAGCGGTTGGGAATGGCCGAGGGCAGCGCGGCGACTCCCGATCCCAAATCGGTTTTCTTATAGGGGACATGCGCCGACAGCCAGGAAGAAGTTCCCAGATAGCTGTGCGCCTCATAGTCCCGCACGGCGCCGGAGCCAATGGCCGCGGCGATCATGTCCGGAGATCCTCCGACCACTTTTACAGACGCGGGCAACCCCAGGTCGGCGCCCGCCGGCCTGCTAAGGTTTCCGATAATATCGGTGGCCTCGACCAGGTCGGGGAATTTTTCGCGCGGCAGGCCGGAGATTTTCAACAGCGCGGGGTGATAATCGATGCGCGAAAGATCGCGGTTATCGGTGAGCCAGTGCAAGGTGATGGAATCGCAGGTGGCCAGGAACTTTCCGGTAAGGCGCAGGTTGATGTAATCCTTTACTTCCATGAACTTATAGGTCGCCCGGTAAAGGTCCGGATGTTGCTCCTTGATATAGAGAATATGGGCGAGCGGATCTTTTCCTGTCCTGCTTGGAGCGCCGCCCGTCCATCGCAGCCAGCGGTAAAGCTTGCCGACACCGAATCCGGACAGGTTGATGCGGCTCCGCTTGATGTCCTTGACCTGTTTTGCGCCGCGTGTATCCAGCCAAATCAAGGCATTCATCAAGTGCCGGCCGTTTTGGTCGACTGCCACGGTTCCCGACCATTGGGTATTCACACTGACTGCGGCGATCTCCTCCGGCCGGACCGGATGATTTTGAAGAAGTCTTCGCGTGGATTGCCGGATGGCGCTCCACCAGTCGTTCGGATCCTGCTCGGCGCCGCCGGGAGGGATCAGGTGCAGGGGAACGGAAGTAAAATCGAACCCGACGAACTCGCCCTGGATGGTAAAAACAGCCGCTTTGCACCCCGAGGTGCCCAGGTCTATGCACAGGATATACTTCTCTTTAGCGGACATTGGACCTCTTTTTCCTTCATCCCTGCGCCTTCATCCTTGACTACGGTTGTTCCATGCACCCATCCAGGTAAGCGATCATCAATTCCTTCAGCGACTTCAAATCGACATCTTCGGCCAGGGCCCGGGTCCCGGCGCCGCCGTACAGCGCGCCGCTGAGGGGGACGGGTCGCGGCGGATTTTTCGCATAAGCGACTGCTTCGTTTAAATCTTTTGCAAAAGCGGCGGAGACGCCGGGCTGGGTTTGCGGGCCGGTGACACACAGGTGCAGGGCGCTCGGATACTGCTGGCCGTTAAAGCGCCATCCCCGCTCTTTCATGAAATCATTGACATGGTAGATATCGAAGAGATCCGATGTGAATGAAAAGCAAAACGTGGGCGCGCCCATCAGCTTGAGCTCCGCAATGGATTTGACCGTTTGCTGCATGGCATGGGAAGTTTCAAATATCTTTTTGGCGCGCGCAAGATACCCGCGCTTTCCGATGTAAAGCATCACCGCCCAGGTGGCGGCGATGATGCCGCCGGACCGGCTTCCGCTGAATCCCGGAGACAAGTACAGCCCACCCTTCCAGTCCAGGCTGGTGAAGTACTGATATTTGCGCAAAGACTTATCGCAGTAAAGCGTCACCGAAGTGCCTTTTGGGCCGTAGCCGTATTTGTGCGTGTCCGCGGAAATCGAAGTAACCCCCGGCAGCCTGAAATCGAATACGGGGATGTCGTAGCCCAGCGGTTCTCCCCAGGGAAGAATAAAACCGCCCAGACAGCCGTCGACGTGCAGCCCGACCCGATGGCGCACGGCCAGTTCGGAAAGCTGCGCGATGGGGTCGATGGTGCCGTAGGGGTAGTTGCCGGCCGAACCCACCAGCAGGATCGTATTGGCATTGATGTGATCCGTCACGAAGTCGAGATTCACCTGGGTGGTTTGAGGATCGCTGGGCGCGTGGACGACCTTGATGCCGAAGTAGTGTGCGCCTTTTCGAAATGCCGGATGGGCCGTGTCCGGCAGGATCATCTCCGGCGCGGTGATATGGCGTTCTTCCCGGAACTTGTCGCGGTGCGCCAGCAGCGCTGACAGAATGCTTTCGGTGCCTCCGGAAGTAATCACTCCGCAGGCCATTTTAGCAGGGTCGCGCTCATGGACGGCGCGGCCGTTCAACATGTCCAGGGTCATGGCGATGATTTCCGATTCGAAGCGCGTCTGGCTCGGGCACATGTCCCGCTGCAGGGCATTGACATGCGAATAGCGCCGGAAAGTCTGGCCGATCAATTCGTAAATCTCGGAATCGCCGCCGTACATGGTTCCGGAACATTTTCCGGTCTTCCAGTAGGCGTCCTCATCTTCGGCCATCGTGCCGAGCTGCCCAAGCAACTCCTCGCGAGACCAGCCCTCCTCCGGAAAAGCTTGAACGGCACCGAACTGTTTCAGGTAAGGATAGGGTCCCGATCTTTTTTTGGCCGGCATGGTTTGCTCCTTTGGGTCCATTTTTGAACAATTTAGGCCTGCGGTTGGAAGGCCGCGGTTCCGCAGACCGCCCCCATGTGGTTCTTTTGATCTGAATTCAGACAATAAGTGGAAACGCGATAACTATAGGCAAATCGTACGGCTTTTTCAACGAGTGAAACGGCCATATTTCTAAAAGCCTAGAAAACTGCTATCAGCTGTTTCAAAGCGGTGGTCGCCGAAGACAACGTCTTTATCGTCAACTCGAACCAAGCGAGAGCTCTTTACCTTGTAATTCAACTTTATGGTTTTAAAACCCGGCGGTTCCGGCAGGCGCTTTGGGCCAAACGCAACATGTTCAAGTGCCCCTGGGGCGCGCTCCGGGCGGCCCAGAAACTTGCATGCGCTCAAACACTCCGGGCCACTGATCCTGCCGACACCTAAGGGGCCCTAAAACGCATGGCTCAAAGGGCCCAAAGCGCCTGCCGGGATCGCCTCCTGCCATGGAATCACGAGGTCCGCTTAACAGGAACCGTTTCATCCACGGAGCAGGTCGAGGGGGCGCAGAGGTTTGGGCGCCATTTGCAGCCCATTTCATAGGGCCGCTTGGGCGCAGCGCAGGAAAAGCAGCCCGCACTGTTTGACCCCGCCCGCTTTGGGCGGGGGAGTTTGCGGGCTGCCCGTAGCAAGCCTTAGCGGCCCTTGAAAGGGGCTGCCGGCGCACGAACCTCTGCGCCCCGCACGACCGGTCGAGTTCGGGCAGAATTGCCGCCGGTGGGTCACGAATGCTGAGTTGAGTTGTAACCATTTGTTGATGTAGATTCTCGCTCCGGTCAAAATGACACCGCGGCTATTGGCGAAATTTTACAACATTCATCACGCTTGCGCGCGCCAAAGTTAAAGACCTACCTGCGCAAGCCCAGAGGATGTCGATGGCGCCCCGGCGGTTTAAGAGCGGCTTTTTTAATGTCCTCTAGAGTGACCCATGGAACTGTTCGGCATCGGAGTAGCGCTGGTTACGGCATTGGCCTGGGCCCTGAGCACCATCCTCTTGAAGCTCATAGCTGCCCGGATCGACACCTTCACCCTGAACACGCTCAGGCTCTGGACCGGGTCTGCAGTGCTGCTGGCGTTCATTTTTCTCTCGGGGCGCAGCACGCAATTGATGCAGACCTCCATGGCGCCCATGCTGTATGTCATGGCCTCGGGGATCCTGGCAATGGTGATCGGCGACACGCTGTACATTAAAAGTCTCGCGCTGGTGGATGCCTCAAAGGCTTTTACGATTGCGCAATGCTCGTTTCCGGTGTTTACCGCATTGGTGGCCATCCTGTTTTTACAGGAGGCGTTCAGCTGGCGAACGGCCGTGGGCGCGGGGTTCGTTTTGTCGGGCATCCTTTTTATTGCCGGTAGAAACAAAAGCGGCCCGCCTCCGGCCGGCTCGGAAGACGGCAACGCCCGGGGAATCATGTTCGCCCTGCTGGCCGCCGTTGCATGGACAGCGGCCACCACAGCTCTCAAGCTTGGCGTGCTGCAGATGGACACATTTGTGGCCGCCGGGATCAGAATTCCATTTGCCGCCATCGTCCTGACGTTGTTCGTTCTAGGCCGTAGAACCGGGGGCGCCCTCTACCCGGCGCGCCATCCTTTAAAGATCTTGTTGACGGCAGGGGTCGCCGGCCTGCTGACCTACGGTGTTGCGGCGGTCGGTTACGTGACCGCCATTCAAGCCATCGGGGCGGCTAAAACCGTATTGATCACCACAACCGCACCCATCCTGGTTTTGCCTTTTTCAATCCTGTTCCTGAAGGAAAAGCCCAATGCGCTTGCATTGGCAGGGATCTTCAGCTGCGTCGTGGGCATTTGCTTTATCGCTTTCTGACGGCCTGGCGAATCGTCTGTCAGCGCCTGACACCGGCAGGGCCATTCGGTTGCACCTCGGCATGGATTGCCATTCCCGTCCGGATATTTATCTTTCAGTCCACCGGAATGCGCCCCGAGAAACGAGACATCCCGGATCGCTTCATTTTGCTCCAGTTCGATGCGATTATGCAAACCGGTTCTCCCAAAAGCCTCAACAGGGGCCGAAAACGAGGGCGTTTATCGGCGGGAGCCCTTTTCAGACCATTCGCTCATCTGGTTCCCGAAGGGCCTATAGGAATGATCCCACATTTACTTTTAAAAGGAGGATTGTATGGAGCAACGCATGGCGTATCGTGACCGGGGCTGGAGCCCTTATCTGGCAGGGGGGCTGGCCGGACTGGTCGGGGTGGTATCGGTCTGGATCGCCGGGCAATACTTCGGCGCGTCCACTTCATTCGTCCGCACCGCCGGCATGATCGAGCAGCTGATCGGACCGCAGCGCGTGGCCCGGATGGAGTATTTCATCAAAAACGTACCCCAGATCGACTGGCAATGGATGTTCGTGGTGGGTATTTTTCTAGGTGCATTGATTTCCGCGCTCACCTCAGGTTCATTTAGACTGCAGGCCGTGCCCGATTCATGGGCGGGCCGGTTCGGCCGGCACAGCACCGGCAAACGCGCGCTGGTGGCCTTCGTGGGGGGGACCGTGGCCATGTTCGGCGCGCGCCTGGCCGATGGCTGACCCAGCGGACACGGGTTGAGCGGTTCGCTCCAACTGGCTGTCAGCGGTTTCATCGCCCTGGTCTTTTTCTTTATAGGCGGAATCATCGTAGCCCGCCTGCTGTACGGAGGAGGTGCGCGATGAAAATGCTCATCTATGGGTTGGTGACCGGTATTTTGTTCGGATTTTTTCTGCAAAAGGGACGTGTGCTGCGCTATGACAAGCAGCTCGGCGCCCTGCGCCTGATCGACATGACCATCGTCAAGTTCATGCTCTCCAGTGTGATCGTAGGAATGGTCGGGGTCTACCTGCTGCACGATCTGGGGCTGGTCAAGCTCTCGATCAAAGCCACCATTTTGGGCCCCGTCATTCTGGGCGCGCTTGTTTTCGGCCTTGGATGGGGATTGTTGGGATATTGCCCGGGCACTTCCGTAGGAGCCCTGGGTGAAGGACGGTGGGACGCCGTGTGGGGCATCCTGGGCATGATCGCAGGCGCGGCGCTGTTTGCAGAAGCCTTCCCAATGCTCAAAGATACGGTTTATAAATGGGGCGACCTGGGTAAAATCACGCTGCCCCAGGTCCTGGGCGTGAATCATTGGATCATTATTCCCATTTTCATCGCCGCTGCCGTGCTGCTGTTCAGATGGCTGGAGAAAAAAGGCTTATAACCTTCATTATGCCCCGGCGTCCGTATTTTCTCATCGGAAAATCAGGCTACCGGCCAGGCGCAGACGTCCGTCGGCGTCCGGGGCGAAGTCGCTGTCGGTCTTGAAAAGTTCTCTCGGGCGTGGCTTGGGAATCTGAATTTATTCACGATAATTGCCGGACTGCCATCGGCATCTTGACGAGCAGGAGGCAAACGTATATATCTGCGCCACTATGAATCGATCGTATATGCTTTCAATTTATTTTCCTCAACCACCGCCTGCCGGGCTTGCCCCCCGGTGCAGATCGGTCCGCGCGAGCGCGCTGCCCGGACTGCCGCCGCCCTGAGGGCGTCTTTTTCCTCGGCGGCTGTTCGGTCCAACATCCGCTGCTGCAATTTTCTTTCGCACCCTTTTCAGATTAGTTCAAGGAACCGCTGAGCGGGGGAGGTTTTTCCCCGATACAACAGCGCCGGCGTGCTTGAGAAATCAAGCCAACCTGACGCAACCTGGATCGGGCGCGCTGCGGGCCGGCTGCAAAGTGCAGAGCGATGCCGGCTGGATTTTTTCAACTCACCCGGCGAAGTTTGCCGCATAGGGATCAATAAGCGAATAGAATTATGCCTCTGAATGCCCCATTGCATAAATTACGTCACACGCAAATCGATCGCCGCCGCACCTTTGGCATCATCAGCCATCCCGACGCGGGTAAAACGACGCTCACCGAAAAAATGCTTCTTTTCGGCGGTGCAATCCAGATGGCCGGTTCGATCAAGGCCCGCAAGGCTGGACGGCATGCCCTCAGCGACTGGATGGCCATCGAGCAGGAACGCGGCATCTCGGTTACCAGCTCGGTGATGCAGTTCAATTACCGCGATTACGATATCAACCTTCTGGACACCCCCGGTCACCAGGATTTTTCTGAGGACACTTACCGCGTATTGACCGCCGTGGACAGCGCGGTCATGGTCATCGACCACGTCAAAGGGGTCGAAACCCAGACCCGCAAGTTGATGGAGGTCTGCCGGATGCGCAACACGCCGATCCTGACCTTCATCAACAAGCTCGACCGCGAGGGAATAGCGCCGCTCCAGATCCTGGCGGACATCGAGGAGACCCTGCAAATCGAATGCGCGCCGCTTTCCTGGCCCATCGGCATGGGCAAATACTTCAGGGGCACCTACAACCTGTACCGCAAGGAGCTGACCCTCTTCACGCCCGGCCAGGAACGCCTTCCCGGCGATGCGGTCACCATTCGCGATCTGGCGGATCCATTGCTCGATCAAATCCTGGGCAGCCAGGCCGATCAACTGCGGGAGGACGTGGCTCTGATCGAGGGGGCGGCCAACCCCTTTGATATGGAAGATTTTCTCAAGGGGAGCCAGACACCGGTGTTCTTCGGCAGTGCGATCAACAACTTTGGCGTGCGCGAGCTGCTCGATACCTTCGTGGAAATCGCCCCCGCCCCCTTGCCGCGCCCCACCACCACCCGCATGGTTTTTCCCGAAGAGGAGGCCTTTTCCGGCTTCGTCTTCAAAATCCAGGCCAATATGGACCCTGCGCACCGCGACCGGATCGCCTTTTTGCGTGTCTGCTCGGGCCGCTTCAGCCGGGGCATGCGGGTGCGTCATCATCGCCTCGGCAAAGATATCCTGATCGGCAACCCGATCATCTTCATGGCCCAGAACCGGGCCCTGGTGGAAGAAGCCTGGCCCGGAGACATCATCGGAATTCACAACCACGGCACGATCAAGATCGGGGACACCTTTTCGGAAAAAGAGCCGCTTAGGTTCACCGGGATTCCGAATTTTGCCCCCGAACATTTCCGCCGCGTGATCCTGAAATCGCCCCTCAAGGCGAAACAGCTTCACAAAGGTCTGGGACAGCTGGTCGAGGAAGGGGCGGTGCAGTTGTTCCGGCTCGTGCTGGGAAACGACCTGATCCTGGGCGCGGTCGGCATCCTGCAGTTCGATGTGACCATGGACCGGCTCAAAAATGAGTACGGCGTCGACGCCGCCTATGCTCCGGTGGACTACGCCGTCGCGCGCTGGATCGGCTGCGGCGATAAAAAACGGCTGGAGGCCTTTGAAAAAGCCCAGCAAGCCAATCTGGCCATCGACGCGGAGGGGGACCTGACCTATCTGGCCGCGAGCGAATGGCAGCTCAAATATGTGGCTGAGAAATGGCCGGAAATCAAATTTCTGACCACCCGTGAACTCCAGGATGCCTGAGCGGATGTTGATTTCAGGTGATCTTCCTGAATGGCGGCATCTAGAGACTGCCGTCAGCGGTCTTCAAGCAAGCACAGCGCGATCCATAAATCATTTCGGAAAATTCCCATGCTGATCATCGCCGACAATCTGCATGTCCTCCATCCGACCATAGCACGGGCGGTGGAACTGCTGGACCCGGCGCCGATCATGGATCTGGTGCGCCGCTGCGCCGCGGCGGGCGCCCAGGCCATCGACATCAACTGCGGTCCCTTGAAAAAAGACCCGCAGCATCACATGACCTTTCTGGTTGAAACGGTGCAGGCGGCGGCCGATCTGCCGCTGATGCTGGACACCACCAATGCAGCGGCCATGGCGGCCGGCTTGGCGGCGGCGCGGCGCCGCCCGATTATCAACGGGTTTTCATTGGAACCGGTCAAGCTTGCGCGCATGCTGCCGCTGGCCCAAGCCCATCAAGCCGATATCGTGGGCTACCTGCTGCACCCGGACAGCCGGGTCCCACTTGAAGAAGAGGAGATGATGGGCCTGGCGCTGAACCTGTTTGAGGTTTATTGCAAAGCGGGTATGGACCCGGCGCGGCTTATCATCGACCCGGTCATCATGCCGCTGGGTTGGGCGGACGGCGCGCGCCACAACCGTTCGGTATTGACGGTCGTGCGCAACCTGCCCGACCTGCTGGGGACCCCCGTACGCACCATGGCGGGGCTTTCCAACCTGGCCTCCGGGCCCATGCCCCTTGCGCGCAAGATCGCCCTGGAGCAGGCTTTTCTGCCGATGCTGGCGGCGGCCGGCCTCACCTTTGCACTAGCCAATGTTCTGCATGCGCCTGCCATGGAAACGGCGCGCCTGTCCAAGCTTTTGCTGGACGATTTCGTATTTACAGGGTAAAAATTTTCAAAACCCATCGTCTATGAGTGCCGGAAACAAGTTGCGCTGGAGGGGCACTGAAGGGTTGAAAGCGATTATAGCTATGGAATTGATTCTGATTCGGCATGCCTTGCCCTTGCGGGTGGAAAAAAACGACGGCTCGCCGGCGGATCCTGGTCTGAGCGAAAAGGGCATCGGGCAGGCCCGCAAACTGGCGAACTGGATGCGCGCCGAGAGATTGGACGCCATTTACAGCAGTCCCCTGAAGCGTGCGAAGACGACCGCTGAGTATCTGGCCGGGGCCAAGGGCATGGAGTTGCGCATCGAAGCGGGCGTGCAGGAGTTCGATAACCTGTCTTCGGCCTATGTGCCGATGGAGGAACTCAGGGCTGCGGATTATGAAGGTTGGTTAAAGCTGGTGCGGGACGGTTTCGAGGCCATGTACGATCTGAGTTCGTTTCGGCAGAGGGCGTTCGAGGCCTTGGATAGAATCGTGATGGAGAACAAGGGCAAGCGGGTGGCCGTGGTCTGCCATGGGGGTGTAATCAACGCCTGGGCGGCCCGCATTCTCGGCCTGGAACGGTTTTTGTTTTTTGCCCCTGAATATACAAGCATCAACCGTTTCCTGGTCTCGGGATCGGGCCTTCGATCGGTCGCCAGCCTGAACGAAGCAGCCCACCTGCGCGATGATATTATGTGCCGCTGATCCCGGCCACTGCATGCATCATATCCCTGGTTTGCCTTCCGCGTAGGATCCGATTTCAAGCTCCAGCTCAGTTTTTTTCTAACGGCTTGACCACCTTGGCCCGCTCTGATAGACGGTTTCGGGGAGTAGCTGCCAATGAAATATGATCGCCTGCGCCACGACATGGTAGAAAAACAGATTGAAGCCAGGGGTATTGCCGATCCGGATGTTTTAAAGGCAATGCGCAAGGTGCCCCGCCACCTGTTCGTCAGCGAAGCCCTCATGGATCAAGCCTACAGCGACTATCCCCTGCCGATCGGAGAGCAGCAGACCATTTCCCAGCCTTTTATCGTGGCCGAGATGACGCAGGCATTGCAACTCAGCCCTGGCGATCGTGTTTTGGAAATCGGTACCGGCTCGGGATATCAGGCGGCCATTCTGGCGCAGATCGCTTTTCGGGTCTATACCATCGAACGCATTCACAGTTTGTATGTCAGAGCGCGCAAACTGTTCGACCAATTGGGCTATCATACGATCGTGACCCGCTACTCCGACGGCACATCGGGCTGGAAAGATGAAAGTCCCTTCGATGCCATCATTGTCACCGCCGGCGCTCCGGAGGTTCCCCAATACCTCGTCAATCAGCTGGCCGTCGGCGGACGAATGGTGATACCGGTCGGCGACCAATATGCACAGGATCTGATCAAACTGGTGCGCGATGAAAAGGGCCTACACCAGACCAATCTGGGCGGATGCCGCTTTGTCAAGTTGGTCGGCGAACACGGCTGGAGCGATCAATAATGCTGCGCCGTTTATACGATTGGGTCCTGCGGTGGGCCGAATCACCGCATAGCGTTTGGGCGCTTTTCGGACTTTCCTTTGCCGAGGCCTCTTTTTTTCCGATACCTCCCGATGTCTTGCTCATTGCACTGGCCGTGGGCAAACCATCCAGGGCTTTCACCTATGCCTGGGTTTGCTCGCTGGGTTCGCTTCTGGGCGGGATTGTGGGATATGCCATCGGGTATGGTTTCATGGCCAGCATCGGAGAAAAAATAGTCGCTTTTTATGGTTTCGGCGATAAGGTCGCCTACATAGGATCGCTTTACCAACAATACGATGCCTGGGCGGTGGCCATTGCAGGATTTACGCCCATCCCCTACAAAGTTTTTACGATTGCCGCCGGGATGTTCAACATCGATTTCGGCGTATTCGCTCTGGCCTCATTGGTCTCCAGGTCGGCCCGGTTTTTTGCGGTGGGCGGTCTGATCTACCTGTTTGGCCCTGGTATCAAATCCTTCATCGATCGCTACTTTAATCTACTGGCCGTTGTTTTTACGATTCTGTTGGTGGGCAGTTTTATTCTTCTGAAGTATGTTTTTTAAGACCGGCTATCCCCCGAGGGGCTGATTCAGGCGAACCGCCACCACTTCGCCGCGTGCGCACACCTGGCCCTTGGAGCTCAGGGTGATCCCGACCACCACTTTGCGTCCCTTGATCTCTTTGACCGTGCCGCGCAATTCCATGGGAGCATCGATGGGGGTAGGGCGCAGGAAATCGACATGCAGGGATGCGGTCACGTAACGAATCTCCGGCTTGCTTCCCATGGGTCTGCCCTCATCCCGATAAGCGGCTGCGGCGGCCGTTCCTGTTGAATGACAGTCGATAACCGATGCAATCAATCCACCGTAAACATATCCGGGAACAGCCGTGTGCTCAGGTCCGGGTGAAAAGCGGCATACCGACTCTTCGCCTTCCCAGTAGCTTTTAATCTTCAATCCGTGCGGGTTCAAGCGGCCGCAGCCATAACACAGGCTATGTTCCTCCGTGTAGTAATCTTGAAACGCTTTTTCGGACATGATCGCTCCAATGAAATGAGAATACTTGCCGCACGCGGATGATTGGTGGATGAATTGCCGGCTTAAAACACTGAACTATCATAAACCCTCTGCGCCATCAGGCAATTCCCAACCATTCACTTAATTTGCTCTTAATAAAATAAATTGATAACACAGATGCGGCTATACAAGCGGCCGATCTTACATGTTAATTGAAAATCTTCCGGCGCAAAACAATTAAAAAACGGCTCCTGCGATAGGCCCTGTTTGGTTCGATTCAGCAGAAGCCGCCTTGGGTGATGGGTGCCGGCGGTTTAGAACTGCGATTCCTCAGTCGATCCCTTAAGGGCGCTGACCGAAGACAGGCCTTGGGTAATGCTGTCCATGACCCGGTCAAAATAGCCCGTGCCCACGAATTTCTGATGCGTGGTGGCCATATAGCCGTCTTCCTCGCCGTGGGAAAATTCGGCTTGCTGGAATCGGGAATAAGCCGCCATGCCATCTTTTTTATAGCTGAAGGCCAGATCGAACATGCCCAGGTTCAGGGTGTGAAAGCCGGCCAGGGTGACAAATTGAAATTTATACCCCATTTGAGCCAGGTCCTTCTGAAAATTGACGATGGTTTTTTCATCCAGATGGGCTTGCCAGTTGAATGAAGGCGAGCAGTTGTAGGCCAGCAATTTGCCCGGATATTTGGCATGAATGCCTTCAGCGAAGCGTTGGGCTTCTTCAATATCGGGTTTCTGGGTTTCGCACCAAATCATATCGGCAAAGGGTGCATAGTCCAGCCCGCGGGCGATAGCCAGATCGATGCCGTTTTGGATGTAGTAAAAGCCCTCGGACGAGCGCGGACGGTCGAGAATGAAAGGCCGGTCGCGTTCATCGATGTCGCTGGTGATCAACTGCGCGGCTTCCGCATCGGTGCGCGCAATTAAAATGGTGGGGACGCCGCAGACGTCGGCTGCCAGGCGCGCGGCGATCAGTTTGACAATGAACTCGCGGGCCGGCACCAGCACTTTGCCTCCCAGGTGACCGCATTTTTTCGCCGAGGCCAATTGATCTTCGAAGTGAACGCCGCCTGCGCCGGCTTCAATCATCTCGCGCATCAGCTCGAAGGCGTTCAGGGGTCCACCGAACCCGGCTTCGGCGTCGGCTACGATGGGCGCATACCAGTAAGGACCCTTCTTGCGTCCGTCCAGCACCTGAATCTGATCGGCGCGGCGCAGGGCGTTATTGATACGCCTTACGACCGTCGGAACACTGTTGGCCGGGTACAGACTCTGGTCCGGATACATTTGATCGGCCAGGTTGTTGTCGGCCGCAACCTGCCACCCGCTCAGGTAGATGGCTTTCAAACCGGCTTCGACCTGCTGCACGGCCTGGTTGCCGGTCAGTGCGCCCAATGCCGGAATGAAGGTTTCGCTTTGCAGCAGGTGCCATAGCCTTTTGGCGCCGGCTTCCGCCATGGTATATTCGATTTTCAAAGTGCCGCGCAACTTCAACACGTCTTCGGCACTATAGGGTCTGGTAATTCCCTCCCAACGCGGATCGTTTTGCCACTCGCACGCCAGTGCCGAAACTTCGTCAGGGTAAATTTCATGGCAAGAGAGTCGGTCACCAAGGGCCTTGGCTTTTTCTGCGATGGTTTGCATAAATGATCTCCTTTTTTCATGTGAAGCATTTCAGTATTTCATAAATGAGAATGACGGCCGCATCAAACATCATATCAAGGGCTCCGGCTGGGGGGTTTGATCGACGCAACGCACTGTCATTCGGTATACCAATTGGGTGTAGCGCTTGCTGCAGTACTAGACGTGCCGGCAAATTTTGGAGGGCGGCGGCAATGACTTCGCGTGCCAGACAAGGACGGGACCGATGGGCTATGCGGATAACGATAAGGGGAAAAGCCGTTTTGTCAACCTAAAACTCCCACCGGCACGGGCAAGTTTACCGTCGGCGGAAGGATAGCATTTGGGATCGCTTCTTTCCCATAAGGGAAACAATGGGATTGGGGGATACTGAAATGGTGGCTTTTATACCGCCGGCTATCTGTTTATCGCACCATTGACTGGTTGGTGTTTCCGGTGCCCTGCAAAGCACGCCAACCATAGCTTACCTTTTCCGTGGGGTTGACCCCCACGCCTGGTGCGGCCGCAGCCTCTGGGAATTGGTGTACGGCAGGATCGGCGTCATGATGCCGGATCGGATTTGCTCCTGGATTTGCTGCCAAAATTCAGGGGTCAACAAATCGCCGTGATACTTCAGAAAAACCTGCCTCAAATCGGGCGGCAGGGCCAAAAAGGAAGCAAACTCTTCGGGGAAGACGTCGTTTTCCCCGACCATGAACCAGGGCTCTGAAGCAATTTCTTCCTCATGGCGGCGCGCCTGGGGAAGACGCCGGAAATTGCAGTCGGTCAAAGGGCAGAGTTCGTCGTAATCATAAAAGACCACCCGTCCCAGCCGGGTAACGCCGAAGTTTTTGATCAACATGTCTCCGGGAAAGACGTTGATGCGCGCCAAATCCTTTATGGTCCGGCCGTAATCAATGACCGCCGCTTTGGCCGCCGAAGCATCCGCCGATTTTAAAAAGACATCCAGAGGAATGAGGCGTCGTTCGACATACACATGATGCAAAATCACCTGGCTGCCTTCTATGGAGGCAGTGCGCTGGGCTTCGGTCTGCATTTCAGACAACAGATCGGGTGTAAAGCAACAGTCCTCTATCTCCAGGTTTTCAAAGGTTTGTACATCCACCAGGCGTCCTGCGCGATCATGCTTGAAAACATATTCGTATTTTTCCATCACCTGCTGCCGGGTGGCGTGTTTGGGAGATGCGAACCGGTCCCTGATCAGCTTATAGATCAGGTCGTCCTGAGGCATGTAAAAGGCGATCATCACCATGCCCCGCTGGCCGGGGGCCGTTTCGAAGCGGTCCAGGCTGCACATCCGCTGATGTTCCAGAAGATCCCCGTAAAGCTCGGTTTTACCGTGCTTGTTGTAGCCCAGGCTGATGTAAAGTTCAGCCGTGCGCTTTTCCGGCATCAGCTCCTTTAAAAAACAAACCAGATCGTAAGGACACGCTGCCCGTACATGAAAATAGGTATGGCTGAAGCTGAACAAGATGCGGATCTCTTCGGTTCTGAGCAGCAGTGCATCCACAAACAAACCGCTCTCGGCGTTGCCCAGGGCGAAGACCAGCGGCATTTGGTGATCCTGCCATTGCAGACGTCCGATGAGAAATGCGCCCATCTCTCGGAAAAAAGGCGCCTTGACCATCTCGATGCGCAGCGGCATCGGGCTGCCGCCTCTTCTGTACAACAACAACCTTATCCGCTCCGCACACAAGCGCGCATCGGTCTCGATATCGGCAAAGGGCGTCCGGAAAGCGAACCGGGAAAGAATCTGTTTGATCGTTTGATCAGTGATACGGTCAACGGAAACACTGAAAACCAGGGGATCACGATGCGAAAACGATCCTGCAGGCGGCTGGGGCGCCACAAACTCCAGGTCGGGCTCGATACCGATGGTTTGAAGAATTCTGCGATTTATGGAATTATAAAAGGTCCGGGCAATTTCGGTGTCAGGGCGCTCGGCCGCACGTTCGGCGAAGCGGGCTTTCAACTTCAGCCACAGGTTGGGATTCTGCGCCTGCAACCCCAAATGACGGGTGATCCGCCGGCAGGTGTGACCGACCACTTTGGGATAGAGTTCAAGCCGTTCAACGGTATCGCGACGCATGCCAAGCCAATCGCATCGATCGAAGCGTTCGGCCGCCCGTTGCGTTATCCGTTCAAACGTGCTGCAATATTCACTATAGCCGGACCACAGGAGATCGAGGGTATGATCCACCAGATGACCATATCTGGGGAGAGTGAGGCCTGATGTGCCTGGCATTTTCGGTGCGGTCATCCTCCCCCGTTTCAGTTGTGGATCGATTTGCATCCACCTGGTTTCTATGCGATCGTGGTTTGCACGAAAGTCGGGAACGTCGATCCTGCCGCAGCATCTGAAACCAGAGTGCGTGGGCCAAAAAATGGATTTGCGTGCCTGCCTTGCATCCCCTGCGGCGCCTCGCCGGAACCGCATTTCGGCAGATTCGGTTCGGTGTCAGTTTCAATGCAATATGACGACTATAGAAAAATCGTCAAGGTGCGGACGACTGCTTGAGTAAGGTGGCGATATGATGACCCGGTGTTTGCCCTGGGACTCGGGGCTTCTGAGACGTCGGAGCTTATGGGGGCATGCATGCCAGGCAAGGGCGGGAACGACCCCGCGGCGAGATTCATCAGGAAAGGTACCTGCAAAGTGAGTAAAGATTTAAAACATCCCCGTATAGGGAAGAAATTGGCGGCCTTTGATTCCTACGGCGCATTCCTGCAGTATGTGCAAGATCGCTTCGATTTGAAACCCGGGGAACACGAGGCTTTGTACGATGTACTGCTCAAGCTGCAGAGCGTGGGAGAAGACCCGCTCCAAGTCATTGAAACCTGTCAGTTCAAAATGGCCGAACATGATTGCCTGGATATGCTTCGATTCATGATCCACGTGGACAGCCTGGATATCAAGGAATTGAAAAATGGGCTCTAATGGCACCGCACCTTTAAGCTCCACTCAGCGGGCGCAGCTAAAATTACCTTGACAGGCGACTGCATTTCATCGTTTCTTCCAGCAAGTCGAAACCGGTCGTATGGATGGACCCAATCAAGGAGGCTCCTGCATGAAAGCGAAAAACGTGATCCTGCCTGCAACAGAAATCCCGCGCCAGTGGTACAACATTCTTGCCGATATCAAGATGAACCCTCCTCTTGGACCAGACGGCAAACCCGTCCAGCCGGAAGCCCTGGCGCCGGTTTTCCCCATGAACCTAATAGAGCAAGAGGTGAGCAGCCAGCGCTGGATCGATATTCCGGAACCGGTGCTGGATGTGCTGTCCATCTGGAGACCATCTCCTTTGACGCGCGCCGACCGCTTCGAAAAAGCCCTGGGAACCCCTGCCCGCATCTATTTCAAATACGAGGGCGCAAGTCCTCCGGGCAGCCACAAACCAAACACCGCCGTACCCCAGGCCTACTACAATAAGGTATTCGGAATTCAAAACATCGCCACCGAAACGGGGGCCGGCCAGTGGGGCAGCGCGCTTTCATTTGCCTGCGCCCAATTCGGATTGACCTGCAAAGTTTATATGGTGCGCATCAGCTTCGACCAGAAACCTTACCGCAAGGCCATGATGGAGACCTGGGGCGGCACCTGTATCGCCAGCCCCAGCACGGAAACGCAGGCCGGCCGTGATGCCCTGGCCAGGGACCCCAATACGCCGGGCAGTCTGGGTATTGCCATCAGCGAGGCCGTCGAAACGGCTGTCGCGGATAAGAGCGGCAAAACGCGGTATTCCCTGGGCAGCGTGCTCAATCATGTCATGCTGCACCAGACCATTATCGGCCTGGAGGCCAAAAAGCAGTTGGCCATGATTGATGAATATCCCGACATCAT
Source organism: Desulfobacteraceae bacterium (assembly GCA_003599575.1). Lineage (GTDB taxonomy): Bacteria > Desulfobacterota > Desulfobacteria > Desulfobacterales > Desulfosarcinaceae > Desulfatitalea. Next base: position 183 of record QZKV01000111.1, on the reverse strand, counting down.
CATTGGTTGTGCCGGCGGCGGCAGCAACTTTGCCGGTCTGTCCTTCCCGTTTGTGCTGGATAAAATCAACGGCCAACAGATCGAGATCTATCCCGTGGAACCCAAGGCCTGCCCGAGTCTCACCAGAGCGCCTTTTGTTTACGATCATGGCGACACGGCGCGTTACACGCCGCTGCTGCCCAA
>QZKV01000188.1 GCA_003599575.1 Desulfobacteraceae bacterium | reverse complement strand
TGAACGTCCCTGAACCGCTTCTCCGCTTCGAGATCTCCCGGGTTCACATCCGGGTGGTGCTTTTTAGCCAATCGCCGATAAGCCCGTTTGATGGTCTGCACGTCTGTGCCGGGCGCTGGCCGACCATCACCGTTGCCGGCAACGGCAACCTGCAGGTTCATGTTCCCATGATCATCCGGCGGATGAGGGGAAGAAAACAGGTCATCGCACCCAAGCCCTAGACCGAGAAATTCCCGAAGCGCCCGAACCGGTACAGGCGGCCGTCATCCAGGCGCTGGCGCGGGCTTTTTCCTGGTCGGAAATCCTAGAAACCGGGCAGGTCAAATCAATCAGCGAGCTGGCCAGCAACCTCGAAGTGGATGGCTCCTTTGTGACCCGCATTCTGAAACTGACCACCTTGGCACCGGAAATCGTCGAGGCCATCATAAACGGCGAGGAGCCCGATGGACTTTCCCTGGCCAAACTAACCAGGTTCTTCTCGGAAGAATGGCGCGAGCAGCGCAGCTTGTTCGGGTTTGACGATGAGGGCGCATGATTGGAGACTTAATCCAGAAGACCTTTCAACAGGGCGTTGAAATACGCTGACACTTGTTCATACGACTCTTTCTGAAACGCATCCCGCCGCAAGACTTCCATCGCAATTCTGTGGCCTGGCGATGAGGCAGCCTCCCTCTCCAGTATGCCGACCAGCTTGGCTTTCGTTGCCTGGTTGGCCATTTTTGAGATTTCGCGGCCTAGAAAACGGGCCGATGACCGGTCGTAATCAGAGTCCTCTTCTTTGAGGATATCGGCCTCTTCGAAAAAACGATCCATGTTGCCGGCGGCGATGTAATTTTTCATGATGAGAAGCAGATCGGCAGCGTCTTTGCCGCCTCTTTCAATACTGTCATCCCATGACACGAGTTTTAATATCGCCAGGCCCGCCAGAGAGATGACCTTTACGACCAAATCGGGTTCGGCTCTTACCAGAACGGAAACGGCATGCTGATAACATTCCTGGAAACCCAGGATGCTCATCCGGATATCATGCCCAGGCGGCCAAAAGATCGAATCATTTTCTTCCGCAACACCGCCGAACGGAATGATGTCCAGTGGCCGTTCGTGGTCGAAGAGCAGGCGCTGTGCCTGCCTGGTTGAACTGAATTTTCCAGTGCGCACAAGGGCTTCTTGCAAATTCTGAAATTGGTTCCAATCAGAAACAAACACGCCAATATCGACATCCAGCGTGGCCCTTGACGGGTGAATGCCATGAGCATGCTGCAGAAGGATATCCCGTGCCGTGGCGCCGACAATGAAAAAGGCAAACTTCAAATCCCGGACGATTGTGTCGATCTCAGAGAGAATGGCGACGGTTTTTTCATCGATCATGCCGATCAGGTTGTGCGAGATAGTTGTCATAGATGATTTCTGCCGTTTCGATGTTGCGGTCGTCACCCGTGGCCATCAGATCCGCATAGATCAGGAGAGGCGGCGCGATGCCCAAATGGATGAGCTTATGATCAAATTTCCAGAAAGGCTTCAGGATCTCTATATCTCCGGTGGCGGTTTTGCGCAGTTTTTTTTCAATAATCAGTTTGCCCGGCGGCTCCGGGGCGTAGATGATGACTTTTTCAGGCTTCAGCTGTTTGGTGATCTTGGCGGCCGCCACTTCACCGCCCCAGCAGGCGTTGTAATCGGCGATATCAACATTCTTCCACCAATTTGGGTCATCCGCCTTGAACCGCTCTATGCCAAGCTTGGGGCGCAATTGCTCCGGATAGGCCTCCACCCATCTTTTAAGTAGGGGCAATGGATTGGTGATCTTTCGTTTGCGTCCGCCCATTTCAACGAGGAACCCCATTTCTTTGAGGTCCCTGAAAATCCAGTCGACCGTTCCCAGGGCCACATCCGTCACGGCGGCGACCTGCCGATAAGGCCAATCGACCATTTGGGGATTGTTCAACAGCGCAAATACGACCTTCAATCCGGCGGGCTTGAATAAACGCTTTATGGGCGCAGGTTTCAGGTTTTCAGGGCGCTTGTTACCCTTGATGAAGATATAAAGCGGCGGCTTGTTGATATAAGCATTGCCGGCCGTATCCATAAAAAGCAGTCCGATTTGCCTCATTAGGTCCGCCATCGGCGGCGTCGCATATTCTGTGACCAGAATGCGATCATGCCCAGGCAGCGTTGGCTGCGTTTTTTCTATTGCCACTGTCGCGCGCGTCACCCTTACCTTGGTCTGGATGGCGAAATCCCAATGCATATTCTTATAATCAATCCGGACAAAACCATCAGGGTAAACGTTTCCTGTTTTTGGGACATTTGCCTTGTAAACCACTTTAATCCCGGTGGCTTGTGCAAGTGTTTCCACGGCTCCAACTATCAGGTTCTTGGTCTGCTGTTCCATCTGGGATGCCCTAACGTTCAATAATTATAAAAGTACATATACTATGAACATAATAAAATTTTGAACAAAAAGCAAGAGATCCATGCGCACTGCAGTGCCTGCACGCATCAAATTTGTTCAAAAATTTTCGATGTTCATAGAAAGTGTACGGAAAAAAAAATGGACTTAATACCAGGGCATCAACAAATTTACTAAGATTATTACTATTCATGGGAGAAATCCGGGTTGATTCCGATTCTTTCTCGATCGGTGTAAGATGAGTTCGAAAAAGTTTGAAAAGCAAGTCCGATTACAACACCGGATGCAGACTTAACACAACCACTATAAATGCCAATTTTACGTAAGCCCTTGATGAGCAAGGATATAGCTTTCCGGACGCGTTTCGGACCAGGTCCGAATAGAACGGAGAATCATGGGGCAAACAGAGAATGAACGACTGGAAAAACTGAGAAAATAAGGTGAGTGGAGAGCGGTTAGAAAAATATTAAAACCGCAAAATCCCCTTGAATACAGGGCAAAAAAAACCCCGCCCTCCTTGTGAATGGATCTGGAGAAGCGGGTTGTTGATTGAAGATTGGTGGAGGCGGCGGGAGTTGAACCCGCGTCCGGAAACATTCCGCACTGGCGTCTACATACATAGCCCGACGATTAATTTCGCGATTGCAGGCTCCATCAGGCAAGAGGCTGAAATCACTATCCTGCTAAATTTCATCCATGCCGTAACAGGCATTCGGCATGAACTATCCCGCTAGTCGACGCCCTGGCCCGAATCCGCAGGAGTGAAACGGCAGGACGGCAGCCGCCTAGGCGGCTACGGCGTAGTTATAATCGTCTGCGATTATATTTAGTTTCCCATCGAGTTAACGAGCCGATGAGCACTCGGTATGCAACCAGCACTTCTTTATCCCCGTCGAAGCCGTTTCGCCCCCATTTGGACTGACTTGCGGAAGGAAGTGCCTTTGAGAAAGAGCACTTAAACGTCTCTAAGATAATGTGGACAACGCGTTTTGTCAAACGACTTTCATAATTATTTGTAGTCCTTGCGCTGTCGTTGGAGGTCGCGCTGCTCGTCGCGCCGGCGGATGCTGTCGCGTTTGTCGTATTTGAGTTTGCCTTTGGCCAGGGCCAATTCCATTTTGACCAGACCGTCGCGAAAATAGAGACGCAAGGGCACCAGCGTAAAGCCGCGTTCATTGACCTTGCCGAAAAGCTGCCGGATTTCTTGTCTGTGCAGGAGAAGCTTGCGCGGGCGCAAGGGGTCGTGGTTGTCGTAGGTGGCGTGGGTATATGGGCTGATGTGCAATTGATAGACGAAAACCTCGCCCTTTTTGATGCGGGCGTAGGAGTCCTTCAAATTGGCTTTGCCCTGACGCAGCGCTTTGACTTCCGTACCCGTCAGCATCATGCCGGCCTCGAAGCGCTCCACGACATGATAGTCGAAGCGCGCCTTGCGATTGTCGGCGATGATTTTGATATGCTCTTTGGCCACGCGGTTATCGCTCCCAATGGGTGGATTGGCCGTTGTTCAGCAGGTCGCCATAGGTGCTTTGCATGAGGCTTTCGATTTTCTGGATGGTGGTCTGCTTTAACAGCCGGTCCATGAATTTCTTGGTTTGTTCAATATTGAGCAGGCGCACGGCATTTTTGATCAAGGGGATGGATTGCGCATTGGTGCTCAATTCCTGCAGGCCCAATCCCAAAAGAATGGGGACGTAAATGCCTTCACCGGCCATTTCCCCGCACATGAAAACCGGGATGTTGTGGCGCGCGCCGGCCTGGGCCACATGTTTGAGCAGGCGCAGTACGGCCGGGTTGATCGGGTTGTAGAGGTAGGCCACCTGGCGGTTGCTGCGATCGATGGCCATGGTGAACTGGATCAGGTCGTTTGTGCCGATGCTGAAAAAGTCGATTTCCTGGGCCAAAACGTCGGCCATGATGGCCGCCGAGGGCACCTCGATCATGACGCCTACGGGGATTTTCTTCTGATGGGGCAAGCCGTCCTTTTTCAAGGAATCGATGGCTTGCGCCAGGAGGCGTTTGGATTCACGAACCTCTTCAACCGATGAAATCATGGGCAGCAGCAGGCGCACCTGGCCGTAATGGGAGGCACGCAAAATGGCCCGCAGTTGGGTGAGGAACACCTCTGGTTTTTTCAGGCAATAGCGGATTGCACGCAATCCCAAAACCGGATTTTCCTCGGGTTCGGAAGCATAGGCAACCGCCTTATCTCCGTTGATGTCGAGGGTGCGGATCGTGACCGGTTTGTCCGGCATGACCTCGATCACGTCTTTGTAATTTTCGAACAGCTCTTCTTCACTGGGGAAATTTTTGCGGGCCATGTACTGAAATTCAGTGCGGTACAAGCCGATGCCGTCGCCGCCCCTTTCCCGCACCGCCATCACCTCTTCGGGCTTTTCGATGTTGCCCATGACGGCCAGTTGCAGGCCGTCTTTGGTTTTGGCCGGCAGGTGGCCCCTGCGCGCGTATTGGGCCCGGCGCGCCTCAAACTCGCTTTTGCGGGTTTCGGCGGCCGCCAGGGTTTCTTCGCTCGGGTTGATCACCACCATCCCGGAGGTCCCATCCACAACGATCACATCGTCGTTGCGGATTTTACGGGTGGCTTTTTCGACGCCCAGAACGGCCGGAATTTCCAAGCTGCGTGCAATGATGCTGGTATGCGAGGCGCGGCCGCCGCGATCGGTGACAAAGCCCATGATGCGTTCGAGGTTGATCTGGCTGGTTTCAGCGGGCGAAAGATCGCGGGCCACCAGGACCACCCGTTTATCGATGGTGCCGATGCGCGTCCCCTCGGCGCCGGTCAGATGCTTCATGATGCGATCGGAAACGTTGGCCACATCCTCGCCCCGGTCTTTTAAATAACTGTCCTGCATGCCGTCAAACAGCGGTTTGATGGACAGGACGACTTTGCGCAAGGCCCATTCGGCATTGATGTGCTCGCACTCGATGGTGTCGATGGTCCGGCCGTACAGCATTTTGTCCTTGAGCAGGACGACATGGGTCTCCAGGATCTGGGCGTTTTCGCGCAGCTCTTCAGGTGTTTCGGCGATAATCTTGTGCAGTTCGTCTATGGCTTTTTTGACGGCAGCCTTGAAGCGTTTTTTTTCCTCCTCCAGCTTGATGTTGAGGATGGTGTACTTGGGCACCACATCGACGCCTTCCTTGTCCACCAGGTAGGCTTTTCCGATACATATCCCCGGGGATCCGCCGATCCCGTGCAAAACGATTTCACTGCTGCCCTTGTCCGGCATAGGGAACTATTCTCCAAAGCCGCCGGCGAACAGTTCGACAATCCGATCGAGCGTCTCCCGATCGTCCGGCGTTTCGATTTCGACCCTGACACAATCGCCTTTCACTGCGGCCAATGTTAAGATGTCGATGACCTGTTTGGCATCGGCGCAATCATTACCGCGCTTCAGCCATACACCTTTATGGGCCATTTGCGCCGTTTTGGCAAGCTTGGCGGCCGACCGGGCATGCAGCCCCAATTCGTTGACGATGACCAGGTCCCGGTACAGCGATTCTTCGGATGCCATCAAGAGTAGTGCCTGGAAAATGCATTGCGGATATTGGCTGAAATAAAACACCGTTTAGTAACACTATCGCAAAATGGTGTCAACGGCGTTGATTGACAACGCTTCAGGAGGCCGGTACAAAAGATTCTGTTCAGGGGCCATTGCCGGATCGGGCCCGATCACTTGTTTTCAGGTGGTCACTGTGCATTCGAAACGGAAGGAGTACTATGGAGCGGCAATATGTTATTGATGACTTCAAGCTGAGTGAATCGTGGCGCATGTTTCGCATCATGGGCGAATTTGTGGATGGTGTTGAAAATCTACACAATTTAGGCCCGGCGGTCACTATTTTCGGATCGGCCCGTATTCTTCCCAGCGATCCTGTGTACCAGAAAACCGAACAGATTGCCGAGTTGTTCGCCAAAAACGGATTTGCCGTGATCACCGGCGGCGGGGGCGGCGTCATGGAGGCCGCCAACAAGGGAGCGGCCAAAGCCGGCGGCGCATCGGTGGGATTGAGTATCCGGCTGCCCTTTGAAGAGGTGCCCAACCCGTATTCCAATTTGAAGCTGGAATTCAGATACTTTTTTATCCGCAAGGTGATGTTCATCAAATATGCGGCGGCCTACATCGCCATGCCGGGCGGTTTCGGCACCATGGACGAAGTGTTTGAGGTGCTGACCTTGATCCAGACCAAGCGCATCAAGCCCTTCCCGGTCATTCTGGTCGGCAGCGAATACTGGTCCGGCCTGCTGGAATGGATCAATGCCCGCCTGCGGGACTCCCATTTGATATCGGCCAACGACATCGATATCGTTCAGGTCATCGACGATCCCGAAAAAATTGTGGCCACCGTCCGACGGTTTGTGATTGTGTAAGGAAGCGGCGAGTTTTCGATCACCAGTGGCCCGATGTTATCCGTAGATGGAGATGTGATTTGTGACCGTACAACCTTCCATTGAAGCACTGGGGCGCGAAGTTGAGGCGCTCAAGCTCCAGTCGGAGCGTCTGCAGGCGGCTGAAAGGGCTGTCCAGCGCCATAACGAGTACCTGACCGCTTTGCATGAGACGGCCATGGGCCTGATCGACAAGCTGGATACCCAGGAACTGCTGCAGACCATCCTCGAACGGGCCATGGTGCTTGCAGGCACCCGGCACGGCTACATCTATCTGCGCACCCCCGACGATCGATATTTGGAGATGCAGGTCGGGGTGGGCTTTTTCAGCGACCAGATCAATCGCCGGGTGGCAATGGGGCAGGGGTTGGGTGGAAAGGTATGGGAATCGGGCGCGCCGCTGGTGGTCGAAGATTATCAGCACTGGCACGAGCGTCTGCCCGATGCGACCTTGGACCGGCTGCATTGTGCGCTGGGCATCCCGCTGAAAGCCGATCAGCAGGTGCATGGGGTGATCGGTCTGGGGCACGTGGATCCGGAACGCCGCTTTACTGTTGAGGACGTTCAGCTCCTGCAACGTTTTGCGGCCCTGGCCCTTCTGGCCCTGGAAAAGGGAAAACTGTACAAGGAGGTCCACCATGAGCTGGCCGAACGCCGCAAAGCCGAAGCGCGCATCCGCGAAAGCGAACGGCGCTACCGCAATTTTCTGGAATCTTCGCCCGACCCGATCGTGGTCTACAACATGAATGGGGTGGCCACCTATGTCAACCCGGCTTTCGAGCAGACCTTCGGCATGGCACGTCAGGAAATTTTAGGCCGCAATATCGATTTCGTTCCGCCCGAGGCATGGCCTGAGACCCGCGCGGCGATCAAGGCCATGCTGGACGGGCAAAAGATCAACCTGTTCGAAACGCAGCGCCTGACGCGCGATGGACGCACCCTGGACGTGCAGCTCAGTTCCTGCCTTTACATGGACGAAGCCGGCCGGCCGGTGGGCAATATTGTCACTTTGCGCGATATCTCCGATCGCAAAAGGGCCGAGCGGGCCTTGCGCAGCTACCAGGATCGACTCGAAGGATTGGTGCAGGAGCGCACCACCGAGCTGAATGCGGCCAACCGGCAATTGGCCCTTGAGGTCGAGGAGCGCAAACGCGCCGAAAAAACCCTGCGCCGCCGCGAGGTGGACCTGCAAGCCCAATCCGAGCACCTGGAAGAGGTCAACACGGCTTTGCGGGTATTGCTCAAGCAACGCAGCGAGGACAAAAACGAACTGCAAAGAATTGTTTTGAAGAACGTCCAGGAGCTGGTGCTGCCTTATCTCGGGCAGATCCAGAAAATGAACATGAAAACCCGCCAGAAGACTTTGTTGGGGATTCTGGAAACCAATCTGAACCACATTGTTTCACCGTTCATCGACCGTCTTTCAACCCGCTTTGCGGGCCTTACCCCCACGGAGATCCGCATCGCCAACCTGGTCAAGGAGGGCAAAACCAACAAGGAGATCGCTGAACTGATGCTCATCTCTAAAAACACCGTTTTGTTCCACCGTCACAACATCCGCAAGAAACTAAAACTCACCGGGACCTCCGGCAACTTGCGCTCGCACCTGCTGACGCTGGAAGAATAGTGGGTATTTACCGCTATTGCCCTACTATTTTATAAACTTGACAAGTCGTCGGAGCGCGGTTTTAATGAGACCCACGCGCCAGACCCGCTTTTTGACGTCAACCCAGAAACGAATGGTTAAGGCAAACCCACTCCTATGAGTACTTTATCGGTTTCCGAAGTGACCTTGACTTTCGGCGGATTGCATGCGCTTTCCGACGTGAGCCTGACCATTCAAGCGGGGCTGATCACCTCTATCATCGGCCCCAACGGCGCCGGCAAAACAAGCTTGCTCAATTGTATTTCCGGCTTCTACCATCCCACCCGCGGATCGATTCTTTTCGGCGATCGTTCGCTCACCCATGCCTCGCCTCACCAGGTTTCCCATTGGGGTATTGCCCGCGCCTTTCAGAATATCGAATTGTTCAAGGGGTTGACTGTGCTGGACAACCTGATGCTGGCACGCCATCGCAGCCTGCAATACAATTTTCTGCAAGCCGTGATCTATATGGGCCGGGCATCGCGTGCGGAGGCGGTCAATCGGGCCTTTGTGGAAGAAATCATCGATTTCATGGAGCTGGAGCCGTATCGCAAAAGCCCGGTCGGCAACCTGAGCTACGGCGTCCAAAAGCGGGTGGAAGTGGCCCGCGCGCTCACGATGGCCCCTCAACTGCTGCTGCTCGATGAGCCCATGGCGGGCATGAATATCGAAGAAAAAGAGGATATGGTGCGCTTCGTCCTCGATATTCAAAAGGAACGCGGCATCACCGTGGTTCTGGTCGAGCATGATCTCGGCGTGGTCATGGACATCTCCGATCATATCTATGTACTCGATTTCGGCCAGCTGATCGGATCTGGCAGCCCGGCCCAGGTGGCCAAAGATCCAAAAGTGATCGAAGCTTACATCGGCGAAGAGTGATACATTCGTAAACGTTCTCAGCCGTCCTTCAGCATGGACAGCACCCGTCCCTTCCCGGCCCCTCCCATTAAGGAGAGTACATCGCAACGGGCGACGGACAATGGATTTTGGAACGACCTATGGCGAACCAGACCTCATTGCTGGAATACACCATTCCCCAACTCCTGCTTTGGCGCGTGAACCAGATGCCCGATCGGGTGGCGTTGCGCGAAAAAGAGTTCGGCATCTGGCGCTCCCTGAACTGGCAGCAATACTACGATCTGGTGCGCAAGGCCGCTTTGGGATTGGAGCACATCGGCCTGAAAAAGGGCCAGACCATCGCGCTGATCACCGACAACATACCCGAAATGCTCATCGTTTCCATCGGCGCCCAGTCCCTTCAGGCGATTTCGGCCGGGCTTTACCAGAGCAGCCTGCCGCACGAAATCGCCGATATCCTCAACTATATCGAAGCCTGCTTTGTCTTTTGCGACGACCAGGAGCAGGTGGACAAGCTGGTGGAGATCCGCACCAAGGTCCCCCTGGTGCAAAAGGTGATCTACGAAGATCCGCGCGGCATGCGCGACTACCGCTCCGATGACTGGTTCATCTCCATCGACGAGCTGTATCGTCTCGGTGAAGTCGAGGATGCCAAAGACCCTGAGCGCTTCAAGCAACGCGTCGCCCTGGGTAAGCCGGACGACGTGTGCCATCTATGCCTGACCTCCGGAACGACCGGCCTGCCCAAAGGGGCTATGATGATGCACCGCAACTACATCAACATGGGGGTGCGCATCACCGAAGCCGACCCGCTGGAGTCCAGCGATGAATACGTCTCCTTTCTGCCGTTCGCCTGGATCGGAGAGCAGATGAATGCCTTCGGCGTTGCGCTGGCCACCGGCATTACCATCAACTTTCCCGAATCGGTGGAGACCATCATGGTCGATCTCAAGGAGATCGGACCGCATTTCATGTTTGGCGCACCGCGCATCTACGAAACCATCCGCTCGCAGATCTGGCTCAAGGTTGATGAATCCTACTGGCTGAACCGGAAAGCCTACGGCTTCTTCATGAACATCGGCCGGAAAGCGGCCGAGTACCGCATGTCCGGCCGCAAAATGCCTTTCAAACTGGCTGCGCTATCATGGCTCGGCACCACGATGGTCTTCAACCCATTGATCAACCAATTGGGATTGCTGCGCTTGAGGCGCGCCTATACCGGAGGCGCGGCTCTGGGGCCGGAGTTGTTCACGTTCTACCAGGCCATCGGCGTCAACCTCAAGCAGATCTACGGGCAGACCGAAATCACGGGCATCGCCTACATGCACCGGGACGGTGATATTCGTCCCGATACGGTGGGCAAGCCGCTGCCGGGGACCGAATGCCGCATTTCGGAAGAGGGTGAAATCCTTTCCCGCTCGGCCTCGGTTTGCGCCGGCTACTTCAAATTGCCCGACAAAACAACCGAACTGCTCCATGAGAACTGGCTGCACTCGGGCGACGCCGGCTATATCGATGAAAACGGCCACCTGGTGGTGATCGACCGAGTATCGGACGTGATGCACACCCGCCAGGGGCTCATGTTCAGCCCCATGTTTCTGGAGAACAAACTCAAATTCAGCCCCTACATCAAGGAGGCGGTGATCTTCGGCAACCAGCAGGAGTATGTGGCCGCGCTGGTCAACATCGATCCCATCATCGTGGGCAAATGGGCCGAAGACCGGCGCATCTCCTTCACCACTTTCATGGACCTGTCTCAGAAAGAGCAAGTGGCCGAACTCATACAAGGCGAGATCAAGTCGATCAACACGGCCGTGGAGAAGGAACATTTCCGGATCCGGCGCTTTGCTATTTTGTACAAGCTGCTGGATGTGGACGACGGCGAATTGACCAAAACCGGCAAAATCCGCCGCGAGTTCGTACAGAACCGCTACCGGTCGCTGTATGACGCACTCTATGATGAAAGCGTCAGCAGCAAAAAGGTGCAGGCGACTTATCAATATCAGGACGGCCAGACGACCACGGTCGAGATGGAGATGAGGTTTTACACTGTATTTTAAGTGCGAAGTTGATGATTTCGTTTGCGCAGATCCCATTTTGGATCTGACGTCAAAATGGTTCCGGGTGAATAAAAAATGGCTTATTTCTTACAGCTCGTCGTCAGCGGAATCGTGGTGGGTTCGATCTATGCCCTGTCGGGGCTGGGGTTTGTGCTGATTTATAAATCCAGCCGGGTGCTCAATATCGCCCACGGCCAGATCATCGCCGCCGGCGCATTTATCACCTATGCGCTGACGGTGTGGATGGGCATTGCGCTCTATATCTCCTTTTTCATCAGCATGGTGCTCACTTTTTTCCTGGCCATGAGCGTGGAGCGCATTTTCCTGCGCCGCCTGATCGGCGAGCCGATCATTTCGGTCATCATGGTCACCATCGGCCTGATGTCGATTCTCGACGGCATCATCTATTTGACGCCCTTTGGCACCTATAACCTATCCTTTCCGGATTTTTTCCCCAAAACACCGATCGATCTGGGGCCGGTCTCCATGTCCTGGACGCAACTGGCGGGGGTGATTCTCACTTTCGTGCTGATTACCCTGTTCTCATGGTTTTTCAAAAAATCCACTGTGGGCATCTCCATGCGCGCGGTTTCGGATGACCAGCTGGCCTCCATGTCGGTGGGCATTTCGGTGCCGCACGTCTTCGGCCTGGCCTGGGCCATGGCCGGCATGAGCGCTGCAGCGGCCGGCGGCATCATCGGCAATATCACCGGCCTGAATTTCGAGACCCTGCACGCTTTCGGCATCATCGTCTTTCCGGTGGTCATCCTGGGCGGCCTGGACTCTATCGTGGGCGCGGTGGTGGCCGGCATCATCATGGGCCTGATCCAGCAGTTCGCCTCCGGGTACCTGGACGGCAAATGGGGGCTCAACGGCACTGCCGATGTGCTTCCCTATATAATTTTGCTGATCATCCTGCTGTTCAAACCGCATGGGCTGTTCGGGACGCATGAAATCGAGCGGGTTTAAGAAGCAGATTCAAAGTTGGTAGAGGAAAGTTAAGGAAACATTTATGTCCGCCAATCGTTGGTTAGCCACCGGAAATTTCTTCAGCAGCTATCAGGAAGAACAGCGGATCTTCTCCACCCATTTTGACCGCGCCGTTTTCTGTGTCTTCCTGGTCGTGCTGCTGGTATGGCCCATGTGCATCGAGGTCAGCAACAAGTACATGCTGGTGATCGACAATATTCTCATTGCCATGGTGGCCATCATCGGACTGAACCTGGTTACCGGCTTTGCCGGCCTGATCTCGATCGGGCACGCCGCTTTCGTGGGGGTGGGGGCTTATACGCTGGCTTCTTTTTCGCGCGTTCTGGGCGACTCGCATGTGCTCATCACCCATGCCTGGCCGGTCATGCTTCTTTTTTGCGGTTTGGTTGGCGCCCTGTTCGGCGCCTTCGTCGGATTGCCGGCCCTGCGCCTGAAACATCTCTACCTGGCCATTGCCACGCTGTCCTTTCAAATGATTTTTCAATGGACGATCAACTTTTTGCCTTTCTTCAACCAGGGCCAGACCATTCCCGTGGGTCGGATCTACTGGTTTACCGGGGAGGTTTCGCGCAAAGACCATTATTTTTTCTGGTATTATATCCTGCTGGTCCTGGTGGTGGCGTTCGGCCTGGGCGTGCGCAACCTGTTGCGCACCCGCTATGGACGCAGCCTGGTGGCGGTGCGCGACAACGATCGCGCCGCCGATGCGATGGGCATGCATCCGGGGCTGACCAAGGTGTACGCGTTTGCTCTGGCCGGGTTTTTCGCCGGAGTGGCCGGCGGCCTGCACACCTACCTGTATCGCGGCGCAGGCATCGAATCCTTTACCTTGAACGCATCCATTACTTATCTGGCCATGGCCATCGTGGGTGGTCTGGGTACGCTGACAGGCTCGTTCTTTGGGCCGGCGGCCATCCGGCTGCTGGATCTGCAGGTCGAAAACCTGGTTGATTGGTCGCACCAATATTTTCCGGCCAGCATGAATCTGGCCACCGCTTTCAAACCCTTGACGTTCGGCCTGGTGATCGTTCTTTTTTTGATGTTCGAACCGCGCGGCATCGCCAATTGGTGGCGTATCGGCCGAACCTACTTGAAGCTCTGGCCCTTCCGGTATTAAGAGAAGGGTTGTCACCATAGGCGGTAAACACAAAAGTGCATCCAACGATGGGCGCCGTGCGAACGCCCGCAAACAGGGAGGTTAAAATGAAAAAACAAGATGCTTTTATCACGCGAATCCTGATGGCCCTGGTGCTGTGCCTGGTGCTGGCCGCACCTTGCCAGGCCGAGGTGTACAAGCTGGCCTTATCCTTGGCGATCACGGGGCCCACATCCGACGCAGGCAACCCCTACTCCAAGGGCGTGGAAGACTACATCCGCTATGTCAATGACACGAAGCTGCTCGGTAAAGACACGGTGGAATGTCCCATCCGCGATGACCAGTACCAAACCGACATCACCAAGCGGAACTTCGAAGACTTCCTGTCCGACGGCATCGTGCTTTACCTGAACTACTCCACCGGCAGCACTCTGGCATTGAAACGCGATTTCGAAGAGGAAAAAATTCCCGTGATTCCCGCCTCTTTCCATGCCGGCAACCTGGAGGATTCCAATTACATCTTCCTGCCCATCTCCTCCTATTCGAGCCAGTGCATCGGCCTGGCCGAGTATATCGTCAAGAACAACAAGGGCGGAACACCCCTGGTCGCCATGTTCATCCATCCCTCGGCCTTCGGCCGCGGGCCCGTGGACGATGTCCAGAAAACAGTCAAAGCCGGCCTGAAGATGGAGATCGTGGAAGTCGTGGAGCACGGCAAGGACCTGGACAACACGGCCATGTTGCAGCGCTTGCTGAGCAAAAAGGTGCGCTATGTGATCTGCCAGAGCGTGCAATCGCCGGTGGCCACCCTGATCAAAGATGCCCAACGTCTCGGCGTGACGGCCAAAACCTTCGGTGAAGAAGGCAAACTGACCTTCGTGGGCGCCCATTACACCGGCGGCAACGACCTGATCGAGTTGGCCGGTTCGGCGGCCGAAGGCTTTTACTGGACCACCTCGTACACCCTGACCTCGGAACCAGGCAAAGGCACTGATTTTCAATTGATGCTGGCTAAAAAATACGGCCGCGACGAAAAAACAGCCAACTCGCACAACTACACCAATGGCATGATGGTGGCCCAAACGGCGGTTGAGACCATCCGCCGGGTTAAGGAAAAAGGCGCCAAGGTGACCCGGGAAAATCTTTACAAGGAACTCAATGCCATGAACGGCGCCAAGGCGTATTCGCCCGGCAATACGGTGGGACCGGTCACCTATTCGCCCACTGATCATGCCGGCGTGGACACACTGCAGATCTATTCGGTTCAGGGCGGGGTCTTCAAGGCCGTGGGAAAACCGTTCGAGCCGGAATATGTAGACAAAATCAAAAGCAAATAGCCCCCACCAACCGTAGATGCCCGGGCGGCTGTACAAGAGGCGTCGGAACGGGCTGCACGGTTTTCGAAAACGCATTTTCGCGTGAGGCGGCTGCGCGTTTGAAAAGCCGCGCAGCCCGCCTTCGACCCGGGGCGAGCGGTTTCAAAAACCAAGTATTATCGCGACAGCCCTTCGGCCATCCGATAATGACAACGATGGACAGCGCCATGACCGAACCGATCAAAATGGGCCCCCTGCTGGAGGTCAATAACATCGAGGTGGTGTACAACGATATCGTCCAGGTGTTGCGCGGGGTGAGCATTCATGTGGCCAAGGGCGATATCGTCGCCTTGCTGGGGACCAACGGGGCCGGCAAAACCACGACCCTGCGGGCCATCAGCGGTTTGCTCAAACCGGAAAATGGATATATCCGCAGCGGTTTCATCAGATTCGACGGCCGCGACATCACCAATGTGCTGGGCACCGCGGTGGTCCACCTCGGCGCGGTCATGGTCCCCGAGGGTCGCCGTATCTTCAAACACCTCACCGTGGATGAAAATATCCGCGTGGGCTCGGTGACGCGCAAGGACGGCTCGGCCAATATCCGCAAGGATCATGAGCTCATGTACACCCATTTTCCACGCCTGTCCAAGATCACCCACCGCCTGGCCGGGTATTGTTCGGGAGGCGAACAGCAGATGGTGGCCATCGCCCGGGCCCTGATGGCGGCGCCGAAAATGCTGATGCTGGACGAGCCTTCCCTGGGCCTGGCGCCCTTGCTGGTCAAAGAAATTTTCGAAAATGTGCGCAAGATCAATCAGGAAATGAACACAACCATTCTGGTGGTCGAGCAAAACGCCAAAACAGCCCTTTCGATGTCAACCTACGCCTACATCATGGAATCGGGCAAAATCGTTCTGGAAGGGCCGTCCCAGGCGCTTCAAGACAACCCCGACGTCAAAGAATTCTACATGGGCGTGACCCAGGGTGGGGGCCGCAAATCCTTCAAAGAGGTGAAGTCGTACAAGCGGCGCAAGCGCTGGATGTAATCATTACAGATCAATCAGCTGTTGCGAATATCTGATCTCTTCCAAAAACGCGCGATCAAGATCGGGTTGAAAAAGAAAAAAGGATCGATCCGACAGGAGCAAAGCGATGAAATTGATGGTGGGGTATAATGGGTCGCCTACCGCGCAGCGTGCTTTGGCGCTGGCGTGCAAGCAAGCCAAAGGTACGGCTGGTGCCCTGGTGTATGTGGTCGCCTCAATGGAGGGCGGCAGCGGCGAGAGTCTCGAAGAGATTCGGGATGTGGAAGAGAAGCTGCAATGGGCCAAGGATTTTCTGCTCAAGGAAAATGTGGCCTGTGAAACTTTGCAATTGGCGCGCGGGCTTTCTCCCGGCGAGGATCTGGTGAAGTTCGCCGAAGACAACAGCGTGGATCACATTTTCCTGGGAATCGAGAAGAAATCGCGTACGCGCAAGATCCTGCTCGGCTCAACGGCACAATACATCATTCTCAGAGGGCCTTGCCCGGTAACGACTACCAAGTAAACACCCAGGGTGTTTCATCCCTTCGGATCATCTGACCGCCGCCGGCAATGGAAAAAGCAACACTTCTGTTTCCGGGATCGACCCGGTGATCCTGTCGTGCAGTCTCAGAAGAACTGCACAAGGAGAAGCCGCATGATGAAATTATTCGACCTGACCGTGTACGACATCATCTGCCGCAACGCGCGTCTATTTCCGGAAAAAACGGCCTGGCTGAGCGTCGACGAAAAGAGCCGCCTGACCTTCAGCGCCTATAAAGCAGCCGTGGACCGCATGTCGGCCGGACTGCTTACGGCCGGATTGCCAAAGGGCGCGCGCATCGGGGTGATCGGCAAGAACTGTTTGTCATATGCCGTCCTGTACGGTGCGGCGGCGGCGCTGGGCGCCATTGTCGTGCCGGTCAATTGGCGGCTTTCGGCCGACGAAATGGCTTACAATTTGACCGATACCCAAGCGGGATTCGTATTTGCCGACAGCGAGGACGGCGATGTGACCGCCGCGGTGCAATCCAAATTGCCGGCATCCACATGCTTTTTCAATTTGCAGGCGGGGCAAGGTGCGTATGCCGATTTGCCAGAAGCGGCGCTGCCGGCCGGCGGTACGCCCGCAGTCGATTCGGATGACGGCTGGGTCATCATCCATACGGCTGCCGTTACCGGGCGCCCAAGGGGAGCTCTGCTGAGTCAACGCAATGTGATCTGCGCCAATGTCCAGCTGATGCACCAAATCGGTCTGACCACCGCGGACGTGCTTCTCAATCCGTTGCCCCTGTTCCATATCGCCGGTCTGGGCATGGCGTTTTGCTGCTTTCACGGGGGATCGGCGAATGTACTGATGCGCAAGTTCGATGCGGCCCAGGCCGCCGACCTGATCGCTGCTCATAAAGCCAGCCTGCTGTTCGCATTTGCGCCGATGATGCAAAACCTTCTGGCCCATGTGGAGAAAACCGGTTCGGATATTAAGACACTGCGGGCCGTCTTGGGAATCGACGCGCCGGATGTGATCGAGCGTTATCAGAAGCTGACCGGCGGATCGTTCTATTCTCTTTTCGGCCAGACCGAAACCTCCATGGCCGCCACCATGAGTCCCTACAAGGAAAGACCCGGTTCGGCGGGACGGCCGATCCCACTGGTGGACATTGAACTGCTGGATGATGAGGACCGCCCGGTGCCCACCGGCCAGGCCGGCGAGATAGCCATTCGCGGCCCCATGGTCTTCAAAGGCTACTGGGGCCTGGACGCCGAAAATGCGCATACCTTTCGCAACGGATGGCATCATACCGGCGACATGGGCCGTTTCGACGCGGACGGCTACTTGTGGTACGTGGCCCGCAAGGCGGAAAAGGAGTTGATCAAGCCGGGCGGTGAAAATGTCTACCCGGCCGAGGTGGAAACGGTCATCCTGACGCATCCGGCTGTCGCGGCGGTCGTCGTGTTCGGCGTGCCGGACCCCAAATGGACCGAGGGCATCAAGGCGGTCTGCCAGCTCAAAGCCGACCAAACGCTGAAGGCGCAGGATCTGATCGATTTTGTAGGGGCGCGCATCGCCCGCTACAAGAAGCCCCAATATGTCGAGTTTGTCGATCAACTGCCCCGGCTGGACAATGGCGCGGTGGATCGGGCCAAGGTCAAAAAAATGTATGGCGGGCATCGGTAGCCGTTATCGTTCATGGGGGCATCCGAACTTACTGCTTTCGATTTTACAACCGCCGCGCCATCCTTGCCGGTTCATTGAGACAGGTTTGCAATCACCTGCATGATCCCTTTGCGCACCAGCATGACGGCAATGGCGGCCAGCAGCAGGCTGGCAATTTTGGAGGCGCTGCGTGTGCCGTTGCGCCCAAGCCAGCCGGTGATGGTATCGGCGAATTGGAAGACGAGCCCGGCCAGGGCGACGTTGGCAATGACCGCCCCCGCGGTGAGCCATTTGCCATAGACCTCGGCCAGGACGATGGTGGTCGTGAGCAAGGCGGGTCCGGCGATCAGGGGAATACCGATGGGCACCGCCCCCATGAGGGATGCATCGGCCTGGCGCCGCTTTTTTTCGCCGGTGATCAGGTCGCTCAAAGAGATGGCGAACAACAAGGCGCCCCCGGCAATCATGAAGTCCGCCACCGTGATGCCCAGAAACCGCAGCAATGCCGGGCCGAACAGCAGAAAAATGATCACGATTCCCATGGCCGTAAAAATGGATTGCACCAGGATGGACCGGCGTACCTTCGGGTCGAGACCGTCGGTCAGGGAGACGAAAATCGGCAGCACGCCGATAGCGTCCACGGCAACGAACACGGGGACAAAACAGAGCCAGAATTCCTCCATCGCCACTTTCCTTTCCGATCCATAATTGCAGAAACGGGGGCCAACGGCTACATATAAGCGATCGGCGCCATTCCTAAACGCCGGCGCAGGCATTCCAACAGGCCGACCGTCCCGGTCATCATGTTGTCGCCCCATGGTGCGCCCCAGGTCACCGGCAGACGGGTCCCGGCCATCAGGCGGCGCTTGGGACCGGTCACGATGATGGCTTGTATGTTGGCAAAACCGATCTTCCTGCGCATGTATGCGCCGTGGCCCCCCTCCGCCAGGATCTGCTCGTGCTGCAGGCGGCCTTCGGCCAGATCGACGATCAATTTTTCCAGCCGCTCGCCGGTGATATCGCGGGTGTGGTACTCAACATAGGCGGCCACCTGGCCGGCTTCCAAAACCGCAATTACTGTGTGGGAAGTGGCGATATCCAAAACGATCACGGGTGTCCTGCCGTTCGCCTGGGCATCCTGGGAAGCGCCCGCCATGGCCGCCATCCCGCTGTCCATCACATACACCTCGCGGGCATTGAGCTGGCGGGCGGCAAGGGCCATGCTGCGCAACCGGCTGAAGGCCTCGGGCACCGCATCGCCACGAAAGAGGAGGTTGTACGGGGTGGGATCGCGATCCAGCATCTCCTTGTACAAATGATGCCGGAAGTCCAAATGGGAAACGCCCGGGGGCGCCACGCCGTGATCCTGCGCGCACAGGGCCACGGCAGCGAAGGACATTGGAAGGCCCAGTCCCTCCAGGACACGCCCGATGCGCCCGGGTTGAACGTCGCCCAGGCAAACAGCCGTAAAGCGGGGCTCTGCGGACAGGTGCTCGACCTGCCGCTCATCGGCGATCGTGATCCCCCAGCTGCGCACCCTCTGCGGATCGTGATGCAGGGTGGCCGCAGCCGAGGGGGAAATAACGACCTCGCATACTTGCGCGCGCCGCCGCAAGGCATCGGTGACCGGACCGCCGCCCATTTCGACCCCCGTGACCGCCAGCGGACCGGTGGTGGCCTCGATCTGTTGGGCGATGTGGCGCACAGGGGATGGCGCCACGGCCTTGAAGTGTTCGCCGCTTCGGGCATTGTAGTATAGTAAATCCAGTGTACCGGCCCCGATATCGATCATCAGCAGCTGATTCATCGATGGATTCCTTCCTTGGGCATTGTCAGCGGCCCTTCGGCCGATTTGCAGGAATACTGCGGGAGCCGGCCTTTGTATCCTGCACAATCCGGCCGGCCCGCCGGCAGGGCGATGAAAGCAAATTATGCAACGCACGCTAAAAAGTCCATCGTGAAAAGAGAATTACACCGGTTGCAAAGCCGTTCCCGGTTCTGCTAAGGTTTGTTCGCCGGAGTTCCCCATGCCGGGGATCGGGGGAATGAGATGCGCTCATCCATTTGTAAACACGAGGAGCAAACGATCATGCGCTGGCGTTGTATGGTTTGCGGCTATATCCATGACGGCGAACAGCCGCCATACCGCTGCCCGGTATGCGGCGCACCGGCCAAAATGTTTGAACGCCTGACCGAAGCATCCGGCACGGAGACCCAATGAAGATCTATACCCAGACGGGCGATCAGGGCAAGACCAGCCTGCTCAGCGGCGAGCGTGTTTCCAAAAGCCATGTGCGCATCCACTCTTATGGAGAGGTGGACGAACTCAACAGCGTTGTTGGGGCTTTGCTGGGCGCCCTGGGAGCGGCCTCGGACCCGTTGACGGCCCAATTGCAGCAGATCCAGGCTGATCTTTTGGACACCGGGGCATGGTTATCCGCAGCCTCCGCCGCCGAAGCCCTCGAGCGCTTGAACCCCATCGGACCCGCCCACAGCCGCCGCATCGAAGCGCTGATCGACGCCATGGAGGCACAGCTGCCGGCCTTGAGATCATTCATTTTGCCGGGCGGGATTCCATCGGCGGCCTGGTCCCACCTGGCCCGCACGGTCTGCCGGCGCGCCGAACGCCAGGTGATGGAGTTGATCGAACATGAACGCGGGCAAGGTACATCCGGGGATGGCCTGAACGGTATTCTGGTGCTTCTCAACCGCCTGTCCGACTATTTTTTTGTTCTGGCCCGCTTTCTGAACCATCAGGCCGGCGTGGCCGATACCATCTGGCAGGGCACTCCACCTCGGTGATGGCAACGGCCCAATCGATTTTCATTGGATGATGCATCCATGCCGCTTTACACAACCCATATCACCGGCCGGCGGTGGCTGAGCAGCGATACCTTCGAACTGCGCTTCAGCCGTCCCCACGGGTTTACCTTCCTTCCCGGCCAGAAAATCGGCTTTGCGGGCCAGGCTCCGGATCGCGAATACACTTTGCTGGGGCCCTCCAAAGATTCCGAACTGTCCATCTGCGTGCGCCTCGTTTCCCAGGGCCTTTTTTCGCCGCGCCTGGCCGGCGCCACTATCGGTGCAACCTTTCAGATCACCGCGGCCACCGGATTCTTCACCTTCAAGCCCTCACCCCGCCGGGCCGTACTGATCGCCACCGGCACCGGTATCGCGCCGTTTGTGGCGTTTGCGCGCGCCGGTGTACGTGATTTCGATCTGCTTCACGGAGTGCGCTCGGACGGGGAACTCTACTACCGTTCGGAATTGGCGCCGGCCGCCCGGCGTTATATTCCGTGCATTTCCGGCCCCTTTAAGCCTGAAAGGGTGCCGGAGGCGTTTGCCGGACGCGTCGACGCTTGCCTGGACAATCGTTTCGAGCCGGGCGCCTATGATTTTTATTTGTGCGGCCGCGCCGATATGATCCGCGATGTCATGCGCCTTGTAGACCAGCGCTTTGAAGGCTCCTTTGTTTTTTCGGAAGCTTTTTTCTGAAGCCCCACCACCCGCGCAACTATGCCGTTTCCCATTTGCGCATTATTTTGATAATCCTGATCGGTCCGACATGGCCGGCAGCGGTTTGAATCGCCCGGGCTATGCCATAGGCCAAGACCGCATCCGCTGGACTCCATTCGGATTGATATGAATTTTCGCTGATTTCCTGTTTACCAGGTGCAGTAGGATAGGACAGAGCTGAAATGCAACCGAGCATCCGTATTCGCGGGGCCCGTCAGAACAACCTGAAGGGACTCGATCTGGATATTCCCCTGAACCGCATGACCGTAGTGACCGGCGTGAGCGGGTCAGGCAAGTCGTCGCTGGCATTCGATACCCTGTACGCCGAAGGCCAGCGCCGCTATGTGGAAACATTTTCGCCTTACGCCCGCCAGTTCATGGACCGCATGGACCGGCCCCAGGCCGATCAGATCCTGGGGGTGCCGCCGGCCATCGCCATTGACCGCAAGGACCCGGTGCGCACGTCGCGATCGAGCGTGGGCACCATGACCGAGCTGACCGATTACGTGAAGTTGCTTTTTGCCCGGCAGGGCGTGCTGCATTGCAGCGGCTGCGGCCGGCCGGTGCAGCCCGATGTGCCCGAGCAGATCTGGCGCACTCTCGCGGACCGGGCCGATGGCCGGCGCATGGTGATCACGTTTCCTTATGCGCTGAACGGCGATGCTGCTGCGGCGTGCAGGGACCTGCTGCGCCTGGGATATGATCGGATCTGGATGGAGGGCACAGTTCAGGAGTTGAACGCCATGGACGCGCAGGCGCTGCCCCTCGTGCTGCAGGTGTTGGCCGACCGCGTGCTGTTGAAGCCCGACCAGCGGCAGCGCATCGTCGAGTCCCTGGAGACGGCCCAGCGCTTCGGCGCCGGGCGCGTGGAGGTGTGGCTGGAAGGCGGCCGGCATTGGTCTTTTTCCGACCGGCTGCATTGCGCCTATTGCGATCTGACCTTTTCGTCGCCGCTGCCCAACCGCTTTTCCTTCAACAGCCCGCTGGGGGCCTGCGATACCTGCCGGGGCTTCGGGCGGGTGATCGATATGGATCTGGACCTGATCATCCCCAATCCCGACCTGTCCCTGGCAAAAGGAGCGATCAAGCCGTTCGGCGGAGAGCAGGAGGGCAAATTCGAATACCGCGATCTGAGCGATTTTTGCCGCCGCCGGGGCATCGCCCTGGACAAACCCTTTGCGCAGCTGCCCGAGGAGCAGCGGCGCGCGATTATCGACGGCACAAAGGACTACTACGGTATCCGCGGCTATTTCCAATGGCTGGAGGCCCGCACCTACAAGATGCACGTGCGGGTATTTTTATCGCGTTACCGCAGCTACGATTTGTGTCCGCAGTGCCGGGGCGCGCGCTTCAAACCCGAAACCCTGCTCTACCGCGTCGCCGGGCGCACGATTGCCGAAATATACGCGCTCAATGTGGAACACGCCCTCGGTTTTTTCACGGCCTTGAACGACAAAGACGCCGACGAGGCCGCGCAGCTGGTGCTCGGTGAAATCCTTAGCCGGCTGCGCTACCTCAAGGATGTGGGATTGGGCTACCTCACCCTGGACCGCCAGTCGCGCACGCTTTCGGGCGGCGAGGTGCAGCGCGTGGCCCTGGCCTCGGCCCTGGGTGCTTCGCTGGTCAATTCGCTGTATGTCCTGGATGAACCCAGCATCGGCCTGCATCCGCGCGACAACGAGCGGCTGATCCGCATTCTGCAGCGCCTGCGCGACCTGCCCAACACCATCGTGGTGGTCGAGCACGATCCGGCCATCATCCGCGCGGCTGACTATCTGCTCGACCTGGGTCCCCAGGCCGGCGAGCAGGGCGGGCAGATCATGTACTTCGGTCCGACCGCCCAGGCCGGCGGATCGCTGACCGGACAGTATCTCTCCGGCCGCCGGCGGATTCCCCTCCCGCCGCGCCGCCGTGCGCCCCGGCGCGGGCAGTGGCTGAGCGTGCGCGGGGCGGCCGAGAACAATTTGCAGAAAATCGATGTGCGCGTACCGCTGGGCCTGCTGGTCTGTCTGACCGGCGTGAGCGGCTCGGGCAAATCCACGCTGGCCGAAGAGATCATTTACAAGGGGCTCAAGCGCTTGCAGGGCGCCGGAGAAGGACGCCCCGGCCGCTTCCGCGCCATCGAGGGCGCCGAACGCATCGCCTGTGTGGAACTGATCGACCAGCGGCCGATCGGCCGCACGCCGCGCGCCAACGTGCTCACCTATACCAAGGCCATGGACCCGGTGCGCAAGCTCCTGGCCGACAGCGAGGCGGCGCGCGCCAAGGGTTTGGGCCCGGGCCACTTTTCGTTCAACGTGGACGGCGGGCGCTGCGACACCTGCAAGGGCGAGGGCTTCGAACTGGTGGAAATGCAGTTTCTTTCCGACGTGATGATCTCCTGCCCCGATTGCCAGGGACGGCGCTTCAAGCCCGAGGTGCTCGAGATTGCCTATCGCGGGCACAACATTCACCAGATCCTCGCAATGACCGTGGACCAGGCCCTGGCGTTCTTTGCCGACCAGGCCCGCATCACGGCCCCCCTCATGCCGCTGAGCGGCGTGGGACTGGGGTATATCCGGCTGGGACAGCCCATCTCGACCTTTTCGGGCGGCGAGGCCCAACGCCTCAAGCTGTCGCGCTACCTGGGCGAGGGCCGGCGGGAACGCCTGCTGATCTTTGACGAACCCACCACCGGCCTGCACTTTCATGACATCGCCATCCTTTTGAAGGTCCTGCAGCGGCTGGTGGACGAGGGCAACAGCATTCTGGTGATCGAACACAACCTGGATGTGATCAAGTGCGCCGACTGGGTCATCGACCTGGGGCCTGACGGGGGCGATGCGGGCGGCCGGGTGGTTGCGGCCGGAACGCCGGAAGCGATCGCCGGGGAAAGCGCCTCGCACACCGGCCGCTTTCTCAGGGCCTGCCTGGACGGCGCCGCCGCCGCGGCCGGCGAACCCCAGGCGGTGTATGCGCTGCCACCGGCCGGCGGCAACGGCCGCGCCATCCACGTACGCGGCGCGCGCGAGCACAATTTGAAGGACATCAGCCTGGCCCTGCCGCACAATCAGCTGGTCGTGCTGACCGGCGTGAGCGGCTCGGGCAAATCCACCCTGGCCTTCGACATCCTGTTCGCCGAGGGCCAGCGGCGCTATTTGGAAAGCCTGGCCCCGTATGTGCGCCAATACATGAAAATCCTGGAACGCCCGGAGGTGGACCTGGTCAGCGGACTGTCGCCGACCGTGGCCATCGAGCAGCGCATCAGCCACACCAGCCGGCGCTCCACGGTCGCCACCCTGACCGAGGTGTACCATTTTTTACGCCTGCTCTTTTCCAAGCTGGGCACGCCGCACTGCCCCGGCTGCGCGCGTCCGCTGACCCGCCAGAGCGCCGCGGCCCTGCAAGTTCAGATCGGCGCGCGCTACGGCCGCCGTCCGGCCCTGCTGCTGGCGCCCAAGGTGGCCGGCCGCAAAGGGTTTCACAAGGATGTGCTGGCACGGGCGCTCAAACTCGGCTTTGGGCGGGCGCGCATCGACGGAAAGATAGTCGACATCGCACCGGGCATGGCCCTGAGTCGGTTTCATGATCACTACATCGACCTGGTGGTGGGGGAAACGCCGCGCGGCAAAGGCGCTGAGCGGCGCCTGGCCGACCTGGTGGCGACCGCCCTCAAGGAGGGCGACGGCAGCCTGATCGTCCTGGACCGGCAGAGCCGCAGCGAAGAGGTGTTCAGCGTGCACGGCCGCTGTCCCACTTGCGGCATCGGGGCCGTGCAGGGCGACCCGCGCCTGTTTTCGTTCAATTCCCCGCAGGGCGCCTGCGGCAAATGCGACGGCCTGGGGGTGGTCGGGGTGGATGAATTCGAAACGGTCGAGAACGCCAGGACCTGCCCCGAGTGCCAGGGCAGCCGCCTCAAGCCCGCGGCGCTGGCCGTCAAGGTGCAGGGCCGCACCATCTGGGACCTGGTGCAACAGCCGGCCGAGGTGCTGCAGGGCATGCTGGCCCAAATCGCCTTTCCCGAACACCAGAGCCTCCTGGCCGAACCGATCGTGACCGAACTGGCCACGCGGCTGGCCCTGATGAACCGTCTCGGCCTGGGGTATCTGGCCCTGTCGCGTTCGGGCGATACGCTGTCGGGCGGAGAGGCCCAGAGGGTGCGCCTGGCGGCGCAGTTGGGCTCCAACCTGACCGGCGTCACCTATATCCTGGACGAACCCACCATCGGCCTGCACGCGCGCGACAACCACATCCTGGTCGAGGCCCTGTGCGAGCTGCGCGACCGGGGCAACACCATCATCGTCGTCGAACATGATGAGGAGACCATCCGCGCCGCCGACACGGTGATCGACCTGGGACCCGGCGCCGGCGCCGAGGGCGGCCATGTGGTGGCGGTCGGGCGCCTTGCGGATCTGCGCAAGGCGCCGGGATCGGTGACCGGGGCCGTGTTCGACGGCGGCGACGGCGCTATCACCAGCCGGCTGCGGCCGTATCGGCGAAAGCCCTTCGTGGCCATCGCCGGCGCGTCGGCCAACAACCTGAAAAACATCGACGTGCGCCTGCCGCTCAACCGCCTGGTCTGCGTGACCGGCGTGAGCGGTTCGGGCAAATCGAGCCTGGTGAAAACGACGCTCTATCAGGAATTGCATCGCCGCCTGCAAAAAAAGGCCGCCGGCAACGGCTATTGCCGTGAGATGACCGGCTGGCAGGACCTGGCCCGCGTCCTGGAAGTGGACCACTCCCCTATCGGCCGGACGCCGCGTTCGGTGCCGGCCTCCTATGTGGGTTTTTTGACCGACATCCGCAACCTGTTCGCCCAGCTTCCCGAGGCACGCGCGCGCGCCTATGCGCCGGCGCGATTTTCCTTTAATGTGGAGGCCGGCCGCTGCACTTCCTGCAAGGGCCAGGGACGCCCCAAAGTGGAAATGGCCTTCCTGCCCGATGTCTACGTGCCGTGTGAGGTGTGCGGCGGCGGGCGCTTCAACGCGGAAACGCTGGCCGTGCTTTACAAGGGCAAAACCATCGCCGATGTGCTCCATATGACCTTTGCCGAGGCGCTGCAGTTCTTTTCGGCCATCCCGCGCATCCGCCGGGCCGTGCAGTTTGTCTGCGACATCGGTCTGGGCTATCTGCAGCTCGGCCAGCCCAGCCCGACTTTATCCGGCGGCGAAGCCCAGCGCATCAAGCTGGCCCGGGAGATGGCCCAACCGGCCGGCGGGCGGACCCTGTACATCCTGGACGAGCCGACCACCGGCTTGCACCTGGCCGATGTGCAGCGGCTGCTGGATGTCCTGCAGGGATTGGTCGACCAGGGCCACAGCGTGGTCGCCATCGAACACAACATGGAGATGATCAAATCCGCCGACTACATCATCGATCTGGGCCCCGAGGGCGGCGCGGCCGGCGGCCGCGTGGTGGCGGTCGGCTCGCCCAGGGAGATGCTGGGCAAGACCGGCAAATCGCATACGGCGCGCTTCCTGAAAAAGTACCTGGAGGGAAAGCAGGTGCCCGGTACTTGAACCTGGCGGGTGCGTTTGGGTGCCGCGGCTCGTTGGCCGCGTGGCCTGTGACCCGTTTGCCCCAATCATCGTGAGATCGAGCTTCGGTTGGTACCGCAGGCTGCACGGCCAACAGCTCCTCCCCGGTTCGCCGCGGGTGGATTTCATCTCGGGGCGGATCGATCACGGAAAAGCTGGCGTTGGGTTGGAAAAACTGCTAAGGAGAAGGTCTCTTTGCACAGATGCAGGCCAGTAGCTCTAATGGTAGAGCACCGGACTCCAAATCCGGGTGCTGGGGGTTCGAGTCCCTCCTGGCCTGCCATACCTTCAATTCAAAATTTGAAATTTCAGATTCAAATTTGAAATTTTCCCCTGCGCGGACGAATCAATTGTCCTTCAGAATTTCATCCAGGGCGGATGACAATGCGGCTACCGTGAAAGGCTTGGGCAGGAAACTTTCGGCGCCGGCATTGAGGATTTCGCGCGCCGGTCCGTCCAATGTAAAGCCGCTGCAGACAATCACTTTAAGTTGGGGCAATATTTCTTTCAACTTGGGATAAATCTGGTTGCCGCTCGTATCCGGCAGGATGACATCCAGCAGGGCGAAGTCGATATGGCCCTCATAGGTTCTGGCGATGTGCAGGGCCTCCTTGCCCGTCTTGGCTTCCAGCACCTGGTAACCCAGCTTTTCGACAATGGCCCGGTTCACCTCCATCACCAGTTGTTCATCTTCGATGATCAAGGCCGTACCGCTGCGGCGGGACCTGAGACGGGGTTGCTGTTCAGGCACAGGCTGGGCCCAGCGGGCACGGGGCAGGTAAACGGAAACCGTCGTGCCTTGTCCCGGTTCCGATTCGACATAGACATAGCCGCCATGCTTTTTGACAATGCCGTACACGGCCGCCATGCCCAAACCCCGCCCTTGAAACTTGGTCGTGAAAAAAGGTTCGAAGATGCGGGTGCAGGCCTGCTCATCCATGCCTTTTCCGGTATCCTGGATGCGCAGCAACACAAACTTTCCCGGTTTGATTCCCGGATATCGGAGGCAATCTTCGGACGTCAGGTCGGCATTGCGCAAGGTCACCGTCACAGTGCCTTTTTGCTCGATGGCCTCCGAGGCATTGGACAAGATGGCGGCCAACAGCATCTGCATCTGAGTGCTGTCCACCTCGATGGGATCGGCTGTCTCATCCAAATCGGTCTTGAGTTCCACATAGGATGCCAAACTATGACTGACCAGGCTCATGGCTTCGTGTACAAAACGGTGCGACGGAACGATCTGGGTCTGGAACTTACCGCCCCGGGCGTAAGCCAGCAGCTGGCTGGTCAAATGCACCATTTTCTGACCGGCCTGGTTGATCGGTCCGATGAAGCGCTGCAGCTTGCCATCGGGGATGCCGTCCATATAAATCAGCTCGATATTGCCCAGGATGACCGCCAGGGCGTTGTTGAACTGGTGCGCAATGCCACCGGCCAGGGTGGCGATCGCCTCCATTTTCTGAGCCTGTTGCAAGCGGGTGGTCAACCGGCGCTGATCCTTTTCGGCTTCCTTGGTCTGAGTCACGTCGATGACAAAAGCCAAGGCGCCGTCATACTCCCCCTCGGCATCGCGCTGGGCGATGGCGCTGAGCAGAACTTCACGGCGGCCACCGCTTTTGGTGACAAACTGGCAGGGCTGGCTTCTCATTTGCCCCGATTTGTAGAAATGGGGGAATAATGATTCTCTGGCTTCGCGGCGACTTTCGGGGGCCAGAAAATCGAAGGCGTGGCGGCCGATGACCTCCTCGCGTTTGTATCCCATGATCTCCAGCCACAGGTTGCTGACGCTGGTCACCCGGCCTTCGCGATCCAATGAGTAGAGCATCACCGGGGTGTTGTTGTACAAGTCGCGGTATCGCTTTTCGCTCTCCTGCAGGGCCTGGGCGGTTAGCTTTTCCCGTGTGATATCGCGACCGCAGCCCACCGTGCCGATCAGTTGGCCGTTTTCACCCCAGAAAGGCGCCTTATGAATATCCAGGACAAGATGTTCATTGCGGATCAAGCCCTCTTCCACAAAACGGCCGGCCAGCTTCCTGCGTTTGGTGATCCGGTCCGATTCGATACCCAGCTCCCCGAAGGTGTGGCGGTGTCCCAGCTCGCGCTCTTTGCGGGCGAAATAGGCTTCGGTTTTATCGATGGCGTCCTCGGGCCGCTTGCATTTGAGCAACTTGTCGCACATGGCCTGATTGACGAACATGTAACGGTCGTCCAGATCCTTGGCCCAGATCATGTCGGGGACATTGTCGGCCATCAGCCGAAGCAGCTTGTACAGGCGCCGGTGTTCCGCCTCACTGCGCCGCAAGGCCGCTTCGGCCTCGTGGCGTTCTTCCTCGAGGGAAAGTGATTTGCCCAGTGTGCCGATGATATAGGTGTCCACCTGGGTGAAATTGCGGGTGCGGATGTCCACGATACACAGGGTGCCGATCGTCTTGCCTTTGCAGTGCACCGGACATCCGATATAGGATTTGATGCCATATTGGCGGATATAGGGATCTTCCCAAAAGTGCGGGGTTTGGGCCAGATCCCCTATTGCCAGCGGCTGGCTGCCTCCTTTGAAAGCAAAGAAAGCGGCAGTCTGGTTGCAAATTTGACTGTTGCCCTTGTCGTCCGGTGGAAAACCGGGCGGCGGGTTGTATCCGGACCAGGCGGATAGCGAGCGCTGTTGATCGTCGATGCGGGTGTACAGTGCACACGCGCTTTCCAGTACACGGGCGGCCTGCTGGACGATGATGTGAATATTCTGTTCAGGATCGGACCCCAAAAGGCTGAACAGCTCACTGAGTCGCTTTAATTTGTGCTCGATGGAAGGCTCCGAGCGATCATCCGGCGGTGGGAATGGCGTTGGTGATTTTTCAAGGGTCATAGGCCGGCTCTCCGCATCCGCATCAAATAGGTGGAATCTTTTTCACATCGGACTTTAAAATTCAAGAAAAAAGTTTTTCAAAAAAACTTTGTATTTCAGATATTTAAAAATCACCGCGGAGCTATCAAATTGAAAGTGCATCGTTTTGAGGCACTGCTTGGTTGACGATCGACCTGAGTTTCATTAGACCTCGTGTCGGATCTGCGCCATTGTCCGGGAGCGGCTTGGACCGCGCAGCCTGGACATTTGTGGATTTATGTCCCAACCAGTGCGCCGGCTTGCTTGGCATACTCAGCGAAACGGCCGGCCGAATCGCGCTCGGAGGCGTGTGAGCGCGAACGGCTGTTACTTGAACAACAAACCATAAAGGAGCATTTATCGATGAAACTCATTCGCCTGGGACCCAGAGGACAGGAGCGGCCGGGATTGTGGCAAGCCGACGGCATCGTCGATTTACGCGTCCATTTTCCGGATATTCCCGATATAAATGAGGAATTTTTCAGGCAGGGCTGGCCGGCGCGGCTGGCCGGCACCGCCCTGCCGGGACAAGGCCTCAAGGAGCGCTGGGGTCCGCCCATTGCGCGCCCATCAAAGATCATCTGTCTGGGTAAAAACTATCTCGAACACGCCAAAGAAGGCGGCTTGGAAAGCCCCCCCGCACCCCTGATTTTTTGCAAAACGCCCAATACCTTAAACGGTCCCTTCGATCCGGTGCTCCTGCCGCAAAGCTCCGGTCAGATCGATTGGGAAGTGGAACTTGCCGTTGTGATCGGCACGGAAGGCAAACGCATCGCCAAGCCAGAGGCTCTGGCGCATGTCGCCGGGGTGACGGTGATGAACGACGTCTCCGGCCGGCAAGCCCAGTTCGCCGACTCGCAATGGTATCGCGGGAAATCCTTCGACACCTTCGCCCCCCTTGGACCTGCGCTGGTGACCCTGGACGAAATCGGTGATCTGCATAGCTTGAATCTCACGACCCAGGTCAACGGCCGACTGATGCAGGATGGCAACACGCGGGACCTGATTTTCGATGTGCCGACCCTGATCGCCGATATCAGCGCCGACATCACCCTGATGCCCGGCGACGTGATCTCCACCGGCACGCCCGCCGGGGTGGGCATCTTCCGCAATCCGCCGGTTGTTTTACAGGAGGGTGATGAAGTGGCCTGTTGGATCGAAAAGATCGGCAGCATTAAAAACCGGTTTGTACGGCACCTATGATGGGCATCCAACCGCCGGGCCGGAAAAAGAAAGTACAAAAATGGCTCCCCAGCTCATTTGCGGCGCCGGGCCGCAGTCCGGAAGCCCTTGAATTTTCCCGGATAGCGATAATGCTTTACCATGTGCCCGGCATGGAGTACGGGCGGACGATTTTCGATGCGGCCATGATTTCAGATTCGGACTAAAAAGATGGGCAGGTGAAACGTGCAGAACATATCCGGCATCATCGCGCTCATGGGGTCGGGCGAGCTGACCGCCACCATGGTGGAAGTCCACAAGGCGCTGCTCAACCGTTACGGAACAGCCGCCCAGGCCGTGTTTATCGACACGCCCGCCGGGTTTCAACTCAATGCCGATCACCTTTCCCGAAGAGCGGCCGACTATTTTCGAACCCGCGTTGGGCGTTCTCTGACAATTGCTTCCCTCAAATCGTCCGAAACCGCCGCTCTGGAGATCGAGCGCAGCTATCAGCTGGTGCGGCAGGCCGATTACATACTGGTCGGACCCGGCAGCCCGACCTATGCCCTGGGGCAATGGCGGCAGACCAAAATACCGCAACTGCTGAGCGAACGCATTCAGACCGGCGGATGCCTGGTGGCGGCCAGTGCGGCCGCTTTGACAGTGGGGCGATTCACGCTGCCGGTCTATGAGATTTACAAAGTGGGGCAGCCTCCTTTCTGGGTCGAGGGACTGAACCTGCTGCAAGCCTTCGGTTTCGACTGGGTGGTCATGCCCCATTGGAACAACGCGGAGGGCGGCAACCACGACACGCGCTTCTGCTTTATGGGAGAACCACGCCTGCATGCCTTGGAGGCCATGCTTCCGGAAACCACAGGCATATTGGGTTTGGATGAGCATACCGCGCTGATCATCGATCCGGCCAAACCCGATGCCATTGTCAGGGGAATGGGGCGGGTCACCTTACGCCGCAGGGGACGGGAACTGTCCTTCGGAAAAGAGGACCGTCTTCCTTTAGCGCTGCTGCGCGGCGGAAGCGAATGGGGCGGCGCTCCGGCGCAGAGCCATCCGGCCCGCCCGCCGGCCGAGGCTGCCCCCCCGAAAGATCCGGTGTGGGATCCATTGAGCATGATGAGTGAAAAGATTCAAACACTTATCGATCTGGACCGGATCGAGGAGGCTATGGGGCTCTTGCTCGAAGTGGAACATCACATCTGGGCTCTGCACGAACAATTGCAGGAACGCAGTGCCTTGGGAGCCGCCAGAGAGATCTTGCGCGACATGCTGATCTTGATCGGAAGGCACCTGGCCCGACGCCCCACTGACCGCAAGGCCTGCCTGGCGCCTCTGGTGGAATCTGTGCTGGCCTTGCGCGCCCGTTTGAGGGATGAGAAGCAATGGGCGGCCGCCGACAGCCTGCGCGGCTGCCTGCACGAAGCCGGGGTGATGGTCAGGGATACTCCCGCCGGGCATCACTGGGATATCAAATAGAGCCCGTATTGAACGGCGTCCCGCGCTCTCCAAAATCCCCGTTTGACCTGCACGGCGGAGTGTTCTAAATACCTCTTTTCAATAATGAGGGCAAACAGGTCACGACATCATGGGAGCGCAGCGCTGAGACCGATGGTCAGAATTGAGTCTTTTGATGGGTTGCACGATCTTTGGATACAAACCCGTGCGACATGGCCTTGGCCCTGTCTTTTCGTGCTGCCCTTCTGGCTGGAGAACGTACACCGGCACCTTCGCACCGGCGAACCGCATATCGTCACAGTTCATGACGGGCGGACACCCATAGGATGCATGCCCCTTTCCATCGGCGGCAGCACGGCCCGATTTCTGGGCGCGCCCGAGGTGTGCGACTACCAGGACCTGATAAGCGCACCCGGACGCCAGCAGCAGGTTCTGGAAACCGTCCTGGCGCATCTTGTTGGCCAAGGCATCCGCCGATTGGATCTGCGTACCCTGCAACCGAATGCGCTGGTGCTGGAGGCGCTGGCAACCATATCGCCGCAGCCTGGCAACACCGAGCTCAGCCCGGATGAGGTGGCCTACGCAGCGTTGCTGCCCGACAGTTGGGAAGGTTATCTGCTGCAACTCGACGGAAAGCAGCGCCACGAGGTCCGGCGAAAACTTCGCCGCCTGGATAACCTGGGCCGGATCGGTTACCGGTGCATCGATACCCGCGCTGCGCTCGGTGCGGCGGTGGACGCTTTTATCGCGCTTTTCCGCGCCAATCGCCCGGAAAAGGCGGCTTTCATGAGCGCTGCGGTCGAGGGCTATTTTCGCGATCTGATCCGCGGCCTGGCCGACCGGCACATGTTGCGGCTTTGCTTTCTGGACGTGAATGACCGGCCGGTCGCGAGCGTGCTCTGCTTCGACTATCTTGGTACGCGTTATCTGTACAACAGCGGTTATGATGAACGTTTCGAGTCCTGGAGCGTGGGGGCGCTCAGCAAAATCTTAAGCATCCGCAACGCGATCGAAGCAGGCTGCCGGCGCTACGATTTCTTGAAGGGCGCGGAAGTCTACAAAAAACGCCTGGGCGGGATGGAGACCCAGTTGTATCGATGCATGCTGGAAATTTGAAGACCCGGCCCGTTGCCCTGGCGGGTGAATCGGGTGTTGGGCTCTCCGGTTGCCCAACCGCCCGCCGCCGGAACTTTTCCGGGCAACCCAGCTGCGGCAGCGAACAGCTGAATCCGGCAGCGGACCAAGGGGCTTACGAAACGCAATGACGCATTCAAACCCATACGGCTCAACTGCATCCCTGCGCATCGCCATGCTCAGCCTGCACTCCAGTCCCATCGGTCCGCTGGGGACGAGCGACACGGGCGGGATGAGCGTTTACGTGCGCGAACTGTCCCGTTGGCTGGGCGCAGCCGGTCACAAGATCGATATTTTCACCTGCGCCGGCGGCGCTGCCCCTGAAACGCGCCTTTATCCCAATGTGCGGCTGATTCATCTAGGCCATGGTTCGGATATAAAAGCAGCCAGGGAAAATTGGCCGGAATTTCTCCCCGACGTGTTCAAAGTTCTGGAGGCTTACGCCCGCAGCCGGCATCGTGAATACGATATCATTCACAGCCACTATTGGCTTTCCGGAGTGGTCGGGGCAATGGCCCAGGCGCGCTGGCGCCGCCCCCATGTCACCATGTTTCATACCTTGGGGGCGGTAAAGAACAGAACCTGTGCGGGGGAAGCCGAATCCCAGCTGCGCATTGCCCACGAGCGCTGGCTGGCCATGTCGGCCGATCGTGTCGTGGTCGCGGCGCCGCGCGAAATGGACAACCTGATCCGATTTTCGCATGCCCGCCGCACCCATGTCAGCGTGGTCCCCTGCGGGGTGAACCTGGAACTTTTTCGGCCCGCAGACCGCATCGCTTCGCGCCGGCATTTGGAGATCGCGCCCGATTCCGATGTCGTGTTGTATGTGGGCCGCTTCGCCCCCCTTAAGGGATTGGATCGATTGATCAGGGCGGCCGGACAGCTGCGCTCCCGCTTTCCAAAGCTGCATCTGCTGATCATCGGCGGCGACGGCCCGCAGGCCCCCAGTTCCCTCAATCTGATCGCATTGGCCGCCCAACTGGGCCTGGCGGATGCCGTTCGCTTCGTCGGGCGCGTCGAACAGCAGGATCTGCCCCCATATTACAGCGCTGCCGACCTCCTGGCTTTTCCGTCGGACTATGAAAGTTTTGGGTTGGTCGTGCTTGAGGCCCTGGCGTGCGGCATACCGGTGGTGGCCACACCGGTCGGAGCGGTTGAGTCGATCATCCAGGACGGCGTGAACGGCATTCTCATCGGCTCCGCGGACGATGGGGCTGTCGCGGAAGGGATCGCACGCATTCTGGCCCAACCTCCCGAGCGGCGTCCGGGAAATCGACAGATCCGCGCCACGGCCGAAGCTTACGGCTGGCAGCGCGTGGCAGCAGCCGTGGGTGATATTTACGAGTCCCTGCTGGAGGCGCATGATCCCGCGCAGAACCCCCCGGTCATGGCGCCGTGCGCAGGGGGGCTTCCGAACTGAAAAACGCAGGCATGAAGGCGCACCGACGCATGCGCGCAGAGATTCCAGGAGAACCGCTCCTTTTTCTCTGCGCCTGCGCGGCTCTGGGCGCAAAAGATGGAGCATACGTGAAAGCACCCGTCGATATACTGGTCATAACGGCTCACCCGGACGATGCGGAATTCGGCGCTGCGGGCAGCGTGGCCCGCTGGATCGCGGAAGGACGTTGTGCGGCCTATGTGGTCTGCACCAGCGGAGAGAAGGGAACCACGGACCGCACCCTGGCGCCGGAGGCGCTTTTGCAAATGCGGGAACAAGAGCAGCAGGCCGCGGCCGACCTGCTGGGGGTCCGTGAAGTGGAATTTCTGCGCTACCCGGA